>NZ_JBVIFC010000013.1:0-231189 GCF_055571535.1 Streptomyces sp. NPDC030893 | reverse complement strand
AAACGCCCGGTTACATTCCGAACCCGGAAGCTAAGCCTTACAGCGCCGATGGTACTGCAGGGGGGACCCTGTGGGAGAGTAGGACGCCGCCGAACTACCTTTAGAGCTCTGGCTCTTGGGCACAGCCCAAGAGTCAGAGCTTTTTTGCGTTGAGGTAAGGTCGGGGGGCATCGTCGATACATTTCCCCACAGGAGGATCCCGGGTGGAGGTCCAGGAGACGCGGGTGCAGACAGACCGCGTCCTCACCATCCCGAACATGCTCAGCATGGCGCGGCTCGTTGGCGTACCCCTGTTCCTGTGGCTGATCCTCAGGCCGGAGTTCGGTGGTCCTAAGAGCGACGGATGGGCGCTCCTGGTGCTGGCCTTCAGCGGCGTCAGCGACTACCTGGACGGCAAGCTCGCGCGGCGGTGGAACCAGATCAGCAGCCTCGGCCGGCTGCTCGACCCGGCCGCCGACCGTCTCTACATCCTCTCCACCCTCGTGGGCCTCACCTGGCGCGAGATTCTGCCGCTCTGGCTCACCGCCGTGCTGCTGGCCCGCGAGCTGGTTCTCCTGGTCATGGTGGGCATCCTCAGGCGGCACGGCTATCCGCCGCCCCAGGTGAACTTCCTGGGGAAGGCCGCCACCTTCAACCTGATGTACGCCTTCCCACTGCTCCTGCTCAGTGACGGAACTGGCTGGATCTCGTCACTCGCTGCTATTTTCGGCTGGGCGTTCGCCGGATGGGGTACAACCCTGTATTGGTGGGCAGGAGTGCTTTACGTGGTCCAAGTCCGCCGTCTGGTTCGTGCGGACCCTGTGGCCGATTGAACTCGCTGATCAGTACGCGCAACGTGGCGCGACGACCCGCACTGTAAAAGTGCCGGCCAATCCCGGCGGGTGAAGTCGGTCAGACCGTCGTCTCTTCGAGGAGGACGCTTCCGACATGAAGGCCGTCGTGATGGCCGGAGGCGAAGGCACCCGCCTTCGCCCCATGACCTCAAGCATGCCCAAGCCGCTCCTGCCGGTGGCCAACCGGCCGATCATGGAGCACGTTCTGCGGCTGCTCAAAAGGCATGGGCTCAACGAAACCGTTGTGACTGTCCAGTTCCTTGCGTCGCTCGTCAAGAACTATTTCGGTGACGGCGAAGAGCTCGGAATGGAGCTCACCTATGCCAATGAGGAGAAGCCCCTCGGTACCGCCGGTAGCGTCAAGAACGCCGAGGAGGCGCTGAAGGACGACGCTTTTCTCGTCATCTCCGGCGACGCCCTCACCGACTTCGACCTCACCGAGCTGATCAATTTCCACAAGGAAAAGGGCGCCCTGGTCACGGTCTGCCTGACCCGTGTGCCCAATCCCCTGGAATTCGGCATCACCATCGTGGACGAGGAAGGCAAGGTCGAGCGCTTCCTGGAGAAGCCGACCTGGGGGCAGGTTTTCTCCGACACGGTGAACACCGGTATCTACGTCATGGAGCCCGAGGTCTTCGACTACGTCGAGCCCGATGTGCCCGTCGACTGGTCCGGTGACGTCTTCCCTCAGCTGATGAAGGAAGGCAAGCCCGTCTACGGCTATGTCGCCGAAGGCTACTGGGAAGACGTCGGCACGCACGAGAGCTATGTGAAGGCCCAGGCCGACGTCCTGGAGGGCAAGGTCGACGTCGACATCGACGGCTTCGAGATCTCCCCGGGCGTATGGGTGGCCGAGGGCGCCGAGGTGCACCCCGACGCCGTCCTGCGTGGCCCCCTCTACATCGGCGACTACGCCAAGGTCGAGTCCGGCGCGGAGATCCGCGAACACACCGTCGTCGGTTCCAATGTCGTCGTCAAGAGCGGTGCCTTCCTGCACAAGGCCGTCGTGCACGACAACGTGTACGTGGGGCCGCACAGCAACCTGCGTGGCTGCGTCGTCGGCAAGAACACCGACATCATGCGCGCCGCGCGGATCGAGGACGGTGCCGTCATCGGTGACGAGTGCCTGATCGGTGAGGAATCGATCGTCCAGGGCAATGTGCGGGTCTACCCGTTCAAGACCATCGAGGCCGGCGCCTTCGTCAACACCTCCGTCATCTGGGAATCCAGAGGACAGGCGCACCTCTTCGGGGCTCGGGGCGTGTCCGGCATCCTGAACGTGGAGATCACACCCGAACTCGCGGTGCGGCTGGCCGGTGCGTACGCGACGACGCTCAAGAAGGGCTCGACCGTCACCACGGCCCGCGACCACTCCCGCGGCGCCCGTGCGCTCAAGCGGGCGGTGATCTCGGCACTGCAGGCCAGCGCCATCGACGTACGGGACCTGGAGAACGTACCGCTGCCCGTGGCGCGGCAGCAGACCGCGCGGGGCAGCGCCGGCGGCATCATGATCCGGACCACGCCCGGAGTGCCGGACTCCGTCGACATCATGTTCTTCGACGGGCAGGGTGCCGACCTCTCACAGGGCAGCCAGCGGAAGCTGGACCGGGTCTTCGCGCGGCAGGAGTACCGGCGTGCGTTCCCCGGGGAGATCGGCGATCTGCACTTCCCGGCGAGCGTCTTCGACTCGTACACGGGATCGCTGCTGCGCAACGTCGACATCACCGGGATCGCCGAGTCCGGACTCAAGGTCGTCGTGGACGCCTCCAACGGCAGTGCCGGCCTGGTGCTGCCGAGCCTGCTCGGCAAGCTGGGCGTCGACTCGCTGACCATCAACCCCGGTCTCGACGAGTCCAGGCCCACCGAGACGGCCGACATGCGGCGCTCGGGACTGGTCCGGCTCGGGGAGATCGTGGCGTCCTCGGGAGCCGCCTTCGGTGTACGGTTCGACCCCGTCGGTGAGCGGCTGTCCCTGGTCGACGAGAAGGGGCGGATCGTCGAGGACGACCGGGCGCTGCTCGTGATGCTCGACCTGATCGCCTCCGAGCGGCGCAGCGGTCGGGTCGCCCTCCCGGTGACCACGACGAGGATCGCCGAGCAGGTGGCGGCCTACCACGGCACGCAGGTCGAATGGACGACCACCTCGCCGGACGACCTCACGCGCGTGGGCGGCGAAGAGGGAACCATCTTCGGCGGCGACGGCAAGGGCGGGTTCATCGTCCCGGAGTTCAGCAGTGTCTATGACGGCACCGCCGCCTTCGTCCGGCTCATCGGGCTCGTCGCCCGCACCCAGCTCACGCTCAGCCAGATCGACGCGCGCATTCCGCGGGCGCACGTGCTCAAGCGGGACCTGGCGACGCCGTGGGCGGTCAAGGGCCTGGTGATGCGGCGGGTCGTCGAGGCGGCCGGAGAGCGCTCCGTGGACACCACCGACGGCGTGCGCGTGGTGGAGACCGACGGCCGCTGGGTGATGGTGCTGCCCGACCCGGCCGAGGCGGTCACCCATCTGTGGGCCGAGGGCCCCGACGACGCCTCCGCGCAAGCACTGCTCGACGAGTGGTCGGCGGTGGTCGACAGCGCGGGACGGTAGGCCGAGCGGTACCCGGGTGTGCCGGACAAGTGCCCCCAACGGGGCCTGTCCGGCACGCCGGTAGGGCCGTTTCGGAGGTAGTGGCCGCGGCGTGCGACGATGTGCGGCATGCCGCAGCATCCCCCCGTTCGGAGCACACCCGCGCGGCCCGCACGCCCGGACGCCTCCATGTCGTTGATCACCAACGTCATGGACCACAGTCTCGACGACGGATACGCCGAGGCAGCCGCGCGCAGGAAGTCCGACGGGGACGGCGGCATGCCGAAGACCCTCAGGGCGAAACTCGGACTCGCCGGCGGCCTGGTGCTGGCCGCACTGATTGTGACGCTCGGCGCCGCACAGGCCCGGGTGGAGGCTCCGGCCGTCGCCAAGGAACGCGAGGAGCTCATCGACCGCATCGAGCGGGAGACCGAGGCCGCCGACAGGCTCGAGGACACCGTCGACGAACTCCGCGTGGACGTGAGCGCACGGCAGCGTGAGGCCCTCCGTGACAGCGGCGAAGGCGACCGGTCCACGCTGGTGGGCATGCTGTCCGGCGCGACCGCGGTGCACGGGCCCGGAGTGCGGCTCGTGGTGGACGACGCCGAGGACGCCGGCGTGGGCGGTGACGGGGATGCCCGCTCGGCCTCCGGATTCTCCGACACCGGCCGGGTCCGTGACCGTGACATGCAGCGCGTGGTCAACGGCCTGTGGGAGTCGGGCGCGGAGGCCGTCGCCATCAACGGGCAGCGGCTGACCGCCCTGTCGGCGATCAGGGCCGCCGGAGACGCGATACTGGTCGACAACAGGCCGCTGGTGCCGCCGTACACGGTGCTCGCGGTGGGGGACGGCGGGCCGATGAGCGACCGGTTCCAGAACAGCGCGGACGGACTCTATCTGCACGCCCTGCAGGAGAACTACGGCATCCGCACCGCCATCTCCGTGGAGGACGACGTCCGGCTGCCCGCCGCGCCGAGCGTGATCGTACGTACCGCACAGCCGATAACCGAGAAGGGCACATCGTGATCGCCGTACTGGGCCTCGTCGTGGGAGTCGTGGCCGGACTGTTGGTCCGGCCCGAGGTTCCGGCGGTTGTCGAGCCTTACCTGCCGATCGCCGTCGTCGCGGCGCTCGACGCCGTGTTCGGAGGGCTGCGGGCCATGCTCGACGGCATCTTCGACGACAAGGTCTTCGTGGTCTCGTTCCTGTCGAACGTCGTCGTCGCCGCGCTGATCGTGTTCCTCGGCGACAAACTCGGCGTGGGAGCCCAGCTGTCCACCGGTGTCGTGGTCGTCCTCGGCATCCGCATCTTCTCCAACGCCGCGGCGATCCGCCGGCACGTGTTCAGGGCGTGAGGCCGATGAACGATCACGAGCACCCGCACGACGGGGCCACGCGCCCGGCGGTGTCCCCGCCCAGGAGCGCCCCCGAGGGACCGCCCGCGGCCGGCCTGCGCAGGGAACTGCCCGCCGAGGTGCCCGCGAGCGCGCCCACGCCCGCGGAGGAGAACCTTCCGCGGGAGCCGGCCGGGCCCGCGCTGACCGGACGGCAGCGGCTGGTGAAGGGGCTGTGGCCACCCCGGCTGACCCGCGCCCAACTCATCGTCGCGCTGCTGCTGTTCGGCCTCGGCTTCGGTCTGGCCGTGCAGGTTGCCTCCAACAGCGACAGCGACAGCGCGCTGCGCGGGGCACGCCAGGAAGATCTTGTGCGCATCCTCGATGAACTCGACAACCGCACAGAGCGTCTTGAGGACGAGAAGCAGGGCCTCGAGAAACAGCGTGACGAGCTGGAGAACAGCTCCGACCAGGCCGAGGAGGCCCGCAGGCAGACGATCGAGAAGGAGAGGCAACTCGGCGTCCTGGCGGGCACCGTCGCCGCTCAGGGCCCCGGGATCACCATGACCATCGAGGACACGAAGGGAATGGTCGAGGCGGACATGCTGCTCGACGCCGTCCAGGAACTGCGCGCGGCCGGTGCCGAGGCGATCCAGGTGAACGGTGTACGAGTGGTGGCGAGCACCTACCTGACGGATTCGGAGGACGGGATCGCCGTGGACGGGAACAAGATCACCGCTCCCTATCGTTTCAAGGTCATCGGCAAGCCGCAGGACCTCGAGCCGGCCCTCAACATCCCCGGAGGCGTGGTGCAGACTCTCGAGAAGGAACAGGCCACCGTTACCGTGGAGCGGTCCACCAAGATCGTCGTGGATGCCTTGCGGGCGGCGAAGCGGCCTGACTACGCTCGGTCGTCCTCCCGGTGAACCGGGGGTGCATGGGGGGCTTCCGGCGAGGGCAGGAGGTTGCGGGGGGTCGGCGCACCGAATGGGTGGTGCGTGGTGGAAACTGTCTGGCGGAGGCGGACGTTGTGAAGATGTCCGGGTCGGCCAATGTGTTCAGTCAGGGTTCGTCCTGCCCCACGGGCGGGTCTGTTTCGGTCAAGGGGAATCGCCCGTGAAGTTGTTTGCGAAGTTGTTCGGCAAGAGCGCGCGGCGAGAGGACAGCGACAACGCGACCGCTCGTCACCGCGCACAGCCTGACGCGGAAGGTCAGCGTCCGCTGTTCCGGGACCAGGTGGGTCAGGGCGCGCCGTCCGTTGACCCCGCACAGTCGGGCGGCATAGGTTTCGGACAGCCGTCGACCTCAGGTACGGGTGGTGGGTACCCCGACCCGTACGCGTCCCAAGCCCCAGGTGGGCAGCCGCGGCAGGAGGATTCCATGTCGGCCCTGGTGTGTACGAGGTGTGGTAACCGCAATGCGGAGAACAGCCGCTTCTGTTCCAACTGCGGTGCTCCGCTGAGGCCCGGAGTCGCTCCCGAGCGCCCCTCGGAGACGACGTCCACGATCTCCATCTCCGGTCTCGAGGCCTACGACGCCGAGGCCACCGGCCAGACGCAGATGCCGACGCTCTCCCCGGAGGCGCAGGCGGCCGTCGACGCGCTGCCGATGGGGTCCGCGCTGCTGGTCGTGCGCCGGGGGCCGAACTCGGGCAGCCGCTTCCTGCTGGACGGCGACCTGACCACGGCCGGGCGTCACCCGCAGAGCGACATCTTCCTGGACGACGTGACGGTCTCCCGCCGCCACGTGGAGTTCCGCCGCAGCCCCGACGGCTCGTTCACGGTGGCCGACGTCGGCAGCCTGAACGGCACCTACGTCAACCGTGAGCGGATCGACCAGATCGCCGTGTCCAACGGGGACGAGGTGCAGATCGGCAAGTACCGGCTGGTCTTCTACGCGAGCCAGCGGGGCTACTGACGGCCCCGGTTCCGGCCGGGGGAGCCCAGGGAAGGTCCATGCTTCAGACACCGAGCGGCGGTGCCGGCGACGGCGCCGCCGCCGCGGGCACCGGACTGATGAGCATCGGGGCGGTGCTGAACGTGCTGCGTGAGGAGTTCCCCGAGGTCACCATCTCCAAGATCCGCTTCCTGGAGTCGGAAGGGCTGATCGAGCCGCAGCGGACCCCGTCGGGGTACCGCAAGTTCAGCGCCGGGGACGTCGAGCGCCTCGGACAGGTGCTGCGGATCCAGCGGGACCACTATCTGCCGCTCAAGGTGATCCGGGAGCACCTGGCGGCCATGGAGCGCGGTGAGGCCGCCCCGCTGCCGGTGCTGAGCCGTCCGGGTGAGGGTGAGGCCGCCGCCCACGAACCGGCCGCCGACGGGCCCGCACCGGCCCGTATCGGCCGCTGCCAGCTGCTCGCCGCCGCCGGTGTCGCCGAGCCCGAACTCGCCGAGTGGGAGTCCTACGGACTGCTCGCCCCCGTGGAGGACGGGGTGTACGACGCCGAGGCGGTCACGGTCGCCGGGCTCATCACCGAGCTGGGGCGGTTCGGGATCGAGCCACGTCATCTCCGGGCGATGAAGGCCGCCGCCGACCGGGAGGCCGGTCTGGTGGACCAGGTCGTCGCCCCGCTGCGGCGCCACCGCAACCCGCAGACCAGGGCGCACGCCGAGGCCCGCACCAAGGAGCTCGCCGGACTCGCGGTGAAGCTGCACGCGGCGCTGGTGCAGTCGGCGCTCGGGGTGCGGCTGCCCTGATCGCGCGGGGCCGGGGGAGCGGATCGGCCACCCGACCCCGGCCCGACTACCCAAACGTCCCGGGCACGGCCTAGGGTTGCTGTGTGAACGAGCTCGATGTCGTAGGTGTCCGGGTCGAGATGCCCTCCAACCAACCGATCGTGCTGTTGCGTGAAGTGGGCGGCGACCGCTACCTCCCCATCTGGATCGGACCAGGGGAGGCGACGGCCATCGCCTTCGCCCAGCAGGGCATGGCACCGGCACGACCGCTGACCCACGACCTGTTCAAGGACGTGCTGGAAGCCGTCGGACAGGAGCTCACCGAGGTGCGCATCACCGACCTGCGCGAGGGTGTCTTCTACGCGGAGCTGGTCTTCGCCAGCGGGGTCGAGGTGAGCGCCCGCCCCTCCGACGCCATAGCGCTGGCGCTGCGCACGGGAACGCCGATCTACGGCAGTGACACGGTGCTCGACGACGCCGGCATCGCCATTCCGGACGAGCAGGAGGACGAGGTGGAGAAGTTCCGCGAGTTCCTCGACCAGATCTCGCCGGAGGACTTCGGAACCAGCAACCAGTGAGGGAGGGCGGCCGCCGCCGTGGCCGGGCGTCAGGCCCGAGCGGCAGGCATTCGGCTAGCCTTTCCCCGCGGTGGGGCACGGGAAACCACTCTTAGGGTGATTATCACTCGGCGTGCCGAGTGTGGCGATCGTTGACGCACCCTTGGTGACTGCCTACCGTCGGGGAGGCAGGTCAAGGACGGAGGTCGGCGTGAGAAGCAGCGGCGACGGTACGGCTGGGGGTGCCCCCGGACGCGGTTTCGGGGCGAGCGGGCCGTATCCTCCCCAGAGCTCCCGGTTCCGGCCGAGCGCGGGGTATCCCGTGCACGGCGGTGCGACCGAGCACGCCCCGCAGCGGCCCACGGCCGTGCCGAGCGGCGCGGGGGCGGCGGTCACGGCCTCCGAGGAGATCGGCTACCGGGGACCCACGGCCTGCGCCGCCGCCGGCATCACCTACCGGCAGCTCGACTACTGGGCCCGTACGGGACTGGTCGAGCCGAGCGTGCGACCGGCCCACGGGTCGGGGACGCAGCGGCTGTACAGCTTCCGCGACGTCGTCGTGCTGAAGATCGTCAAGCGGTTCCTGGACACGGGCGTGTCCCTGCAGAACATCCGCAGCGCCGTCCAGCACCTGCGCGAGAGCGGCTTCAGCGATCTGGAGCGCATGACGCTGATGAGCGACGGCGCCACCGTCTACGAGTGCGCCTCGCCCGACGAGGTGCACGCCCTGCTCCAGGGCGGCCAGGGCGTCTTCGGCATCGCCGTGGGCGTGGTGTGGCGCGATGTCGAGAGCGCGCTGTCGCAGCTGCACGGGGAGCGCGTCGACACCGGGGAGACCCTGGTCGGCCACAACCCGATGGACGAGCTGGCGCGGCGCCGCAACAAGGCCGTCTGAGAAGCTCCCGCACCCCTCCCAACAGGGCATTGTCAGTGGCGTAGGGCAGCATCGGACACGTGAGAGCCGCGCCCACGATCCTGCATCTCGACATGGATGCCTTCTTCGCCTCGGTGGAGCAGGCGTCCAAGCCGAGTCTGCGCGGGAAGGCCGTCGTCGTGGGCGGGCTCGGGCCGCGCGGTGTGGTCGCCACCGCCTCGTACGAGGCACGGATCTTCGGCGTCCACTCGGCGATGCCCATGGCGCAGGCCCGGAGGCTCGCGCCCAACGCCGCGTACCTGGTGCCGAGGTTCGCCCTCTACCGGTCCATCAGCGAGCAGGTGATGGGCCTGCTGCGGGCCATGTCGCCGCTGGTGGAGCCGCTCAGCCTGGACGAGGCCTTCGTGGACCTGGAGGCCGGCGGCAGCGCCTGGGACGAGCGGTCGGCCCGTCTGGCCGGGGCGAAGCTGCGCGCGGACATACGGGAGGTCACGGGGCTCACCGGTTCGGTGGGGCTGGCCGTCTCCAAGATGCTCGCGAAGATCGCCTCGGAGCAGGCGAAGCCGGACGGGCTGGTGCTGATCGAGCCGGGCACGGAGCGTGCGCTGCTGGCACCGCTGTCCGTGCGCACCCTGCCCGGTGTGGGCCCGGCGACCGGTGACCATCTGCGCCGGGCCGGGATCCACACGGTCGGCGAACTCGCCGAGGCGGGGGAGGACGAACTCGTACGGCTACTGGGCAAGGCCCATGGGCACGCGCTGTTCGCGATGGCGCTGGCGCGGGACGAGCGGCCGGTGGTGGCCGAGCGGGAGGCCAAGTCGGTGTCGGTGGAGGACACCTACGACGTGGACATCCACGACCGGGTGCGGGTCGCCGCGGAGGTCGTGCGGCTCGCCGACCGGTGCGTGCGCAGACTGCGCGGGGCCGGTCTGTCGGGACGCACGATCGTGCTCAAGGTGCGGCGGTACGACTTCTCCACGCTCACCCGGTCCGAGACGCTGCGGGGGCCCACGGACGATCCCGCGGTGGTGCGCGAGGCCGCCGCGCGGCTGCTGGACGCGGTCGACACCACGGGCGGGGTGCGGCTGCTCGGGGTGGGAGTCAGCGGACTGGCCGACTACACCCAGGAGGACCTGTTCGCGCAGGCGGCGGGCGTGGCCGGGGAGGAATCCGCTCACGAGGCGCCCGAGGCCGCGCAGGAGGCGGCGAGCCCGGTCCCCGCCGAGCGGCGCTGGCCGGCCGGGCACGACGTGCGGCACAGCGCGTACGGGCACGGCTGGGTGCAGGGCAGTGGGCTGGGCCGGGTCACCGTCCGCTTCGAGACGCCCGATTCCCGGCCGGGCCGGGTGAGGACCTTCCGCACCGACGACCCGGCCCTGGAACCGGCGGATCCGCTGCCGCTGGTGTCACCGGGACCGGGGGAGGACGAGAGCGCGAGAGCCGGCGACGGGAGCGGGTGAGCGGGGCGGCGGGTCAGACCTGCTTGTCCTTGCCCGCCAGCCTGCCGAAGTCGCGGTCCTCCAGCGGAGGGGGCGCGGCGACGTCCAGACCGTAGTGGTGGTAGAGCTGAAGTTCCTGCTCGGGGGAGAGATGGCGGCCCACACCGAAGTCGGGTGCGTCCTTGATCAGGGCCCGTTCGAACGGCACGTGGAGGGCGCCGTCGATCAGTTCGCTGGGCTCCAGGGGGACGAAGGCGTCCCGGCTGAACAGGCCGGTGCGTATCGCCGCCCACTCCGGTACGCCGGTGGCGTCGTCGAGATACACCTCGTCGATGGTGCCGATCCGGTTTCCGGTGCGGTCGAACGCCTTGCGGCCGATCAGGTGGCGCGGATCGATGTCGGTCTGCACGGGCCCTCCACTGGTCGCAAACTCATCCGTAAGCACTACAAAACGGCAGAATCGGCGGTGCGGCCACTCGAAGCCCCGGTGTTGTGCTCGCTGGTACGCTGGCAATCGGCCGCTGACCCCGTGCGGGAGAGCCCTCCAGGCACCACCGGAGGCGCCGAAGGAGCAAATCCTCCCCGGAATCTCTCAGGCACACGTACCGCACGGACGAGGTCACTCTGGAAAGCAGGGCGGGTGTCGACGGCTTCCGCTCTCACCGACGGTGAAAACCGGACCGCCCCGGGCGTTCCGGTGAAGCTCTCAGGTTGAGATGACAGAGGGGGAGGCCGTCCGGGCACCTGCGCCGTGGTGCCCCTCGAAGGTCGTCGGACCAGGAGGCCTCCTCAATGACCGCCCCTCGCACTCCGCTCTCCGAACTCGAACGGGGAATCCCCTTCGAACAGCGCCACATCGGCCCCGACCACGAGGCCCGGGCCAAGATGCTCGCCCAGGTCGGCTACGGCTCGCTGGACGAGCTGACCGCCGCCGCCGTGCCGGATGTGATCAAGAACGCCGAGGCGCTGGACCTGCCCGGTGCGCGGAGCGAGGCCGAGGTGCTGGCCGAGCTGCGGACCCTGGCCGACCGCAACGAGGTGCTCGGGTCCATGATCGGGCTCGGCTACTACGGCACCTTCACACCGCCCGTCATCCTGCGCAACGTGATGGAGAACCCCGCCTGGTACACGGCCTACACGCCCTACCAGCCGGAGATCTCCCAGGGCCGGCTCGAGGCGCTGCTGAACTTCCAGACCGTGGTCGCCGAGCTCACCGGCCTGCCCACCTCCGGTGCCTCCCTGCTCGACGAGGGCACCGCCGCCGCCGAGGCGATGGCGCTGTCGCGGCGCATGGGCAGGAACAAGAAGGGCCTGTTCCTGGTCGACGCGGACGCCCTGCCGCAGACCATCGCCGTGATCGAGACGCGTGCCGAGCCGACCGGGGTGGAGGTCGTCGTCGCCGACCTGAGCGACGGCATCCCCGCCGGGCTCGCCGAGCGCGAGATCAACGGCGTGCTGATCCAGTACCCGGGCGCCTCCGGTGCCGTGCGCGACATCAAGCCGGTCATCGACCAGGCGCACGAGCTGGGCGCGCTCGTCACCGTCGCCGCGGACCTGCTCGCCCTCACCCTGCTGAAGTCGCCCGGCGAGCTGGGCGCGGACATCGCCGTCGGCACCACCCAGCGTTTCGGTGTGCCGATGGGCTTCGGCGGACCGCACGCCGGCTACATGGCGGTGCAGGAGAAGATGGCGCGCAGCCTGCCCGGCCGTCTCGTCGGCGTCTCCGTCGACGTGGACGGACACAAGGCCTACCGCCTCGCCCTGCAGACCCGTGAGCAGCACATCCGCCGTGAGAAGGCCACCAGCAACATCTGCACCGCCCAGGTGCTGCTGGCCGTCATGGCCGGGATGTACGCCGTCTACCACGGCCCCGAGGGTCTGCGGGTCATCGCCCGGCGCACCCACCGGTACGCCACGGTCCTCGCCGAGGGGCTGCGGGCCGCCGGAGCCGAGATCGTGCACGGCTCCTACTTCGACACGCTGACCGTGCGCGTCGCCGGGCGGGCCGCCGAGGTCGTGGCCGCCGCCCGTGACAACGGCGTCAACCTGCGTCTCGTCGACGCCGACCACGTCTCCATCGCCTGCGACGAGACCACCACGCGCGACCGGCTGACCGCCGTGTGGAGCGCCTTCGGCGCCGAGGGCGACATCGAGGCCCTGGACGCGGCCGCCCCGGACACCCTGCCGGACGCCCTGCTGCGCGACGACGAGTACCTGACGCACCCCGTCTTCCAGCAGCACCGCTCCGAGACCGCGATGCTGCGCTACCTGCGCCGCCTCGCCGACCGCGACTACGCGCTGGACCGCGGCATGATCCCGCTGGGCTCCTGCACCATGAAGCTCAACGCGACCACCGAGATGGAACCGGTCACCTGGCCCGAGTTCGGGCAGCTGCACCCGTTCGTGCCCGCCGAGCAGGCGCAGGGCTACCTCACCCTCATCCGTGAGCTGGAGGAGCGTCTCGCCGAGGTCACCGGCTACGACAAGGTCTCCCTCCAGCCCAACGCCGGTTCCCAGGGCGAGCTGGCCGGCCTGCTCGCCGTCCGCGGCTACCACCGGGCCAACGGCGACGAGCAGCGCACCGTCTGCCTGATCCCGTCCTCCGCGCACGGCACCAATGCCGCCAGCGCCGTGATGGCCGGAATGAAGGTCGTCGTCGTCAAGACGTCCGACGACGGCGAGGTCGACGTCGCGGACCTGCGGGCGAAGATCGGGCAGTACCGCGACCAGCTGGCGGTGCTGATGATCACGTACCCCTCGACGCACGGTGTGTTCGAGGAGCACGTCGCCGACATCTGCGCCGAGGTGCACGAGGCCGGCGGCCAGGTGTACGTGGACGGCGCCAACCTCAACGCCCTGGTCGGTCTGGCCAAGCCCGGCCACTTCGGCGGCGACGTCTCGCACCTGAACCTGCACAAGACGTTCTGCATCCCGCACGGCGGCGGCGGTCCCGGCGTCGGCCCGGTCGGCGTACGGGCCCACCTCGCCCCGTACCTGCCGAACCACCCGCTCCAGCCCGAGGCCGGGCCGGAGACGGGCGTGGGCCCCATCTCGGCGGCGCCGTGGGGTTCGGCGGGCATCCTGCCCATCTCGTGGGCGTACGTCCGTCTCATGGGCGGCGAGGGCCTGAAGCGGGCCACCCAGGTGGCCGTGCTCAGCGCCAACTACATCGCCAAGCGCCTGGAGCCGCACTACCCGGTGCTCTACACCGGCCCCGGCGGCCTGGTCGCGCACGAGTGCATCATCGACCTGCGCCCGCTGACCAAGGCGACCGGCGTGACCGTGGACGACGTGGCCAAGCGTCTGATCGACTACGGGTTCCACGCGCCGACGATGTCGTTCCCGGTGGCCGGCACGCTGATGATCGAGCCCACCGAGTCCGAGGACCTGACCGAACTCGACCGGTTCTGCGAGACGATGATCGCGATCCGTGCCGAGATCGAGAAGGTCGGCTCCGGTGAGTGGCCCGCGCACGACAACCCGCTGCGCAACGCGCCGCACACCGCCGCCGCTCTCGGCGGTGAGTGGGAGCACGCGTACGAGCGCGAGGAGGCCGTCTTCCCGGCCGGGGTGAGCGCCGCCGACAAGTACTGGCCGCCGGTCCGCCGTATCGACCAGGCCTACGGCGACCGGAACCTCGTCTGCTCCTGCCCGCCGCTGGACGCGTACGAGGACTGACGCGGAGGTGTCCAAGGGGCTCCGCTCCGGCCGGGTGGCCGGGCGGGGCCCCTTCGGTCCGCCGATGGCCGTCCACGCCGCCCGGTGAACCCGTGCTTCCGGGCACCGTGCGCGGCTAGGCCGGGTACGCGTGCGTCTGTGCGGCCTTGACCGCGGCCCACACCTGTGCGCCCGGACGGAGGTCGAGTTCGGCCGCGGCGACCGTGGTGAGGTCGGCGGCCAGGGACAGCTCACCGGTGAGCTCCGCGCGGATCTGGTCGCCGTGGCTCTCCAGCCCGGCGATGGCGCACTGCCAGAGGTTGCGGGCGCTGGAGCCGGTGGGCCGTTCCCGGTGGAGGGTCACCGCACCGGGCGGGAACGCCACGAAGGCGGGCCCGGAGAGGTCCTCGGTGGTGCTGACGGCGGGCCCCGCGTCGAGCCGTACCGTGTGGCCCTCGGCCTGCCCGCGGTACAGGTTGAGGCCGACCAGCTGGGCGATGTACTCGGTGCGCGGGTGCCGGGCGATGTCGGCGGGCGTGCCCTCCTGCACGATGCGCCCGTCCTCCACGACCACCAGACGGTCGGCGAGCACCATGGCGTCCAGCGGGTCGTGCGTGACCAGGACGGCGACGGCCTCGAACGCGGCCAGATGGCGGCGGAGCTGCGCGCGCACCTCCAGCCGGGTGCGGGCGTCCAGGGCGGCGAGCGGTTCGTCCAGGAGCAGCAGCCGGGGGCGGGTGGCCAGCGCGCGGGCGAGGGCCACGCGCTGGGCCTGGCCGCCGGAGAGCCGCCGGGGCTTGGCGTCCGCGTGCCCGGCCAGTCCCATCCGGTCCAGCCACTCGGCGGCCAGGGCGCGGGCCGCCGCCTTGCCGGTGCCCCGGCAGCGCGGTCCGAAGGCGACGTTGTCGAGGGCGGTCAGATGGGGAAAGAGCAGGTAGTCCTGGAAGACGACGCCCACCGGGCGGGACTCGGGGGGTGTCCGGCGCAGGTCCGTGCCGTCCAGCCGCAGACGGCCCGCGGTGAGCGGTGCGAGGCCGGCCAGGGCGCGCAGGGCGGTCGTCTTGCCCGCGCCGTTCGGGCCGAGCAGGGCGACGACGTCGCCGGGCGCGGCGGTCAGCGCGATGTCCAGGCGGAACGCGCCGCGGTCCACGACGAGGTGCGCGTCCAGCCCCTCGGCGGCGGGCCCGGTCGTCCCGCTGGACCTGTTCGGCATGACCATCAGACGGCCCTCATCCAGCGGTCCCGCAGCCCGGCCAGTACGGCGATGGACACCGCGAGGAGCACCAGGCTGAGGGCGATCGCCGCGGCCGGGTCGTTCTGCAGGGCGAGGTAGACGGCGAGCGGCATGGTCTGGGTGCGGCCGGGGAAGTTGCCGGCGAAGGTGATCGTCGCGCCGAACTCCCCGAGGGCCCGCGCCCACGCCAGGACGGCGCCGGCTGCGATACCGGGAGCGATCAGCGGCAGTGTGACGCGGCGGAACGCGGTGAAGCGGGAGGCGCCCAGGGTGGTGGCGGCCTCCTCGTAGCGCGGGTCGGCGGCCCGCAGCGTGCCCTCGACGCTGATGACGAGGAACGGCATCGCCACGAACGTCTCGGCCAGGACGACGCCCGTGGTGGTGAACGGCAGTGTGATGCCGAACCACGCGTCCAGCCACTGGCCGACGACCCCGTTGCGGCCGAGGGCGAGCAGCAGGGCGACACCTCCCACCACCGGCGGCAGCACCAGCGGGAGCGTCACCAGGGCACGGACCAGGCCCCGGCCGGGGAAGTCCGTACGGGCCAGCAGCCAGGCCAGCGGGACGCCGACGAGCAGGCTCAGCACGGTCGCCGTCGTGGCGCACAGGAGTGACAGGCGCAGCGCCTCCCAGACCTCGGGGCTGGTCAGCTGCTCGGGCAGGCTGCGCCAGGGAGCCCGCAGGAGCAGGGCGAGGAGGGGCACCAGAAGGAAGGCCAGGCCCAGCAGGGCGGGCACGAGGAGAGCGAGCGGGACACCGCGGCCGGGCGGGCGGGGGCGCGCCGTGCGGGGCGCTTCCTGGCCGGTCCTCATGGCTCGAGGAATCCCGCCCCGCCCAGCACCCGCCGGCCCTCCGGGGACTTCACCAGCTCCAGGAACGCCTTGGCGGCGGAGGGGTTGGGGGCGTTCTCCAGCAGGGCGATAGGGTAGTCGTTGACGGCCTCGGCGGACTCGGGGAATTCCACGCCCTCCACCTTGTCACCGGCCGCGCGCACATCCGTGCCGTACACGAGGGCGGCGTCCGCCTCCTTCAGTTCGACCTTCGTCAGCGCGCTCTTGACGTCCTGCTCGTAGGAGACGGGTGTCAGGGGGACGCCGCCCGCGGTGAGGGCGGTCTGCGCGGCGGTGCCGCAGGGCACCGTCCGGTCGCAGAGCACGACCTTCAGACCGGAGGCGGTCAGGTCGTCGAGGGAGTCGATCCCGTGCGGATTGCCCGGTGCGGTGGCGATCTGCAGCCGGTTGCGGACGAACGTGCTCGGGCTGCCCGCCGTGTGCCCCTCGTCCGTGACGAGCTCCATCGTCGTGGTGCTGGCCGCCGCGAAGACGTCGGCGGGGGCGCCGTTGTTGATGCCGGCCGCCAGGGAGTCGCTGCCGCTGAAGTTGAAGGCGACCTCGGTCCCCGGGTGGTCCCTCTCGAACCGTTCGCCCAGCTCCGTGAAGGTCTCCTTCAGGGAGGCGGCCGCGAACACGGTGACCGTGCCGGTGACCTCCTCCCCCTCCGCCGCGGAGGAGGACTCCGGACCGGACGAGGAGCAGCCGCTCAGCGCGAGGACGGCGACGGCCCCGATGCCGGCGATCTGCCGGTACGCGTGGGCCCGGCGCGTGGAACGGGTCATCTCGGGGGCTCCCTCGGTAGGGCGGGAAGAGCCCGCAGGACCCTTCCGATACGCCGATCATACTGGCGCATCCGCGAGGTGAAAGTCCCCTGTCTCATCGCATGAGCCAGGTGAGAAGGCGCAGAGGGCCGCATGTGCGTTCCTCCTTGCGGACGGGTTCGCTCACGTGCGGTCGATATGGACGTTTGTCGACTTCACCCGTGCGGTGGCCTCCACACCGACCTCCAGGCCCAGTTCCTCGACGGCCTCGCGGGTGAGCAGGGAGACGAGACGGTGCGGCCCGGCCTGGATCTCGACCTGGGCGGCGACATCGCCGAGCTTGATCGCCGTGACGATGCCGGGGAAGGCGTTGCGGGCGGAGGTGTATGGGGTGTCCTCCTCCGCGGTTGCCGCCCTGGCGAGTTCGACGGAGAACGCGGCGAGATCCCGTCCGTCGACGAGCCGCCGCCCGCCGTCGTCGCGGTGGGTGGTGATGCGCCCCGCGTCCGCCCAGCGGCGGGCGGTGTCCGGGCTCACTCCGAGCAGCCTCGCTGCCTGGCCGATCGTGTAGGACTGCATGCCGGTCACGATAGGGCGCGGTGCGGGACGCGTGGTCGCCGGTCGGCCTCGGAGCGGTGCGGCCGGGCGTGCGTCGGGGCCGGCGCGCGGGGAGGTGGTCCCGCGGTCCGGCCCCCGGTCCGCCCGCGCGCGTTCCGGTCCGTCCGGTCGGGCTCGTGGGCTCAGGCGGTGGTCAGGCTGGTGCCCCGGTGGCGCTGCGGGCCGATGATCCTGCCGTCGGGCAGGAGCTCACCGGTGTCCTCGAAGAGCACGACACCGTTGCACAGCAGGCTCCAGCCCTGCTCCGGGTGGTGCGCCGCGAGACGGGCGGACTCCCGGTCGGCGGAGTCGGCTGAGGGGCACGGTGGCTGGTGCTGGCACATGGGTGGGATCTCTCGCTCTGTGGTGACCTGTGAGTCGGCTGTCGTGTCAGTTCCGCGGCGTGAAGCGTCGTTCATGGCCGCCCCCCGTTGTGATAGGTCGGTCGGAAACCAGTGTTGCCCCACGGACAAGGATCCGCAGGGATTTCGCGGCACCGCTCCTCACAGGGTGATGACGCATCACCCGCGCGGACGGTTCATCTCAACTCCCCTGCCGCTTCGGGTGGTTCGCCCTGGCCGAATGGGGCTAGTCCACATACGCGTACCCCCCGCCCGGGGCACCGGGCGGGGGGTACGGGAGCGGGACGTCAGGCCGGTGACCGGAGCAGACGGGTCGGGGTCACGGTCGGGGTCACGGTCGGGGTCACCCGGTGGGTCAGCACCGGAAGGAGATCGGTGACCCGGTGCGGACGGTGGGCGGCGATGCCGGGCGGTGCCGGCGCGAGCGGGACGAGCAGGTCGGTGGCGGCCGGGTGGCCGCCGGCGCCGTCCGCGGCGGGGTCGCCGTGCAGCCAGAGCGTCAGCATGTAGAGACCGGGCACGGACAGCAGCCGCGGCTGGTACGGCTGGGCCATGGCCTCGGCCTGGCGCAGGGCCAGTTCGGTGGAGGCGATGTACGGGCCCTCGAAGAAGCGGGAGAAGGTCCAGCCGTCGGCGGTGAGCACGGTGTCGGCGGCGGCCACCGCGCGGTCGCCGGTACGGATCAGGAAGCGCCACCCGGCCAGCCGGGTCGCGGTCTCGCCGTCGGCGGTGACCCGGTCGAGGACGTGCACCGGGAGGGGGAGCTCGGGTGAGGCGGGTCCCTGGGCGCCGAGCAAGGACGGAGTTCGCGCCTCACGGACCGCGGTCGGTGAGGAGAGCGCGGTCAGGACGGAACGCAGTGCGGGCGCGGGAGCCGGGGGGACATGCAGCGGCATGGTGGGTCGCCTCTCATTCGAAGGCACAGTGGCGCGAGGGCGGGGCGGACGGCGCTGTCAGCTCGCGAAGGTCAAGAGGCAGGGGCCGGGGTCTGAGCGCGGGAGACGGGGGTGTGGACTGCCGCACGCCGCCTCTCGGCTGGATCACTCGACCGCGGGCGCCAACCTTCTGCCTTGTGGGCGAAGTTTATACGACACGTGTTCAGCCTATGTTTCGTCTAGCTCATTGCGGACCGGTGAACAAGGGCACTTCTGGCCGGTGAAATGCGGAAATAATCCCGATTCCAGGACGGGCGCACGTCGATGACCTCGGACAACGACCGCCGAGCGGTCGGCCCATTCTCGTCGGCGTTTTTCACGAGTCCGCATCCGGTATGCGCCGTACACGCTGTGCCATGCCCCGTGAATGTGCCACTGGTCACCTTCGGCCAGACTAGCGGCTGACGGGTCCGTCCGGGACGTTATCGATCGCATTCGCGGGGCATCCTCCCTTGTGGACCGGGACCCCGGCGGCCGTTCTTCGGTCCGCCCATCCGAGGAGGGACGCTTCGATGGGGGAGAAGGTCGTGGCAGGTCAGTTCGACCTCTCCGATCGCCAGCGGTACCGCGAGAAGCTCCGCGGCTGTCTGACGGCGCTGGAGCGGCTCCTGGCGGAGAAGCGGTTCGACCGCCCCAGGAACCTCATGGGGCTGGAGATCGAATTGAATCTCACGGGCGCCGACGGCATGCCGAAAATGTTGAATGCGCAAGTCCTCGAACGGATCGCCAGCCGGGACTTCCAAACAGAGCTCGCGATGTTCAATCTGGAAGTGAACATCGCGCCCCACCGATTGAGCGGGCGGGTATTCGACCGGCTCGACGAGGAACTGCGCACCTCGCTCGCCTATGCCGACCGGAAAGCCCGCGAGGTGGACGCGGGCATCGTGATGATCGGCATCCTGCCGACACTGGACCGGGACGACCTCGTCTCCTCGAACCTTTCCGCCGTCGACCGCTACGCGTTGCTCAACGATCAGATCGTGGCCGCGCGCGGTGAGGACTTCACCCTCGACATCGACGGTGTGGAACGCCTCAGCTGCACCTCGAAGTCCATCGCCCCCGAGGCCGCCTGCACCTCGGTGCAACTGCACCTCCAGGTCACCCCGGAGCGTTTCGCCGGGGTGTGGAACGCGGCGCAGGCCGTCGCCGCCGCGCAGATCGCCGTCGGCGCCAACTCGCCGTTCCTGTTCGGCCGGGAACTGTGGCGGGAGTCCCGGCCCCCGCTGTTCCAGCAGTCCACCGACACCCGCCCGCCCGAACTCCAGGCCCAGGGCGTGCGGCCGCGCACCTGGTTCGGGGAGCGGTGGGTGACCTCCGCGTTCGACCTCTTCGAGGAGAACCTGCGCTACTACCCGGCCCTGCTGCCCATCTGCGACGACGAGGACCCGCTCGAGGTGCTGGACCGCGGAGGCGTTCCCTCGCTCGCCGAACTGGTCCTGCACAACGGCACCGTCTACCGCTGGAACCGCCCCGTCTACGGCATCGCCGACGGCGTCCCCCACCTGCGCGTGGAGAACCGCGTACTGCCCGCCGGGCCCACCATCACCGACGTCATCGCCAACGCGGCCTTCTACTACGGCGTCGTCCGGGCCCTCGCCGAGGACAGCCGCCCGGTGTGGACGCGGCTGCCCTTCGAGGCCGCGGCCGCCAACTTCGACGCCGCCTGCAAACACGGCATCGACGCCCGCTTCACCTGGCCCCGGCGCGGCCGTCTCGGCGGGCTGGGCGAGGTGGACGCGGTCACCCTCGTACGGGACGAGCTGCTGCCGCTGGCCGAGGCCGGGCTGGACGCGTGGGGCATCGAGCCCGCCGACCGCGACCTGTACCTCGGGGTGATCGAGGAGCGGTGCCGGCGCCGGGTGAACGGTGCGACGTGGCAGGCCGCGACCTTCCACCGGGCCCTCGACCTGGGCCTCGGCCGGGAGGCCGCCCTGGCCGCCACCACCCGCCGCTACCGCGAGCTGATGGAGCAGGGAGACCCCGTGCACACCTGGCCGGTGGGACTGCCGGAACCCGTGCCCACGGGCTGACCGCGGACGGCCCCCCGTCCGGCCCGCACGGCCGCTGCCCTCATACTGATCGCACCGATCGGTCATGTGGAGGCAGGTGTGCAGGCGGAGGCGGGCCCGGGGGCCGATTCCCTTCCCGAGCGGAAGCTGTCACGGACGACGCTGCGCAATGAGACGCTGCTGGTGCTCGCGCTGTCGCTGGGCGCCAGCGGGGTCTCGGCGCTGATCAGCTTCGTCGGCTCGGTCACCCGGCCGGGCGGGCTGAAGGACCAGGCGGCCACCCTCAACGCCTCGGCCGCGCCGGGCCGCCCCTGGCTGGACCTGGCCTGGCAGCTCTTCGGGATCGCCACGGCGCTCGTCCCCGTCGCGCTCGTCGCGCACTTCCTGCTGCGCGAGGGCGCGGGGCTGCGCACGCTCGGCTTCGACCGCACCCGCCCCTGGTCCGACCTCGGCCGCGGGGCGGCGGTCGCGGCGGTCATCGGCAGCAGCGGCATCGCCTTCTACCTGGCCATGCGCGGCCTCGGCTTCAACCTCACCGTGGTGCCGGAGGCGCTGCCCGAGGTGTGGTGGAAGTACCCCGTGCTGATCCTCTCGGCGCTGCAGAACTCGATCGTCGAGGAGGTCATCGTCCTCGCCTACCTGCTGCGCCGGCTCGACCAGCTGGGCTGGTCCCCGGGCGCCGCCCTGGCGGGCAGCTCGCTGCTGCGCGGCACGTACCACCTCTACCAGGGCATCGGCGGCTTCATCGGCAACATGGTCATGGGCGTGGTGTTCGTGTACCTGTACCGGCGCTGGGGCCGCGTCGGGCCGCTGGTGGTCGCGCACACGCTGCTCGACATCGGGGCGTTCGTGGGGTACGCGCTGCTGGCCGGCAAGGTGGACTGGCTCCCGACGGCCTGAGACGGCGACGAGGGGGCGTGCCGCGCGGCGGTACGCCCCCTGCGCCGTGCCGGGCTCAGACCAGCAGGTCGCCCTCGATGACCGTCACGGCCCGCCCGCTCAACAGGGTGCGCGCGCCGCGCACTTCCGTACGGACGCGGCCGGAGCGCGGCGAGGCCTGGAGACCGGTGAGGGTGGCGCGGCCGAGACGCTCCGACCAGTACGGGGCCAGCGCGGTGTGCGCGCTGCCGGTCACCGGGTCCTCGTCGATGCCGACGTTCGGGAAGAAGCAGCGGGAGACGAAGTCGTAGCCGAGGGCGGGGTTCTCGGCGCGGGCGGTGGCGATGACGCCGCGCTCGGAGTGGGCGGCCAGGGCCTTGAGGTCGGGGCGCAGGGCGTGGACGGTGCGCTCGTCGGCGACCTCGACGAGCAGGTCCCCGATGTCCGGGCCGGTGTCGAACGCCGTGAGGGGCCGGGCGCCCAGCGCCTCGGCGACGCCCTCGGGGATGTCGACCGCGGTGAGCGGGGCCGTGGGGAAGTCCAGCGTGACGGTGCCGTCCTCACCGGGGGTGGCGACGAGCACGCCGCTGCGCGTGGCGAACCGCACCGGTCCCCGGTGCGCGCCGGTGGTGTGCAGGACGTGCGCGGTGGCCAGGGTCGCGTGGCCGCACATGGCCACCTCGGTGGTGGGGGTGAACCAGCGCAGCGCCCAGTCGGCCTCGGCGCCGTCGGGGAGGGGATGGGCGAAGGCGGTCTCGGCGTGGTTGACCTCCAGTGCCACGCTCTGCAGCCGGTCGTCGTCCGGGAAGGCGTCCAGGAGCAGTACCCCGGCGGGGTTGCCGGCGAAGGGCCGGTCGGTGAAGGCGTCCACGATTCGAATCCGCATGGCCCTGACCGTACGGGCTGTGGGCGGCGGGAGACCAAGGCCAATGGGCGGGAGGTGGACCGGTGGGCGGTCATCGCTCCGTCGCACCGCGGCGGTGGGGCGTCGTGGTGAGGCGGCGCAGCGCGGACCGGGCGGGCGGGCCCCAGGTGCGCTTGCCGCCCGGGCGGCCGTGGACGCCCGCGTCCGCGATGAGGAGACAGACGAGGGCTTTGAGCACCGCCCAGCCGCGTGCGCGTCGCCGGGTCGCGCTGTCCGCGGCGGGCCCGTAGGCACGGTGGAAGCGGTCGACGGCCCCGTCCGGCAGCAGGGTCCAGGCGGCGGCGAGGTCGCAGGCCGGGTCATCGGCGAAGAGGTCGCCGAAGTCGATCACGCCGCAGAAGGCGCCGTCCGCGGTGAGGACGTTGGCCGGGTGCAGGTCGCCGTGGAGCCACAGGGCGGGCCCCGCCCACCCGGGCGCGGCCACGGCGTCCTCCCAGACCTCGCGGACGGCGTCCGGGTCGGAAAGCAGTCCCCGCTCGGTGGCCGCCGACAACTGCTGGGCGAACCCCTCGGCATGGCCGGCGAGCGGCCCCCCGCGGTCGCGGCCGGCCGGGGCCCCTTCGGGGGCGGGCCGGTGCAGCGCGGTCAGGAAGGCGGCCAGGCTGTCGGCCGCCTCGGCGGCGCGTGTGGCGGGGGCGAGGTCGGCGGGCGAGCCGTCCACCCACGTGGTGACGAGCCAGGGCCGCGGGAACCGCTCGGACGGCTCGCCGAGGCGCTGCGGGACGGGGACCGGCAGGGGGAGACGCGGAGCGAGAACGGGGAGCCAGGCGTGCTCCTTGAGCAGCAGCCCGTCCGCGGACTGCGTCGCCCAGGGCAGCCGGACGGCAAGGTCGTCACCGAGCCGCCAGAGCTGGTTGTCCCAGCCGCGCGCACCGAGCCTCAGGGGCCGTCCGGCCAGATCGGGGTGCTGCTCGCACAGCAGACCGCGGACCAGGTCAGCGGTGATCTCGATCTCCGTGTGCGTCATGCGGAGTCACGGTACCCGCCGACGGGAGCCGACGACGTACCGGAGCAGACGGGAAGGCCGGTCAGCCGAGGTAGTCCGCGCGCCCCTCGTCGTCGCGTTCGAAGGGGCCGTCGGGGATGACGCGGAACTCGTTGCCCTCGGGATCCGCCGTCACCAGGAACCCGCCGGCGTCGTACTCCTCCAGCCGGCGTCCGCCGAGCGCCTCGACACGCTGTCGCTCAGCGAGCGGGTCGGTCGAGGTGACGTCGACGCAGCCGTCCACCGGGCCCCGTGCGGCCCACGACCGGCCGGCCGAGCAACTCGGACCAGAACGCGGCCAGCCGCTCGGACGGGTCGTCAATCGGTTGTCGAGTCTTGCCCAACAAGCTATCTCGATATATCGTTGAGGTATCGCGATCGATCAACGAAGGAATGGAGTGATGGCGATGCGTACGCATGGCTACGAGCGTGGACATGGTCACGGCGGCCCGCGGGGCGGCCGGGGGGACTTCGACCGGCTGCGTGCGGCGTTCGGGCCCTTCGGGCCCGGAGGGCCGGGCGGCCCCGGCGGGCCGTTCGGTCCGGGGTTCGGCCACGGTGGCCCGTGGGGCGGGCGAGGGCGCGGGGGGCCGGGCGGCCCCGGCGGGCCGTTCGGTCCGGGGTTCGGCCACGGTGGCCCGTGGGGCGGGCGAGGGCGCGGGGGGCCCAGGGGAAGGGCCCGGCGAGGTGACGTACGGGCCTCGATCCTGGCTCTGCTGAAGGACCGCCCCATGCACGGCTACGAGATGATCCAGGAGATCGCCGAGCGCAGCGGCGGGGCGTGGAAGCCCAGTCCCGGGTCGGTGTACCCCACCCTTCAGCTGCTGGAGGACGAGGGCCTGATCATCAGTGAGTCCGAGGGCGGCAAGAAGCTGTTCTCCCTCACCGACGCAGGTCGCACGGCGGCCGAGGAGGGCCCGGAGGCTCCCTGGGAGGAGGCCTCGCGCGGGGTCGACTGGGAGGCGCTGAGCGAGATCCGGCAGGCCGGCTCCGGACTGATGGAGGCCTTCGGCCAGGTCTGGAAGACCGGCAGCAAGGAGCAGCGGGAGAAGGCCCTCGCCGTCATCAACGAAACCCGCAAGAAGCTGTATCTGATCCTCGCCGACGAGGACTGACCGGACACCGGGGCCGGGGGCGTGCCGCAAACCGGCGCGCGCCCCTCGGCGGGAGACGCCTTGATCTCCTCCGCAAGGAGGAGATCGCGGCCCGGGACGTCCACTTCCCGTGGGATGCCAAGATGCTTCCCGCCGGGGATGCCCCGGGCCCGCGGGGCTGATGGGGTGGGGATGTGCATCCCCGTATCCCCCGGCAGCAGGACCGCGAGCTCCCGGAGCAGGGCATCCACCGCCCGGACAACGATGCCAGGCTCGGCGCCGAGCTGGCAGCGGTGGTCGCCGGCGCCCGCCGCCGGGCGGTCCGCGACGGGGACCGGCAGATCGACACCGCCCATCTGCTGCACTCACTGCTGGAATCCGATGCCGAGGTGAGAGCCGTCCTCGGCGAGGGGCCGCGAATGGCCCGGCTGCTCGGCTACCTGGTCCAGCGCAGCATCGGCTACGGCCTGCGCTGGCAGGGTGCCGTGGAGGACTCGGGCGGCGTCCCCGTGGTGGCCGAGGCCGCGGGCCTGTCACCGCTGGCGGCCGGCTGCATGGAGCGCGCCCACGAGCGCGCCGCCCGTCACGGCGACGGCCCGGCGTCCGGCACGGACCTGCTCGCCGCCATCGTCGCGGACCCGCAGGCACGCGCCGTCGAGGTGCTGGGGCGCGCCGGAATCGACGCCCTGGAAGTGCTCGCCCGGCTCGAGGCCCCGTCCAGCCGGTGAGACAGGTGTCATGGGGGGTGACGCTCCTGTCGGCGCCTGCCATCATGTGCCGGTGCCTACCTCTGTCACCACCCGGAGCCACCGCGCGAGGGGCGTCGGGCTCGGTCTCGCGCTGCTGTCCGCCCTGGCCTTCGGGGGATCCGGTGTGGCGGCCAAGCCGCTGATCGAAGCGGGTCTCGACCCGCTGCACGTCGTGTGGCTGCGCGTGGCGGGCGCGGCGCTCGTCATGCTGCCGCTGGCGGTGCGGCACCGGGGACTGCTGCGCCGCAGGCCCGGGCTGCTCGCCGGATTCGGCCTGTTCGCCGTCGCCGGCGTCCAGGCCTGCTACTTCGCGGCGATCTCCCGCATCCCGGTCGGTGTCGCGCTGCTGGTCGAGTATCTGGCGCCGGCGCTCGTGCTCGGATGGGTGCGGTTCGTGCAGCGGCGGCCGGTGACCCGCGCCGCCGCGGTCGGCGTGGTCCTGGCGGTGGGCGGCCTCGCCTGTGTCGTGGAGGTGTGGTCGGGTCTCGGCTTCGACGCCCTCGGACTGCTGCTCGCGCTCGGCGCCGCCTGCTGTCAGGTCGGATACTTCGTACTGTCCGACCAGGGCAGCGACGATGAGGAGGCTCCCGACCCGCTCGGCGTGATCGCCTACGGACTGCTGATCGGCGCGGCCGTCCTGACCGTCGTCGCGCGCCCCTGGTCCATGGACTGGTCCGTGCTCACCGGCAGCGCGGAGATGGACGGCACACCGGTCGCCGCGTTCGTGCTGCTGGGCTGGATCGTCCTCGTCGCCACGGTCGTCGCGTACATCACCGGGGTGGTGTCGGTCCGCCGGCTGTCGCCGCAGGTCGCCGGAGTCGTGGCCTGCCTGGAGGCGGTCATCGCCACCGTCCTCGCCTGGTTCCTGCTCGGCGAGCACCTGTCGGCGCCGCAGCTCGTGGGCGGCGCGGTCGTGCTGGCGGGTGCCTTCATCGCCCAGTCCTCCGCCCCGGCCAAGGGCTCCGGGAAACCGGTGGCCGGCGGTGGGCCGGAACGTGAGTTGTCCACGCCCGGAACCACGGCATAAGGTGCTGATCATGCATGCGCGCGCACTCGTTCTTCCGCCTCCGGCCGCCTGAGGCGGGCCCTCCGGTACATCCGTCCGGCTGGTCGCCGGGCGTAACGGTGCTGCCCGCAGACGAAGTCCGCGGATCCCGCCCCTCCGGCCCCGGCCGGTTCCGGCCCCGGATCCCTTCCTGAACTTCCGCGCCCACGCCGACGCGCGTGGTGCGTGTCATCTGCGGAGAGAACACGTGTCGAACGCCGTCTCCGGCCTGCCCGTCGGGCGAGGCCTCCTCTATCTGATCGTCGCCGGTGCCGCCTGGGGCACCGCGGGCGCGGCCGCGTCGCTGGTCTACCGGACCAGTGACATGGGCCCCGTCACCCTTTCCTTCTGGCGCTGCGCCATCGGTCTGGTCCTGCTGCTCGCCGTCCGCCCGCTGTCCCGTCGCCCCCGGCCCGCCGCCGCCCCCGAGCCGCTGGGCCGCAGGGCGTTCCGGGCCGGAACCACCGGGGTCGGGCTCGCGGTCTTCCAGACCGCCTACTTCGCGGCCGTCTCCGCCACGGGACTGGCCGTGGCCACCGTCGTCACTCTCGGCGCCGGACCCGTCCTCATCGCGCTGGGCGCGCGGCTGACCATGGGGGAGCGGCTGGGGCGCGGCGGACTGGCCGCCGTCGCGGGCGCGCTCGCCGGACTCGTGGTGCTCGTCCTCGGCGGCGGGGACACCACCGTGGACCTCTGGGGCGTCCTGCTCGCCCTGCTGTCCGCGGCCGGATACTCGGCGATGACCCTGCTCACCCGCTGGTGGGGACGCGACGGCGCGGTGGACTCCTCCGGCACGACCGTGGGGGCGTTCGCCGTCACCAGCCTGGTACTGCTCCCGTTCGCCGCGTTCGAGGGGCTGGTGCCGCACACCGACGCGCCGGGCACGCTGCTGTGGCTGCTGGCGTACGTCGCCTCCGTGCCGACGGCGCTCGCGTACGGCCTCTACTTCGCCGGTGCCGCCGTCGTACGGTCGGCCACCGTGTCCGTGATCATGCTGCTGGAGCCGGTGAGCGCGGCGGTACTGGCGGTCGCCCTGCTCGGTGAGCGGCTGACGCCGGCCACACTGGCCGGCACCCTGCTGATGCTGGGCTCGGTGGCGGGCCTCGCGGTGGGTGAGGCGCGGGGTGCGCGGGCCCGCAAGGGGGAGCCGGAGGCCGTACCCGCCTGACGGAGCGGGGCCCGTTCCGGCCGGAGGGCCCCGCGGATCAGACCGTCCCCCGGAGCAGGACGTGTGCGCGTGCCTCCGCGCCACGCGCGCCGACCCGCTCCGCCGACCCGGTCGCCATCCGGCGGCGTACCGCCTCGGACCGCTTGTCGCCGTACGTGAATTCCCCTCGTACGGCGGTGACTTCGCGCCGCTGGTCGCAGGGGGCCGGACGGCGGTCTCCCGTACGGCGGTTCGTCAGGCGGGCCGTCGACCGCGAGCCGGCCGGCGTCGTGTGCGGCCGGCCACCGATGTCACTCGTCGTCGCGGGGAGCCTTCCGGGAAGGGCCCGGCGTCACAGGGCGGCCAGGTACCCGGGCACCGCTGTGCCCGGAGCCAGGCCCGGGTCGGGGAGCGGGGTGGCGTAGCCCTTGCGCAGGGGAAGGACACCGGCCCAGTGGGGCAGGCCCAGGTCCTCGGGCTCGTCGTTGGCACCACCGGTGCGGAGCTTGGCGGAGACCTCGGTCAAGTCGAGGCGGATCACCGCGGTGGCGGCCAGCTCCTTCCTGTTGGCCGGCCGGGAGTCGGCGGCGCGGCCCGGCACGACCTGGTCGACCAGGGCGTCGAGCGCCTGCCGCTTCTCCTCCGGGTCGGTCACGTCGTACGCCGGGCCGTGCACCACCACGGAGCGGTAGTTGATCGAGTGGTGGAACGCCGAGCGGGCCAGCACCAGTCCGTCGACATGGGTGACGGTCAGACAGACCGGAAGCCCGCGGTCGGCCCCGGCCGCCGCGCGCAGGGGACGCGAGCCGGTCGAACCGTGGACGTAGAGCACCTCGCCCACCCGGCCGTACAGCGTGGGCAGGACCACCGGTGCGCCGTCGCGGACGAAGCCGAGGTGGCAGACGTAGCCCTCGTCGAGTATCGCGTGCACCAGTTCCTTGTCGTACGCGGCGCGGTCGGGTGAGCGGGTGGGGACGGTGCGCTCGGTGGGCGGATAGGTGGCGGCGGGCCGCTGCTGCGGCGGCTGGGTCCCCTGCATGGCGCTCTCCATTGCACTAGTGCATAATTGACTTTGTGCTAGGAGAGTATCGGATCAGTGGGCGGCGCGCAGCGGAGATTTCCGCGAGCATTGAGCGCGCGGTGGGTGAAGGGGAGTTGCGGCCGGGCGAACATCTGCCCCCGATGCGGGAGTTGGCGGAGCGGCTCGGCGTCAACGCGAACACCGTCGCGGCCGCGTACCGGACGCTGCGCGAGCGCGGGGTCATCGAGACCGCGGGCCGGCGGGGCAGCCGGGTGCGGCCGAAGCCGGCCACCACCGCGCGTGAGCTCATCCGGGTGGAGGTCCCGCCGGGCGTGCGCGATCTGTCCGAGGGCAATCCGGATCCCGTGCTGCTGCCCGCGCTCGCCGGGGCCTTCGCCGCGGCGGCCGCCCAGGGCGACCGCGAACCGGTGCTCTACGGGCAGGTTCCAGTGGACCCCGAGCTGGCGCGGCTCACCCGGGAGCGGCTCGACGCCGACGGTGTCCCCGACGGGCCCGTCGCCGTCGCCTCGGGAGCGCTGGACGCCATCGAGCGGGTGCTCACGGCGCATCTCAGGCCCGGGGACGCGGTAGCGGTGGAGGACCCCGGGTGGGGGAGTCTGCTGGACCTCGTCCCGGCGCTCGGGCTGCGGACCGTCCCCGTCGGCGTCGACGACGAGGGACCACTCCCCGACGACGTACGGAAGGCGCTGGCGGACGGTGCCCGGGCCCTGATCGTCACCGACCGTGCGCAGAACCCGACCGGCGCCGCGCTGAGCGCGGCACGCGCGCGTGCCCTGCGGACGGTGCTCGCCGACCACCCCGAGACGCTGCTCATCGAGGACGACCACGGGCACGACATCGTCGACCTCCCCCTCCACCCCCTCGCGGGGACCACCCGGAGCTGGGCCTTCGTGCGGTCGGCGGCCAAGGCGTACGGCCCGGACCTGCGGCTCGCGACGCTCACCGGGGACGCGGTCACCCTCGACCGGGTGCGCGGCCGGCAGCGGCTCGGGCCGGGCTGGGTCAGTCTGATCGCGCAGCGCGCGGTGGCGCGGCTGTGGAGCGAGGGCGCGGTGGATCCGGCGGCCGTGGCCGCGTGTTACGGACGGCGCCGGGAGGCGCTGATCGGGGCGCTGGCCCGGCGCGGGATCGCGGCGCACGGGTCCAGCGGGATGAACGTGTGGGTGCCGGTCCCGGACGAGACCGGCGCCGTCGCCCGGCTGCTGCACGCCGGCTGGGCGGTGGCCCCGGGCGCCCGTTTCCGGATGAACGCGCCACCGGGAATCCGCGTCACGGTCTCGACCCTCACCGAGGACGAGATCGAGCCCCTGTCCGAGGCCGTCGCCACGGCGGTCGGCCCCGCCGGAGGGCCCGCGCGGACGTACGCGTGAGACGCGGAGGGGGGCGACCGACGGCGGGCCGTGCGGCGGGGCCCCATGGTGTGGCCGCCGGGACGCATCGCCCCGGTCCGTCGGAGCCCTGGTCCCGGAATCCCGGCGGTGTGCGGGTGACGGCCCCGCTGAGGGCCGCTGCGGCGGGGCGCGCTCGCCCGTAACGCGGGCGCGCTGTCGGGTCTTGCCGGGCCCGGTGGGGGTTGTTGCCCCGGGCGCGGCGCCGGATGGGCGGGCGCTGGTCGGTCGGCCTCGGGAGGGGCGCCCGGCGGTGTGTGGGTGGCGGCGCCGCTGAGGGTCGCTGCGGCGGGGGCGCGTTCGCCCGTAACGCGGGCGCGCTGTCGGGTCTTGGCGGGCCCGGTGCGGGTTGTTGCCCCGGGCGCGGCGCCGGATGGGCGGGCGCTGGTCGGTCGGCCTCGGGAGGGGTGCCCGGCGGTGTGCGGGTGACGGCCCTGCTGAGGGTCGCTGCGGCGGGGCGCGCTCGCCCGTAACGCGGGCGCGCTGCCGGGTCTTGCCGAGCCCGGTGCGGGTTGTTGCCCCGGGCGCGGCGCCGGACGGGCGGGCGCTGGTCGGCCGGGCGCCCGGCGTCCCGGCGCGGTGTCGCTCGCCGCACCGGGCGCCGGCTGCTACGCCCGTCGCTTCGGCCGGACCTGCGTCAGTGCCGCGCCCGCCAGCACGATCACCGCGCCCACCGGTGTCGACCAGGTCAGCGTCTCGCCGAGGAGCACGATGCCGGCCGCGGCGGCGATCACCGGGACGAAGTAGGTCACCATCTGGCCGGTCGTCGGGCCGACCTCGGCGACCAGGCCGTACTGGATGAGGACGGCGAGGCCGGTGCCCAGTGTGCCCAGCGCGACGACGGCGAGCAGCGGGCCGACGGCGAAGGAGGTCGGCAGCGAGGTGAACAGCGGGGTCACGACCGCCAGTTGGGCCGTGGCGAGCAGCAACTGGCCGCCGGTCAGGGAGAGGTTCGAGTGGCTGCTGCCGGCCAGGGTGCGGCGGACGTAGATCCAGCCGACGGGGTAGCTCAGCGAGGCCAGCAGGGCCAGCGCGGTACCGCGGGCGTCCAGGCCCTGGAATCCCTGCCAGGCGCCCAGCACGGTCAGCACCCCGAGGAAGCCCAGCCCGAGCCCCGCCACCCGCACCCGGGTCGGCCGGTCCTCGGACAGGGCCACCAGCGAGAGCGCCATGCCCCACAGCGGCGAGGTCGCGTTGCAGATGCCGGCCAGTGTGGACGGGATGGTCAGCTCGGCGAAGGCGAACAGCGAGAACGGCAGCGCGTTCAGCAGGAACCCGGCGACCGCGAGATGACCCCAGGTGCGCGCACCGCGCGGCAGCCGCTCCCGCCGTACCGCCATGGCGACCGCGAGGACGGCGGTCCCGAAGGCCAGCCGCCCGAGGGTGACCTGGAACGGCGCGTACCCCTGCGTGCCGACCTTGATGAGGAGGAAACTGAAGCCCCAGATCAGGGAGAGCGTGCCGAAGCGCAGGCGCCAGTCGAGGCGGGGGCGGCCGGCTTCGGGGGCGGGTCCGGACGGGACCGGCGTGGTGGTGCTCGCGGTGACGCTGCTCATGGTCGCAACGATGCGGTACACCCATCTCGTAGCACAATCGAGATTTCGCACCCGGTATCTCGTAGCATCGCTTACATGTTGAACCTGGAGCGCCTGCGCACCCTCGACGCCCTCGCCCGGCACGGATCGGTCAGCGGCGCGGCCGAGGGGCTGCACATCACGACGTCCGCCGTCTCCCAGCAGATGTCCAAGCTGGAGCGCGAGGTCGGTCAGCAGCTGCTCGCCAAGAACGGGCGCGGGGTGCGGCTCACGGACGCGGGCCGGCTGCTCGCCGAGCACGCCGCGCGCATCCTCTCCCAGGTCGAGCTGGCCCAGTCCGACCTGGAGGCGCAGCGCGGTCAGGTCGCCGGCGAGCTGCGGCTCTCGGCGTTCCCGACCGCCGCGCGGGGACTCTTCCCGGTCGCGCTCGCCGATCTGCGCCGACGGCATCCCGCGCTGCGTGTGCGCTCCCGCGAACTGGAACCCGAGCAGGGCATCCGGTCAGTCGTACGAGGGGACCTCGACCTCGCCGTGGTGCTCGACTGGTACAACAAGCCGATGCCGCTGCCCGACGGCCTGGTGAAGGCGCTGCTGCTCGACGATCCGGCCGACGTGGCGCTGCCGGCCGGCCACCGGCTGGCCGGCAGCACGGAGGTGGACCTCGCCGAGTTCGCCGAGGACGAGTGGATCACCTGGGGCGAGGGCGAGTTCTGCCACGAGTGGCTGATGTTCACCCTGCGTTCCAAGGGCATCGAGCCCATCGTCGGTCACCTCGCCGCCGAGAGCCACACCCAGCTCGGCCTGGTCGCGGCGGGTCTCGGCGTCTGCATCGCCCCGTTGCTGGGCCGCAACCCGCTGCCGGACGGAGTGGTGACCGTCCCGCTCCGGCAGCGGGTGCGCCGGCATGTCTTCGTGGTCTGGCGCGCGGACGCGGACCGCCGCCCGTCCATCCGCGCGGCGGTGCGGGCACTGCGGGCGGCGGGGGAGCGCGTCGGGGGAGGCGGGGAGAGCGGCGGGCGTCCTACGGCAGCGTCGGCAGCTTCCTGAAGTCCCAGGAGACGATCTTCTCCGGGGTCAGCCGCAGCCAGGCGTGCCGGCCGTCGTGGGGCATCTCCTCGAGACCGAAGTTCTTACGGGCGAACAGCGTCTCCGGGACGTCGAGTTCCGCGCGCAGCTCGCCGGTGCGCGGGATCTCGCCCACGAACTCCACCCGCCCGGACAGCTCCGCGCCGCGCAGCTCGTCGTACTCCTCGCCCGTGTCCACCACGATCGCCACCCGCGGATCCCGCCGCAGATCCGCCCAGCGCCTGCTGCGCACCACGGAGTAGAGCCACAGCGAGGTGCCGTCCCAGGCGAACCAGAGCGTGCTGACGTGCGGAGCCCCGTCGGAGGAGACCGTGGCGACCCGGCAGGTGCGCTGGACGGTGAGGAAGTCGTCCAGCTCCCCGGGCGTCATCATGATCTTGCGGCCCCGGCGCTGCGTGGCGGTCATACGGTCCCTTCTTCTCTCATGTCGTACCCGGCGCGGCCGTTCAGGCGAGGGTGATCGAGTCCCCGCTGACGGTGATCTCCACCGCCGGCAGTGGCGCGGTCGCCGGGCCGCCCTTCACGCTGCCGTCGCTGATGGAGAAGTTGCTGTTGTGGCAAGGGCAGTTGATGACGCCGTCGGCGACGCTCTTCACCGCGCACCCCTGGTGGGTGCAGGTCGCCGAGAACGCCTTGAACTCGCCCGCCGCCGGCTGGGTGACCACCACCTTGCGGTCGGCGAAGACCTTCCCGCCGCCTTCGGGGATGTCGGCGGTCGAGGCGAGCGGCGCGGCACCGGCGGCATCGCCGCCCCCGTCGCCCGCGCCGTCGTCCGGTGCGCCGCCGGCGGAGCCGGAGTCCGCCGAGGAGCCGGGCGCGTCGTCGTCGGAACCGCCGCACGCGGTCAGCGCTACGGCGAGGCCCGCCGCTCCGGCCGCCGCCACGACGGTTCGGCGGGCGGGTCCCGATGCGGAGTGAAGCGATGCGGTCATGCCGGTGTGTTCCTTCCGGGGCGGACAGTCGATCCGGGGAGAGGTACGGTCAGCGTGCCCACGCTGTTCAGGCAGTGCGGAGAGCTTGGCGCGCCCGCGGTCGGACGGGCGTAAACCACAGCTGTCGTTTCCCTGTCGGGCGCCCGACCTTCCCGCCCGGTCCCCTCCGACGTGCGAGGACACGCCGGTAACCTGGGGCGATGCTCAAGGAAGTCATCGCGACCCGTTTCATCGCGCCGCTGCGCGAGGGCGGCTCGCTGCCGGGACTGATCGAGGCCGACGACCTCGGGACGTACGTCCTGAAGTTCACCGGTGCCGGGCAGGGCCGTAAGACACTCGTCGCCGAGGTGGTGTGCGGGGAACTCGCCCGCCGGCTGGGGCTGCGGGTGCCGCGGCTGGTCACCGTCGAGCTCGATCCCGTGCTGGGGCTCGGCGAGCCCGAGCCGGAGGTGCAGCAGCTGCTGAAGTCCAGCGGCGGCACCAATCTCGGCATGGACTTCCTCTCCGGCGCCCTCGGCTTCGACCCGCTCGCCTTCGAGGTGGGCCCCGAGGAGGCCGGGCGGATCGTCTGGTTCGACGCCCTGGTGAACAACGTCGACCGCTCCTGGCGCAACCCCAACATGCTCCGCCGACGCGGCGAGTTGTGGCTCGTCGACCACGGCGCGACGATGATCTGGCACCACAACTGGCCCGGCGCCGCCGCCTCCGCCGCACGCCCCTACGATGCCTCCGACCACGCGCTGAGCACCTTCGAACCGGACATCGCGGCCGCCGCGGCGGACCTCGCGCCCCGGGTCACCGAGGAACTGCTGGCCGAGGTCACCGCGGAGGTCCCCGACGTCTGGCTGGCCGGAGAGCCGGGCTTCGACACGCCCGACGAGCTCCGGCTGGCCTACGCGGGGCCGCTGCTCGCCCGCGCGGCCACCGTCCACCGGAACATCCACGGCCTGCGGAGGGACCAGTGAGCGACCGGCACGTCTTCGAGTACGCCCTGCTGAGGGTCGTACCGCGCATCGAACGCGGCGAGTGCGTCAACGCCGGGGTCCTCGTGTACTGCCGGCACCGGTCCTTCGTCGCGGCCCGCACCCATCTCGACGAGGCGCGGCTGCTGGCCCTCGACCCCGCGGCCGACCTGCCCGGTGTGCGGGCGGCGCTGCGCGCGGTCGAGGACGTCTGCGCGGGCGGGGACGCGGCGGGGCAGGCGGCGGGCGACGACGCCGGACGGCGTTTCCGCTGGCTGATCGCACCGCGGTCCACCATCGTCCAGCCGGGCCCCGTGCACACCGGGCTCACCGCCGATCCGGCGGCGGAAGCGGAGCGACTGCTCGACCTGCTCGTCCGCTGACCGGGCCCCGCACGCGGTCACCGCTCGCAGCCCCGCGCACCGGACGCGGCGCACGGTCCGTTCGGCCGTCCGCCCCTCGTCGTCAGGAGCGGCGGCGCTTCACCAGATGTCCCGCCGCGAGTACGGCGCCCGTCACGAACGTCGCTCCGACGCCCAGGTCCCAGCCGCTCGGGCCGGAGTCCGAGGAGCCGCCCAGCCCGCCCTCGACACCGCGTGTCGGTGCCGTGGAGGGGGGAACCACCGGCGCGGCGGACGTCACGGTGGGGCTCGCCGGCGCGGAGGTGGGAGCCGCCGTCGGGGCGGCGGTCGCGGTCCGGGTGGGCGCGGCGGTCGTCGGGGACGGCGACGGTGACGCCGGGCGGGTGGGCGCGGGGCTGGCCGGTGCGGGACGGAACGTGGACGAGGTGAGGCCGCGCCGGGGCAGCGCCTCGCAGGCCACACCGTCGTCCGGACCCGGGTCCTCGTCGAGCCGGTGCGGATCGCTGCGGTCCAGGTCGAAGAAGGTCTGCGCGTCCTCCTGGTAGGTGAAGTCGCTGCAGTCCAGATCCTGGGCGTGCGCGGTGTCGGCCAGCGGCACGATCGCGGAGAGCGCGATCAGCGTACCTATGGCACCGGTGCGACGACGCATGGAGCGCTCCTTTCCGACCACGGGTGGCTCGCGCTTCGACGCTAGGGGCGGCCAGGAGACGGGGCGCGCCGCGCTGGGCCGATCGGGTGCTTCGGGCCGGCGGCGGCACCACGGGCACGGCGCGGCGGAAAGGGCGTCCGCGCGGGGAATGGATCACACACGCGCGGTGTGCCGTTGACACCGGGTGCCAGGGCTTCTAGCGTCACGTCTGCTGGAGGTACTAAGCGGTCGCTCATTGAACTGAGCCGGCCGCAGGAGCCGCATCCCAAGGGCGAGGAGAAGCAGCAATGTCCACCACTGAGCAGCGGGTCGCGGTCGTCACCGGCGCCGCGCGCGGCATCGGCGCCGCCACCGCCGTACGACTGGCCGCCGAGGGCCGCGCGGTCGCCGTGATCGACCTCGACGAGGCGGCCTGCAAGGACACCGTCGAGCAGATCACCGCCGCCGGTGGCAAGGCCCTCGCGGTCGGCTGCGACGTCTCCGACGAGGCACAGGTCGAGGCCGCCGTCGCGCGCATCACCGAGGAGCTCGGCGCGCCGACCGTCCTGGTCAACAACGCGGGCGTACTCCGGGACAACCTGCTGTTCAAGATGAGCGTCTCCGACTGGGACACCGTCATGAACGTGCACCTGCGCGGCGCCTTCCTGATGTCGAAGGCCTGCCAGAAGCACATGGTCGACGCCGGGTTCGGACGGATCGTCAACCTGTCCTCCTCCTCGGCGCTCGGCAACCGCGGCCAGGTCAACTACTCCGCCGCCAAGGCCGGCCTGCAGGGCTTCACCAAGACCCTCGCCAAGGAGCTCGGCAAGTTCGGCATCACCGCCAACGCCGTCGCCCCCGGCTTCATCGCCACCGAGATGACCAAGGCCACCGCGGACCGCGTCGGCATGGGCTTCGAGGACTTCAAGGCCGCCGCCGCCACCCAGATCCCGGTCGCCCGCGTCGGCGAGCCCGAGGACATCGCCAACGCGATCGCCTTCTTCACCGGCGAGGCGGCCGGATTCGTCTCCGGCCAGGTGCTGTACGTCGCCGGCGGACCTCTCGACTAGGAAGACCGGACACATGACTGCTGTGGAACTCTCGGGCAAGGTCGCCCTCATCACCGGCGCCAGCCGCGGTATCGGCTACGGCGTCGCCGAGGCCCTCGTCGCGCGCGGCGACCGGGTCTGCATCACCGGCCGGGGCGAGGACGCCCTCAAGGAGGCCGTCGAGAAGCTCGGCCCCGACCGGGCCGTGTACGTCGCCGGCAAGGCGCACGACGAGGGCCACCAGGCCGTCGCCGTCGAGCGCGCCATGGAGGCCTTCGGCCGCGTCGACTACCTGGTCAACAACGCCGGCACCAACCCGGTGTTCGGGCCGATCGCCGACCTCGACCTGAACGTGGCGCGCAAGGTCTTCGAGACCAACGTGATCTCGGCGCTGGGCTTCGCGCAGAAGACCTGGCACGCCTGGCAGAAGGACAACGGCGGCGCGATCGTCAACATCGCCTCCGTCGCGGGCCTCGCGCCCTCTCCGTTCATCGCCGCCTACGGCGTCAGCAAGGCCGCGCTGATCAACCTGACCCAGCAGCTGGCGCACGAGTTCGCGCCGAAGGTGCGGGTCAACGCGATCGCCCCGGCGGTGGTGAAGACCAAGTTCGCGCAGGCGCTGTACGAGGGCCGGGAGGCGGAGGCCGTCGCCGGCTACCCGCTGGGCCGGCTCGGGGTGCCGTCCGACATCGGCGGCGCCGCCGCCTTCCTCACCTCGGAGCAGTCGGACTGGGTCACCGGCCAGACCCTGGTGGTCGACGGAGGCATGTTCCTGAACGCCGGCGTGGCCTGACCCGGACGCCCGCGCGCGTGCCACGCGCACACGCGCGCGGGCCGTCCCGGACCGTCCCGGCACGGGCGCCCGTTGACGAAAACGGCGCCCGTGTCGGCGTATCCGCCCCGCGACGGCGAGTGACAACGTAGTCATCCGGAAGTCGATCTCACCGGCCGTTCACAGGAGGGTCAGTGGGCGTGTCACTGCGGTAAGGTCTGCCGACCCTTGGTATGGCAGATCGAGGAGCGTGCGCGTGTTCAACCGGAACCGATGCCTGCGGCGGGTGGCGGCCATCGCGTCCATATCGTCCCTGATAACCGGATGCGGCATTCTGTCGTCCGGTGATCCGGACGACGAGGGACCTATCGTCGTGGGAACCACCAGCTCGCCCAGCACGCTGGATCCTGCCGCATCCTGGGACAACTCCTGGGAGCTGTTCCGCAACATCTACCAGACCCTGCTGAACTACCCGGTCGGCGCGACCACTCCGCAACCCGACGCCGCGGAGAGCTGCGAGTTCTCCGACAGCTCCAACCAGGTCTACCGCTGCGAACTGCGCGAGGGCCTGAAGTTCTCCGACGGCGACACGCTCGACGCCAAGGCGGTCAAGCACTCGATCGACCGGATCCGGGAGATCAACGTCAACGGCGGACCGGCCGGTCTGCTGGGCAGCCTCGAACGGGTGCAGGCCCCCAGTGAGCGCGAGGTCGTCTTCTACCTCAACAAGCCGGACGCCACCTTCCCGTTCGTGCTCGCCACCCCCGCGATGTCGATCGTCGACCCCGACTCCTACCCGTCGGACGCGCTGCGCGAGGACACCGGCGTCGTCGGTTCGGGGCCGTACGCCCTCCAGGCGTACGAGGACGGCGAGAGGGCCGAACTCGTCCGCAACGAGCACTACAAGGGCTACGCCGAGCGGAAGAACGACGCGGTGACCCTCCGCTACTTCCAGGATTCCGGCGCCATGGTCAAGGCGCTGAGGAACCGGGAGGTCGATCTGACCTACCGCGGTCTCGCCGCGGGCGACGTCATCGAGTTCCAGGGCCGGGCCGCCAAGGAGGAGGAGATCCAGCTCATCGAGGGCACCGGGACGGACATCAACTACCTGGTGTTCAACCCCAAGGACCGGTGGGCCGGCAAGAAGGCGGTGCGGCGGGCGGTCGCCCAGCTCGTCGACCGCGCGGCGATCGCGCACAAGGTCTACAGGGACACCGTCGACCCGCTGTACTCCATGGTCCCCAAGGGCCTGGCCGGGCACACCACCGGCTTCTTCGACAACTACGGCGAGCCCAGCGTCGACAAGGCCCGGGAGATCCTCACCGACGCGGGCATCACCGAGCCCGTCCCGCTCACCCTGTGGTACACCACGGACCGCTACGGCTCCGAGACCGCGCTGGAGTTCAAGGAGATCGAGCGGCAGCTCGAGGCGTCGGAGCTGTTCGACATCACGCTCAAGAGCCGCCCGTGGAAGACCTACGTCGAGGGCTACCAGAAGGGCGAGTACCCGGTGTTCGGGCGCGGCTGGTCCCCCGACTTCCCGGACGCCGACAACTTCATCGCCCCCTTCGTCGGCAAGCAGAACGCACTGGGTACGCCCTACGAGGCGACCGAGATCACCGACAAGCTGCTGCCCAGCTCCCGCCGGGAGAGCGACCGCGGCAACGTGGTGAAGCAGTTCGAGGAGGCCCAGCAGATCCTCGTCGACGACGTGCGGCTGCTGCCCCTGTGGCAGGGCCGGCAGTACGTGGCGGCGAGCCGGGACATCTCGGGCGTGGAGCGGTCGCTGGACCCCTCCACGATCATGAAGGTGGGGCAGCTGTCCCGGAAGACCAGCTGGTAGAGCCGGGCGCATCCGGCCGCGCGGGCCGGTTGTCAGTGGTCGCCTGTAGGTTCAGTGGCCTGGAAGCGACCGCACACGTAAGGACATTGACGTGACCGACATCGCCATGCTGCCCGAGTCCTGGCGCGGGGTTCTGGGCGACGAACTGCAGCAGCCCTACTTCAAGGAGCTGACCGAGTTCGTCGAGGAGGAGCGGGCGAAGGGTCCCGTCCATCCGCCCCGCGAGGAGGTCTTCGCGGCGCTGGACGCGACGCCGTACGACAAGGTGAAGGTCCTGGTCCTCGGCCAGGACCCGTACCACGGCGAGGGCCAGGGCCACGGCCTGTGCTTCTCGGTCCGGCCCGGCGTGAAGGTCCCCCCGTCGCTGCGCAACATCTACAAGGAGATGCACGCCGAGCTGGGCACGCCCGTTCCGGACAACGGCTATCTGATGCCGTGGGCCGAGCAGGGCGTGCTGCTGCTCAACGCGGTGCTGACGGTCCGCGGGGGCGAGGCCAACTCCCACAAGGGGCGGGGCTGGGAGAAGTTCACCGACGCGGTCATCCGCGCGGTCGCCGGCCGTCCCGACCCGGCGGTCTTCGTGCTGTGGGGCAACTACGCGCAGAAGAAGCTCCCGCTGATCGACGAGAGCCGGCACGTGGTGGTCAAGGGCGCGCATCCCTCGCCGCTGTCGGCGAAGAAGTTCTTCGGATCCCGTCCGTTCACGCAGATCAACGAGGCGGTGGCCGCGCAGGGCCACGAGCCGATCGACTGGACCGTGCCGAACATCGGCTGACGGCTCCTCACCGGGTGCGGACCCCTCACCGGGGCCCCGCACCCGGACCGGCCCTCGGGGCGTCACGGAGCGGCTTGTCCGGTATCGCCCCGGTCTGCGGTTAGCGTCGGGGGACGACAGCCGGCGAGCGGTGCGGAGGACGCGGTGGCGGAGCGACAGCAGCAGGCGGCGCCGGACGCCGTCCTGACACGGATCGGTCAGGTCGTGATGCTGCACCACGCGGGCGACCGCGAGGAGGCCCGGCGCCGCTTCCTCGGCATCTGGGCGGAGATCGGCGAGCACGGCGACCCGCTGCACCGCTGCACGCTCGCCCACTACCTCGCCGACACCCAGGACGATCCCGGGGACGAGCTGGCCTGGGACCTGCGGGCGCTCACGGCGGCCGAGGAGGTCGCCGACGACCGCCTCGGCGCGTACGAGGGATCCCCCGCGGTGCGCGCCCTCTACCCCTCGCTGCATCTCGGCCTCGCCGCCGACTACGCCCGCCTCGGCCGCCCCGACGCCGCCCGCAGCCACCTCCGCCGGGCCAGGGACACCGCCCGCACCCTCGCCGACGACCGCTACGGCGAGGGCGTACGGTCCGCCATCCGGCGGCTGCAGACCCTGCTGGACGAGGACGGCGGACCGGGCGACCGGTGGACGGGAACCATTCCCGGGGAGGACTTCTGAAACGCCGCGCGACCCGGTCGACGGGTGTCTCGCCCGACGGCCGCACCGTCGCGCCGGACGACGACTTCGGCCGAACGGCGCCCGACGCGGACGAGTCCGGGCTCAGCGGCCGTAGGTGTCCTTGCAGATGGTCGCCTCCGGGCTGTCCGCCTGCCAGCCGCCGTACTCCCTGCCCAGCGCGCAGAGGTCCGCGCCGCCGCCGGTGTCCGGGCGCACCGGCCCGGCGGTGCCCGGGGGAGCCACCGGCGGGCGGGGCGGGGGGACCTTCGCGTCCGGCCCCGGCCGGGCGGTTCGGGTCCGCCCGTTCCGGCCGTCGGAGGGCGTGTCCCGGCCCGGCCCGGCCGTTGGGGTGGCGCGGTGCGACGCCGCCTTCTCCGGGGACGGGGAGGGGCCGACCATTTCCAGTGCCTCACTCGCCGGCCCCTGCACGATCTGCGGATCGTCCGTCACGACCGGGCGGGGCCCGGGTCCCTGCGCGGGTGCCGTCGCCGGGCCGGGTGCGAGGGGGCGCTGGACCGTCATGCAGCCCGAGAGGGCGGAGACCGCCACGGTCACCAGGAGCGTTGCTGTGGTCGTCGTTCGATGCACCCGTGCCACTCTGCTCGCTCCGGCCGCCCCGGAGGGCGCGGACAGGCACAGCATGCCCCGCACGGGTGATCTCCCGCCCCGTACGGACGCTCCGCAGGTGCCGGGGCTGACGTCAGTCGCCGGTGGCGCCGTCTATCCGTTCGCGGATCAGGTCGGCGTGCCCGTTGTGACGCGCGTACTCCTCGATCAGGTGGGTGTAGATCCAGCGCAGGGTGTACGGGTTCTCACTGAACCGGTGGCGGCCCCGGGAGGGATCGTCCAGGGCGAAGCCGGCGGCGTTGCGCCGTGCGGCGGCGATCTCCGCCTGCCAGGTGCCGTACGCCTCCTTCCAGGTGTCCCCCTCGGTCAGGTGGAACTCGCCGTCCCGGTCGGCCTCGCTGTAGTGGATCGGGCCGGCGTCCTCGTCGGCGAGCACCCTGCGGAACCAGCTCCGTTCCACCTCCGACATGTGCCGCACCAGGCCCATCAAGGACAGGTCCGAGGGCGGCACCGACGTGGTGCGCAGCTGCTCGTCGCTCAGCCCCTCGCATTTCCGGGCGAGGGTGCCGCGGTGGTAGTCCAGCCAGCCCTCCAGCATGGTGCGTTCGTCGGCGTCGGCGGCGGGTTCACGGCGCTCGGTCGTCATGCCGCCATCCTCGCCCGCCACTGACCGGATTCACCAGGGATTTCCGGTCCCGAGCATTCCGGCCAGCAGTTCCCCCACATCCGCGCGCACCTCGGCGAGGCCCGGCACGCGCGCGCTGAAGGAACCGGCCACGCAGGAGAACATCAGGCCGTCCGCCCAGGCGATCAGCGACAGCGCGTGACGCTCCGGGTCCGTGGAACCCAGTCCGGTGACGAGGGCGGTCAGCCGGTCGCGGAAGCGTGCGCCGGCCGCGTCGAAGTACGCCCGCAGCTCGGGGCGGCGGGTGGCTTCCAGGGCCAGTTCGTAGCGGGCGAGGGTCAGCTCCCGGTTGTCCGTCAGCACGCGGTGGGCGGCCAGCGCGAGGGCGTCCGCCAGGGAGCCGGCGCCGGCCCGCGGATCGGGCATTTCGTGCAGCCCGAGAACCCGTGCCTCCCGCTCGGCGAGCCGCCGTACCGCCAGTTCCAGCAGGGCCTGCCGGGTCCGTGCCAGGTTCGAGGTGGACCCCTGGGGGAGTCCGGCCGCCTCGTCGACCGCGCGGTGGGTGAGGCCGCGCATCCCGCGCTCGGCGAGCAGGGCGAGGGCGGTGTCGGCGACGAGATCGGCACGGGCGGCGCCCGGGGTGCTGGCGGACATGGAGGTCAAACTACCCGCACCACTACGGCTGTAGTACGTTGGAGCCAGCGCTCACTACAGATGTAGTTCCGGTGGAGGAGGAGTCATGGCACCCATCGAGCGGGCGATCGTGATCGGCGGCGGCATCGGCGGCCTCACCACGGCCGTCGCCCTGCACCGGCGCGGTGTGCGGGTGACGGTGCTGGAGCGGGCCGCGTCCCTGGAACCGGTCGGCGCCGCCATTTCCCTGTCGCCCAACGCGCTCCGCGCCCTGGACGTCATCGGGCTCGGCGACGCCATCCGCGCCCTGTCGGCCTGGCAGGGGGACGGAGGACTGCGCGCGCCCGGCGGGCGCTGGCTCTCCCGCACCAGCGCCGCCGCCGCGGCCGAGCGCTTCGGCGGGCCGCTCGTGCTGCTCCACAGGGCCACGCTCATCGGCCACCTCGCCGCGCGCGTGCCGTCCGACGCCGTCCGCACCGGCACCGCGGCCCGGCTCCTCGACCCGGGAGACCCCGCGGACCCCGGACGTCCCGCCCGCGTGGGCACCCCCGACGGCGAACTGGAGGCCGACCTGGTGGTGGCCGCCGACGGCATCCACTCCGCCGTCCGCCGCGCGCTGTTCCCCGCCCACCCCGGCGCGGTGTACTCCGGGTTCACCACCTGGCGCGTGGTGATCCCCCTGCCAGGCGTGGAGTTCGCCTCGCACGAGACCTGGGGCCGGGGCCGCCTCTGGGGCACCCATCCGCTCAAGGACGGCCGGGTCTACGCGTACGCCGCCGCTTTGGCGCCCGCCGGAGCCCGCGCCCCCGACGACGAGCGGGCCGAACTGCTGCGGCTCTACGGGGACTGGCACACCCCCGTCCCCGAGGTGCTCGCGGCCGCCCGCCCCGGCGACGTCCTGCGCCACGACGTCCACCACATCACCGAACCGCTGCCCGCCTTCCACCACGGCCGCGTGGCCCTGGCCGGCGACGCCGCGCACGCCATGCCGCCGACCCTCGGCCAGGGCGGCAACCAGGCCATCGAGGACGCCGTCACCCTCGCCCACCACTGCGGCGACCTGCCCGCCTACACCGCGGCCCGCCTGCCCCGCACCACCGCGATCGCCCGCCGGGCCGTGACGGCGGCCCGCCTCGGCATGGCGTCCGGCCGCGCCGTCACCGCCGTACGCGACAACGCCCTCGCCGCGCTGTCGAGGACCGCGCCGGCGCTGCTCCTGCGCGGCTTCGACGGCATCGCCGACTGGCGGCCGCCCGGGAGCACCGCCCACTCGGTCGGAGCCGGGAGAGGGGAAGGCCGTATGCTCCCAGCGGACCACGGCAGGCAAGGGCTAGAGGAGAACACCCCGTGAAGGTCGGCTGCATCGGACTCGGCGACATCGCGCAGAAGGCCTACCTTCCGGTGCTCTCCGGCCTGCCCGGAGTGGAACTGCACCTGCAGACCCGCACCCCCGCGACGCTCGAACGGGTCGCCGACGGCCTCCACCTCCCGCCCGGGCGGCGCCACGCGGACCTCGGCTCCCTGCTCGACCAGGACCTCGACGCGGCCTTCGTGCACGCGCCGACCCACGTCCACCCGGAGATCGTGACCCGCCTCCTCCAGGCGGGCGTACCGACGTACGTCGACAAGCCGCTCGCCTACGAACTCGCCGACTCCGAGCGGCTGGTGGCCCTCGCCGAGGAGCGGGGCACCAGCCTCGCCGTCGGTTTCAACCGCCGCTTCGCCCCCGGCTACGCGCAGTGCGCCGACCACCCGCGCGAGCTGATCCTGATGCAGAAGAACCGCACCGGGCTGCCGGAGGACCCGCGCACCATGGTCCTCGACGACTTCATCCACGTCGTGGACACCCTGCGCTTCCTGGTGCCCGGCCAGGTCGACGACGTGACCGTGCGCGCCCGCACCGTGGACGGGCTGCTGCACCACGTGGTGCTCCAGCTCGCGGGGGAGGGCTTCACCGCACTGGGGGTGATGAACCGGCTCAGCGGTTCCGCCGAGGAGATCCTGGAGGTCTCCGGGCAGGACACCAAGCGCCAGGTGGTCAACCTCGCCGAGGTGATCGACCACAAGGGGCAGCCGACCGTGCGGCGGCGCGGGGACTGGGTGCCGGTGGCGCGCCAGCGGGGCATCGAGCAGGTCGTGCTCGCCTTCCTGGACGCCGTGCGCGCGGGCGAGGTGCTCAGCGCCCGGGACGCGCTGGCGACCCATGAGCTGTGCGAGCGGGTGGTACGAGCGATCCACGAGCGCTCCGCCTGACGCGCACCGCTTCGGCGACGCCCCAGACCGCGAGGATCAGCAGCGCCGCGTGCAGCGGCCAGTCGCCGAAACGGACGTAGAGCGTGGTGCCGTGCGACAGCGGCACCTCGTACACCTGCGCGGCAGCGGTGTCCGTGCCGAGCCGCGGGCCGACCGGCCCGCCGTCCGGTCCGTACACGGCGGAGACGCCCGTCAGGGTCGCGTGCACCATCGGGCGGCCGGTCTCGGCGGCGCGCAGCGCGGCGAGCGAGGCGTGCTGGGCCGGCGCCCAGCTCTGCTGGAACGTCGAGGTGGAGGACTGGGCGAGCAGCACGTCGGCGCCGTCCTGGGCGAGATGCCGGCTCATGTCGGGGAACGCCGACTCGAAGCACACCATCGGGCCGATCCGCAGCCCGTTCCCCGCGTCCATCACCACCTGCTCGGAGCCCTGCCGGCGGTCCTCGCCGGCCGCCCTGCCGACGGAGGTCGCCCAGCCCAGCAGGGAGCGCGCCGGGATGTACTCGCCGAACGGAACCAGCCGCATCTTGTCGTAGCGGTCCCCGGTGGGGCCGTCCGGGCCGATCAGCACCGAACTCTTGTAGATGCCGGGCCGGTCCGAGCGCCGGGCGTCCACGTTGACCAGGATCCGCGCCTCCGTCCCGTCCGCCAGCGCGGTCAGCCGCCGCGCGAGGTCGGGCCGGTCCCCGAGGTCGAAGCCGACGCTGCTCTCGCCCCAGACGACCAGGCCGACGTCCTGGCCGGCCAGCTCGCGCGTGAGCCGTTCCTCCAGGTCGAAGCGGCGGTCGGCGCTGTCGCGCCCGGCGACGACCCCCGGCTGCACGAGCGCGACGCGGACCCGCTCGCCGGTGTCCGGGCGGGGCGACCACAACCAGGCGGCGGAGACGACCGCGGCCACGGCGACCAGCCCGGCCACGGCCGGTATCCGGGCCCGCCGGACCGCGAGGAGCACCGCCACCGCGACGTTCAGCGCCACCACCGCGAAACTCGCCAGCCACACCCCGCCCACCGACGCCAGCCGCAGCGCGGCCTCCACCTCCCACTGGCTCGCGCCGAGCACCCCCCAGGGGCCGCCGAGCCCCTGCCAGGAGCGGACCAGCTCGATCGCCAGCCATCCCGACGGCACCACGATGAGTGCGGCCGCCACCCGGCCCCGCGACGGCGCCCCGCCCAGCAGCCGCCGCACCAGCCACCCCCACGGCGCCCACAGCGCGCCCAGCAGCGCGGCGATGACGAACGTGAACACATGCAGGTTCGGCAGCAGCCAGTGGTGCATGGCCAGCATGAACCCGAACCCGCCCCACCAGCCGTCGAACACCGCCCGCCTCCCCGTCGCGGCCGTACGGGCCAGCAGAATCCACGGGACCAGGGCGACGTAGGCGAACCACCACAGGGACGGGGCGGGAAACGCCAGGACGGGCAGGGCGCCGGCGACCGCGGCGGCGGTCGAGCGGCGCCAGGGGGAGGCGAGCCAGTGGCCGAGCGACTTCATAGGCGCCTCCCTACCCCGTGGTGCCTCCAGTGTGCGTCGCGGACGTGATCGGCGACACCGCACACCGGATCAGTGGATCACAGGAGCCGTTCGCCGGTCGGGTACGCGGCGCCACATCTCCCGCACGACCACCCCGGTCAGCCGCCAGCCGTCGTCCGTGCGCAGCACCGCGAACACGCACCGGCCGCCGCACACGAAGTCCGGCTCGGTGGGCGCGCCCCCGGCCCCGGTGCGGCCCATCGGGTTCACGTAGTCGGCCCGCACCTCGGCCGTGTCGCCCCGGTCCTGCTCCCAGATCCCGAACCGCACCCGCCGGTTGACGATCAGATGCTGCCGTACGGGAAAACCCCCGAGGCTCTCCGCGAGCCATCCGGCCACCGTCCCGGCGCTCCCCTCGATACCGCCGGCCGAGCGGTAGTCCGCCCGCCCGCCGGGCGTGAACAGGGCCCGGTACGCCTCCCAGTCACCGTCGTCCACGGCCACCGCGTACTCGGTGACGAGTCCGTCCACGGCCAGTCGGTCCCTCACCGTCGCGAGCTCCACACGCTGGGTCATCGGCACAGTGTTGGCCATGCGGCGGGCGCAGCCAAGGGGCGTGCGCGGATATTCACTGGCCTTCGACGTACGGTCCGGCCGAGGCTGTACGCCGTGAACCACCAAACGGACCGGCGCCCGAAGTTCGAGGTGCGCGCCCACCACACCGATTCCACCGTCACCGTCTACCAGGCCTACCGCCCCGGCATCGGCCTCGCCGCCGCACGCCACGGCAGGTTCACGTCGTCCTGGAGCCGGGAGCGCATGACGTGGATCTTCTCTGCACCAACGCCAGGAGCCGTTGGCCCCCTTTCCTATGCCGTAGGCGTGGCCGGAGGTCGCTGAACTTCCAGGACGACTGCCGTCCCGGCCACGGATCGGTCCTCGTGCATGGTGATCACTTGGCCGGGCTCAAGGTGCTGCCACTGCTGAGGGTCAAGGGGCGCGAGTCGCACCGAGGCTCGTCCGCCAGGTTCGAGGAAGGGCGTGCGTTCAACCCAGAGCATGGCGATGTTGAGGGCCGGTTCGCCGGTCGGGGTTCGGTTTCCGATGTTCCACATCGGTCGCAGGACGCCGGCGCCGGAGATGGGCGTCTGTCGTCTGGCCTCGGCGGCCGGGCGGAGCGTGAGGTCGGCCCGGATGATGCCGTTGCGGGTTTCGTAGCAGCGCCAGTGGCACCAGGCCGCACTCGTCTCCAGCCGCATCTGTTCGGCAGCGGTGGCCAGGGTTTCCCAGAAACTCAGGGGAAGCGGTTGGACGTCTCCGAGTTCCTCCAGCAGGTCAAGGGCCACCTCCCACTCGTCGTGGGTGAGGTACTCCCAGACGTCGGCCACCGTGATGTCGTTCTCGGTGGCCATTTCCTCGGGGACGAGCAGGGAGGCGGCTTCCAGCAGCTTGGGAACATCCATGCGCCTGATTCTGACCCAGGCCGCGTTTCTGGTGTTCGCAGTGCTGCTTACCTCTCTGTGGCCTGGGGTTTCTGATGGGGGATCGCAGGCATTCCGAGGGAGACAGGATCGCTGCGCTGGAAGCGGTGGGCCTGCTCGCGCTTGCTCCGCAAGAAGGTGAGCGTCAGATCGAGGCCTTCGATCTCGCCTCGCCAGTCCTCTTCGACGGCTCGTTTGCGGCGGGCGAGGAGGTCCTCTTCCAGCTCGTTGAGGCGGGGCAGCATCTTCGGGTTGATGCTGAGCATCGGGCAGCGGATGCAGGCGTGTTCGTGCGCGCACGGGGTGCCGTAGGGACGGCCGCAGGAGCCGAGTTCGACCCGGCGCTTGTCGAAGTGCTCCTGGAAGTCCTCCCACTCGTCGCGGGTGGGCTCCCGGTACTCCTCGACCGGTCGCGTTCCTCGGCGTCGGGCGAGGAATTGGTGGTAGTGGCTGATGACGTCCTCGTCGAAGACCGCGACGTAGCCGCGGGTGGTGCGGATGTCGAGGTGCCCGAGCAGGGCGGCGCCGATGTGAATGGGCAGACCGTTGTTCACCAGCTCGGTGGCGAACAGCCGTCGGAAGTCGTGCGGGGCGAAGTGCACGTTGGCGAACTCCGGGTGCGTGGCGGCCAGCTCATTGCACGCACGTCGCACGATGCGCCACACCGTCGTGCTGGACATGCCGCGCTGGCTGCTGCTGTGGACGGTCTGGAAGAGGTAGGGCAGCTCCTCGCTCCAAACCTTCTCGTGCAGGTCGTATCGGGCGCAGACCGGGACGGTGCCGTGTTCCTGGCGGTGGCGGCGGATGACCTGGGCGATGACGTGGAACAGCTCGGCCGACATGGGGATGACGCGTTCACGTTCGCTCTTGGACGGGCTGACGACCAGGAGCGCGACGACCTCGCCGTTCGGGCGCTGGTACTGCCGGACGCTGAGGTGGCTCAGTTCGGTGAGTTCCTCGGCGCGCAGGCCGGCCAGCCGGAGTGTCTCCACGACGGCCCACTGCCAAAACGCGGCGTTCTCGTCCTGGGAGACGCGTACGAGGTCGCCAGTGGAACGATTGACCACACGGACCGGGGGCCGGTTGTGGCGCTCGTTGCAAGACACCCGCAGCCATGTGGTGCCGTCGTGCACGAACTCTTCGCCGGGTCTGACGCTTTGCGCGGCCTTCAGCAGCTCTCTGCGCTGGTGCCAGGTGTCGTTGACGTGCTGGGAGAGGATCGGCAGCAGCGGCTGACGGACGCGCGTGCGGTTGGCGATCCGTTCGTTCAGGCGGCGCCGGCGCAGCTGAAAGTGGCGCAGGTCGGCGTCCCGGACCGGGCAGGGCGCGACCCATTTCGCCCACCGCTCGGGCTCGGCGACGGACCAGGTGTGCAGGTCGAGGTAGAGGGACCGGACCGCCAGCAGCGGGCCGTCCATGTCCAGGCGGGGCTTGCCGCCGGGCAGGACCAGCAGCTTCTCCTTCCACTGTGTGAAGGTCTCCTCCGACAGCCGCAGGTCGGCCTGCTCGGGATTGATCTCCTCGATCACCTTCCAGAACGTCTTGACCAGGCGGGTGATCAGGTGCCGCAGGGTCGAGTAGTCCAGCTCGGCGGAGCGGCGGCGTACGTACTCCACCAACAGGTCCCGCACCTCGCGGTTGCGCAGCTGATGGCGGTCTACGGCTTCCTCGATCGACAACTGCCCTCGGGTGACAGCAGCCCGCAGAGTTCGCGGAGCGGAGCGCGGGAACTGCCCCATTTCGTGCAACACCGGCCAGGCCAGTGTGCCGGAGAAGGTGCCGGACTCGGCGTCTTCCCCGGCCAGAGCATGGGCTCGGCATTCGACGGCGTAGTGCAGTAGGGCCTCGGGCGTGAGCCCGTCCAGGTCGATCCCGAAGACCGTCAACGCGTAGCAGACGTCGGACTTCGCCCGGCCACGACGGGAGGAGCCGACGGGCAGCTGATCGACCCGCTCGCAGAACTCCTCCAGCCACGGATCATTCGCGATGCTGCGGAACCACGGGGTGTAGCGGGTGAAGGTGTTGGAGCGCAGGCCCAGCAGCGTGGGTCGGATCAACCGCATGGCGAAGCATCGGCCCGCCGCCGCGCTCAGCCGACGACTCAGGGCACGGTCGTCCCCAGCGACCCGGCCGACGGGAATGCCCGCGTCGTGGCCGGCCGCTTCCCAGCGCTCCTGCCAGGTGTCTCCGGGAAATCGGGTCAGGTAGCCGAGGAACTCCTGCATTTCTTGACGTGCTCGCCACGTCTTGGAGCCGGCAGGCAGGAAGTGCCCGATGACCACCTCGGTGATCTCCTCCATCGAGGCCGTCGCGAAGTCCCCAAGCGAGCGAGGCGGCCGCATCGGCCGTGGCGGAGGGGCGGGAATGATGGCAGTGGGCTCGAAGTTTCCGGTCGCCACCCGGCCTTCGGCACTCTCATGACGGCGGACCCGATTGGTCGTCGGGCCTTGAAGCCGCAGGCTGTCGCCGACTTTAGCGCCCGGCACCGAACACCGCCTCGATGTCGCTCGCCTCGTATCGCTGGGGCCACGTGGTCGGCTGGACCGGCCGTGCGTAGTGCTCTGCGAGCTTGTCCACCAGGTCGTCCAGCCCGACCACGGTGTAGAGGGCCGTGGTGCTGATATGGGCATGTCGCAGGATCGTCTGCACCTCCACCAGCGTCAGCTCCGGGTCGCGGGCGAGTCGGGTCGCGGCGGTGTGCCGCAGGTCGTGCAGCGTCCAGTTCGCCCCGATCGCTTCGTCCGCGCGCTGGATGATGCGGCGGGCCGCCCAGTAGGTCAGCGGTCTCGGCTGGCCGCGGCGGGTGCGCCAGAGTGGCATGCCGTCGGGTGGGAGCCCGGCATCCTCCAGGTAGGCGGCGAGGTGGGCGAGGGCCTCGGGCGATACCGGGACCGGTTGTCGGGCCCGGCTGCCTTTGGAGATCACCCACAACTGGCCCTTGGTCCAGTCGACGTCTCCGAGTTCGACCCCTAGCAATTCGGATGCTCGGGCGCCAGACGAGACGTAGCAGGACAGCAATGCCCGGTCCCGTGCGCACTTCATCTGAGTGAACAGTTCGTCCCACTGGTGATCGGGCAGTGCCCGCGGTTGCCGGGCAGGCACCTTCGGCCGCAGCCGACCGCGCCGGTACGCGGCGCGAGCCTCGATCGGCGACAGGTGCGCGAGCGCAGCACGGCGTGCCCTGCTCTCAGGCACCGGGTTCACCACCGGACCCCGGCCGAAGTGCAGGTGAAAGGCGTAGAACCCATGAACTGCCGAAAGGTTGTGAGCGATGGTCGCCGGAGCGTACCCGCCCCGAAGCGTCGGCTTGCCCGTCTTCGGGTTAACCGTCCCGGCCCGGTGGCCACCTGCCCGGCGCTGGCGCTGTGGGTTGCGAGCCGAGCGGAGCCAGCCCACCAACGCGGCGGTCTCCGCCTCGGTGGCCTGCTCCCAGCCCACATCCAGTGCCCAGAGCACCCGGTACCAGCGCAGCAGGTCAAAGCCGTAGCTGCGACATGTCAGCGGGCTGGCATCGCCCAGCATCCGGTCCCGAAGGTAACTGCTGACCGGCTCGATCTCCCGACCAGCAGCATCCACCACCCGCCACGGCAGCGAAGGCGACTCGCCTTCTACCACCGCCCCCATCCGGGGCAGCCGTACCCGGCCGTCGATCAGATCTCGATGAATCGAAGGAGCTTCATGCACACCCGCATGCTCGTGAACCAAGGTCACGGAGTCGAGCCGTGGCCTGAGCTAGTGCAGTCAACTGACCAAGCCGTCCTTCCTGTGGATGATGTACCGCTGCGGGTGGGCCACGAAGAAGGACCAGGAGACCGTGCTGGCCGTGGAGATCAGCCGGGAGGGATTCGTCTGGGCGTTGCGGAACGCGTGTCTGTCGCACTACGTCCCCGTTCTGCACGGTGACGCGGCGGCCTGGAAACGGGAGTTGCGGCAGGCGCCCGCGCGGGTGCAGTGGGATCCGGAGCGGGACCTGCGTCTCCAGCCGTTGCCGTACCGCTCGCTGCAGCTGGGGCTCGCGGGGGAGGCGGCCGCCCGGTACGCGGACGAGTGGATCGTGGGCATCGAGGACGTGACACCGCTCGTCCGGGAGGTCCACTCCCTGGTGCGGGAGGGGCGGCTGGAGCGTGCGGCGGGGAGGCTGCCGGAGGAGCGGGTCTGCGCCCTTGACGACGAAGTGCTCGCGCATCTGCGAGCCTGAGGATCTTCGTTCCGCGCTCTTCGCCAGGAGGTACACATGAAGCGTCTGGTCACGGTGGTCACCGGCGGTGGCCGGGGGATCGGTGCCGCGACCTGTCTGCGGCTCGCGGCGGAGGGACACGACGTGGTGGTGAACTACGTCCGGGACGCCGCTGCCGCCGAGTCGGTGGCGGAGGGGGTGCGGGCGGCCGGGGCGCGGGCGGTGACCGTGCGCGCGGACACCTCGGTCGAGGCGGACGCCGAGCGGCTGTTCGAGGTGGCGGAGCGGGAGCTGGGGCCGGTGACGGGGCTGGTGAACAACGCCGCGGTGACCGGGCCGCTGGGGCGGTTCACCGAGGCGGACACCGGTACGCTGCGGCGGGTCGTCGACGTCAACCTGATGGGGACGCTGCTGTGTTCGCGGCGGGCGGCGCAGCTGATGGTCCCCCGGGGCGAGGGCGTGATCGTGAACATCTCCTCCGGCGCCGCCACGCTGGGCAGTCCGAACGAGTACGTGCACTACGCGGCGACCAAGGCCGCCGTCGACACGCTCACCCTGGGCCTGGCCAAGGAGCTGGGTCCGGACGGCATCCGCGTCAACGCGGTCGCCCCGGGTGTGATCGACACGGAGATGCATGCCGCGATGGGTGCGCCGGACCGTGCCCGGCGGGTGGCCGCGTCGGTTCCGCTGCGGCGGGCGGGGCGGGCCGAGGAGATCGCGGCGGCCGTGGCGTGGCTGATGTCGCCGGACGCCTCGTACACCACGGGGACGGTGCTGCGGGTCGCGGGCGGACGCTGAGGAGGACGGGAGGGGCCGGGGCGGTCAGGCCGCTTCGACGACCCGGCCGCGGATCGCCGAGGCCCACTCGACCACGAGCAGCTCGTACTCCGCGCGCTCCTGGGCGGACAGGGAGCCCCGCGTGCGCAGCCACAGCGCGCGGATCTGCTCGTTGACCTCGGCGGCGGACCGCACGGAACCAGGGGTCGTTAATTCGGGGGACATGCGGACCAGCCTAGGGCCACGGACTGACAGTGCGCTACCGGACGGCTACCCGACCCCTATGCTCTCGGTCACGTGCCGCGGTCACCTTCCGCGCGGGCTCAGCCCGCCGACTCCGCCGCGTGCGGGCTGAGGACGCCCATGCCGACCAGGACGATGATCACAATGCCGAGCGCGATGCGGTACCAGACGAACGGCATGAAGCTCTTGGTCGAGATGAACTTCATGAACCAGGCGATCACCGCGTACCCGGTGACGAAGGCGATGACCGTCGCGAACACCGTCGGGCCCCAGGAGACGTGCCCGCCGTCCGCGGCGTCCTTGAGCTCGAACAGACCGGAGGCCAGTACCGCCGGGATGGCGAGCAGGAAGGAGTAGCGGGCCGCGGCCTCACGCCGGTAGCCCATGAACAGGCCGCCGCTGATGGTGGCGCCGGAGCGGGAGACGCCCGGGATGAGGGCCAGTGCCTGGCAGATTCCGTAGATCAGACCGTCCTTCACGGTCAGGTCCCCGAGGTCCTTGCGCTGTTTGGCGGCCCGGTGCCGGCCGCCGCTCTCGTCCCGCGCGGCGAGGCGGTCGGCGACGCCGAGCACGATGCCCATGCCGATGAGCATCGCCGCGGTGAGCCGCAGATCGCGGAAGGGGCCCTCGATCTGGTCCTTGAGGGTCACCCCCAGCACACCGATCGGGATGGAGCCGACGATGACCAGCCAGCCCATGCGCGCGTCCTGGTCCCGGCGCATTTCCTTGTCGGTCAGGGAGCGGGTCCAGGCCGACAGGATCCGGCCGATGTCCTTGCGGAAGTAGATCAGCACCGCGGTCTCCGTGCCGATCTGGGTGATCGCGGTGAAGGCCGCGCCCGGATCCTCCCAGCCGGAGAAGGCCGCGGTCAGCCGCAGGTGCGCGCTGGAGGAGACGGGAAGGAACTCGGTCAGCCCCTGGACGAGTCCGAGGATGAGGGATTCAAACCAAGACATGAGTCAGCGGAGTCCAAGTGCCGGGCCGGAACGGGTTAGGGCACACCGGACCGCCGTGTGCGGTGATCGATGATCAGGCGCGCCGAGGGCGAAGCGTAGCGCCCCAAGATGAACCCCGGGGGCCGGGGCGGCGCGGCTCGCCGACCCCGGGAGCTCAGGCCGCCGCCGGGCCGCTCACCGTCCACCCCGGTGCCTGCGGACGGGGGGTCAGCTCCTCGTGCCGTACCTCGTCGCCGCAGGTCCGGCAGATGACGGCCGGCACGAACGTCTCGCCGCAGCCGTGGTCGAGCATCATCGGCGGACCGCCGTCCCGCCGCAGATGGCGGTCGCCCCACTCCTTGAGCAGCAGCAGGACGGGCTCCAGTTCCAGCCCCGCCCGGGTGGGCCGGTACTCGAAGCGCTGCGGGCGCTCGCTGTAGGGGTGCTTCGCGAGGATCCCGGCCTCGACCAGCCGGCGCAGCCGCGCGGCCAGGACGTCGCGCGGGGCGCCGATGTTGCGCACCAACTGGTCGAAGCGGCCGTTGCCGAGGCACACCTCCCGCAGCACGAGCAGGGAGTACTTCTCGCCGACGAGTGCGAGCGCGTCGGCGATCGAGCAGGGGCGCGGGTCTTTGGGAGCGGCCATACGTCCGAGTCTAGGTGAGGGTTTGGTTGTCCAACTCGCGGGTTTGTTTTTCCAACCGACGGCGCTATGGTGAGTTCGGATTTCCTACTCATCGGTACGTCGTTCTCACCGGTACGTCGTTCCTGCATCGCCCCGGCATCGTCCGGGCGGCCAAGGAGGCCCCATGCGTGACGCAGTCGTCGTCGAAGCCGTACGCACCCCCATCGGCAAGGGCAAACCGCACGGGGCCCTCGCCCACGTCCACCCCGTCGAACTCCTCGCCCACACCCTGCGCGCCCTCGTCGAGCGCTCCGGGGTGGATCCCGCGCTGATCGACGACGTCATCGGCGGCGCCGTCGACCAGGTCGGCGAGCAGGCCATGAACACCACGCGCTACGCCGCCCTGTCCGCCGGTCTGCCGGAGTCCGTTCCGGCCACCACAGTGGACCGCCAGTGCGGTTCCTCCCAGCAGGCCGTGCACTTCGCGGCCCAGGGCGTCGTGGCGGGCGCGTACGACCTCGTCATCGCCTGCGGTGTGGAGTCGATGAGCCGGGTGCCGATGTGGTCCAACGTGCCCGAGGGCAAGGACCCCTTCGGTCCCGGGGTCGCCGAGCGCTACCCGGAGGGGCTCGTCCCCCAGGGCATCAGCGCCGAACTCATCGCCGCCAAGTGGTCGATCGGCCGCGAGCGGATGGACGGCTTCGCCGTCACCTCCCACCACAGGGCCGCCGCGGCCTGGGACGCCGGACTCTTCGACGCCGAGGTCGCACCCCTGGAAGGCCTCACACGTGACGAGTGCGTACGCCCCGACAGCACCACCGAGGTCCTGGCGGGACTGCGGCCCGCCTACCACGACCCGGTCTTCGCCGAGCGCTTCCCGCAGATCGAGTGGAACGTCACGGCGGGCAACGCCAGCCCCGTCAACGACGGCGCCTCCGCCGTCCTCATCGCCTCGGGCGAGACCGCCGCCCGGCTCGGTCTGCGTCCCCTCGCGCGGCTGCACGGCTTCGCCGTCACCGGCTCCGACCCGCTGCTGATGCTCACCGGTGTCGTCCCGGCCACCGAGAAGGTGCTGCGCCGGACGGGACTCGCGCTCGACGACATCGACCTCTTCGAGGTCAACGAGGCGTTCGCCGGCGTGGTCCTGGCCTGGCAGCAGGAGACCGGAGCCGACCTCGCCAAGGTCAACGTCCACGGCGGCGCCATCGCCCTCGGCCATCCGCTCGGCGCCAGCGGCACCCGGCTGACGACGACCCTGGTCCACGCGATGCGTGAACGCGGCGCCCGCTACGGGCTGCAGACCATGTGCGAGGCGGGCGGACTGGCCAACGCGATGATTGTCGAACGCGTCTGACGCCCCGCCGGCCGGTTCACCGGCCGGTCAGCCGGTGCCGCTTGCGCCACGCCACCACCGCGCCCGCCAGGCCCGGTACGGCGATGCAGGCCAGCGCGATCAGGAAGGCCGGGGACGTCGGCGTCGAGGCGCGGGCGCCGGCCACGACATAGGCGGCGGTGTTCGGGATCGAGCCGAGCGCCGTCGCCAGCAGGAACGGCAGCAGGCCCATACGGGAGACCGCGGCACAGTAGTTCGAGGCGGCGAACGGGATGCCGGGGAACAGCCGGGCCGCCAGCATCGAGCGGAACCCGTGCCGGCTCAGCTGGTCGTCCGCGGCCTTCAGCCAGCGTCCGCGCAGCAGCGGACGGAGCGCCTCCTGGCCGAGCGCCCGCCCCAGACAGAAGGCCAGCCCGGCGCCCAGCACCGTGCCGCCCAGCGCCGCGACCAGCCCCAGCTGGGAGGCGAACAGCGCCCCCGCGGCCAGGTTCAGCAGCGGACGCGGCACGAACGCCACCGTGCAGACCCCGTAGGCCACCGCGTACGCCACGACCGCCACGGCCCCGCCGAGCCGGTCGGGCCAGCCCTCGGTCAGCAGCCGCTGCGGCTCGAGGACGAGCATCGCCGACGCCGCGGCGGCGAGCAGCACGACGAGCAGGGACAGCCGCGACCACGGCGACAGCAGGACTCTGGCGCACCGCGCGGCGAAACCCGAGGCGGGTGCGAGAGCGGGCGCGGCCGTGGGGACGGCGACCGCGAGGTCGGGTGCGGCGGCCCGGGGAGAGACCGCGGCGGTGCCCCCAGAGCGGGTGGTGGCATCGAGCATCCGGTGACACTAACCGACAAATATGTGTGATCGCCGTAGTGTTCGTCTCATGCGCGTCACAGGAGACGGGACGGCGGCCCCGGCACCGCGTGTGCCGGGCAGCCCGCTCGCCGACACGGTGCTGGAGCGGCTCACCGCCGCCTACCGGCCGGCGGCCGACCCGGAGCGGGCCCCGGCGATGCGGGCGTACATGAAGGACGTCGCCCCCTTCCTCGGCCTGACCACCCCGGTCCGCCGCGCCCTGTCCCGCACCGTCACGGCGGGACTGCCCCGGCCCGACGAGTCCGACTGCGCCGCCGTCGCGCTGCGCTGCTGGGCGCTGCCCGAGCGCGAATACCACTACTTCGCCGTGGACTATCTGCGCCGGCACGTACGGCACTGCTCCTCCGCCTTTCTCCCCGTCACCCGGCACCTGCTCACCACGGTCCCGTGGTGGGACACCGTCGACCTGCTCGCCGCGCACGTCGTCGGGGCGCTGGTCGCCGCCGACCCGGCGCTCACCGCCGACATGGACGCCTGGATCACCGACGACGACATGTGGCTGGCCCGCACCGCCCTGCTCCACCAGCTGCGCTACAGGGAACGCACCGACACCGAACGCCTCTTCGGATACTGCCTGCGCCAGTCGGGCCACCCGGACTTCTTCATCCGCAAGGCCATCGGCTGGTGCTTGCGCGAGTACGCCAAGACCGACCCCGACGCCGTACGGGACTTCCTCGCCCGTGAACGGGGACGGTTCGCGCCGCTGTCGGTGCGGGAGGCGCTGAAGAACATCGGCGCCCGGTAGCTCGGGCCGGCCAGGTCCGGTCCGGTCGGCCCGGAAAACCATTCGACGCGGGGCGGGGCGTCGGCGATGATCGACGCATGTTCCGGTACGCCTTCCACCTCGCAGCATCCGCCGTCGCGGATGCGCCGAAGGCTGCCGTTCCCGCTTTCCTCGCCGCTGTCGACGGCGCCCGAAGCTGACCCTCCCCGGATCGTCCGGCGGACCCCCCAGGGGGAGGGTCGGCCAGGTTCCCGGGGTCCCCGTCCCGGCCGCGCGCCGACCCGCCGCGCCCGGGGCCGTCACGCGTCACCACGCGACATCACCGAGAGGCTTCGAGGTACCGCCATGTCCAAGACGGCGTACGTCCGCACCAAACCGCATCTGAACATCGGCACGATGGGCCATGTCGACCACGGCAAGACCACCCTGACCGCCGCCATCACCAAGGTCCTCGCCGAGCGCGGCTCCGGCAGTTTCGTGCCGTTCGACCGCATCGACCGGGCCCCGGAGGAGGCCGCCCGCGGCATCACCATCAACATCGCGCACGTCGAGTACGAGACCGACACCCGGCACTACGCGCATGTCGACATGCCCGGCCACGCCGACTACGTCAAGAACATGGTCACCGGCGCCGCGCAGCTCGACGGGGCGATCCTCGTCGTCTCCGCGCTCGACGGGATCATGCCGCAGACCGCCGAGCACGTCCTGCTCGCCCGCCAGGTGGGCGTGAACCACATCGTCGTGGCGATCAACAAGGCCGACGCCGGCGACGAGGAGCTGACCGACCTGGTCGAGCTGGAGGTCCGCGACCTGCTCTCCGCGCACGGCTACGGCGGCGAGTCCGCGCCCGTCGTACGGGTCTCCGGGCTCAAGGCGCTGGAGGGCGACCCGCGCTGGACGGCGTCGATCGACGCGCTGCTGGACGCGGTGGACACCTATGTGCCCATGCCCGAGCGGTACCTGGACGCGCCGTTCCTGCTGCCGGTGGAGAACGTGCTCACCATCACCGGCCGGGGCACCGTCGTCACCGGAGCGGTCGAGCGGGGCACGATCCGCGTCGGCGACCGGGTCGAGGTGCTCGGCGCCGGGGTGGAGACCGTGGTGACCGGCCTGGAGACCTTCGGCAAGCCCATGGAGGAGGCGCAGGCCGGTGACAACGTGGCGCTGCTGCTGCGCGGTGTGCCGCGGGACGCGGTGCGACGCGGGCACGTGGTCGCCGCGCCGGGCAGCGTGGTGCCGGGCAGGCGCTTCACCGCGCAGGTGTACGTGCTGTCGGCCCGCGAGGGCGGCCGTACGACACCGGTGACGACCGGCTACCGGCCGCAGTTCTACATCCGCACGGCGGACGTCGTGGGTGAAGTGGACCTCGGTGAGGCGGCGGTGGCCCGGCCCGGGGACACGGTCACGATGACGGTCGAGCTGGGCCGGGACGTGCCCCTGGAGGCCGGGCTCGGGTTCGCCGTCCGTGAGGGCGGACGCACCGTCGGCGCCGGCACCGTGACGTCGGTCGGCTGAGCCGCGGACGGCCGCCCGCTCCCGCTCACGGGGGGCGGGCGGCCGCGCGTACGGGCCACGGGGACAATGGGGCGGTGAGCGAATCCGTCCCCGTGGTCCGTGCCGTCGGTCACGGCACCGCCAAGCTGATGCCCGACGTGGACCGGGAGCGGGCCTGGCTGCTCACCGTCGACGGGGCCCCGCAGTCGTACGTCGACCTCGACGAGCCGACGCACCTGGAGTTCGAGTACGCCCGGCGGCTCGGGCACGTCCTCGACGTGGCCGCCGAGCCGGGGGCCCCGCTGGACGCCCTGCACCTCGGGGGCGGTGCGCTCACCCTGCCCCGCTACCTGGCCGCCACCCGGCCCGGCTCCCGGCAGCACGTCGTGGAGTTCGACCGGAAACTGCTGGACCTCGTCACCGGGGAACTGCCCCTCCCCGCGGGCGCCGACGTCACGCTGCACGCGGCGGACGCCCGCGCGTGGCTGGCGGCGGCACCCGACGACAGCGCGGATGTCCTGGTCGCCGACGTGTTCGGCGGCTCACGGGTGCCGGCCCACCTGACCTCCGTGGCCTACGTCCATGAGGCCGCGCGTGTGCTGCGGCCCGGCGGGGTCTACCTCGCCAACCTTCCGGACGCGGCCCCGTTCGCCTTCCTGCGTTCCCAGCTGGCCACGCTGGGAACGCGGTTCGAGGAGCTGGCGCTGATCGCCGAGCCGGGAGTGCTGCGCGGACGCCGCTTCGGCAACGCGGTCCTCGCCGCGGCCCACCACCCCCTGGACGTCGCCGCACTGTCCCGCGCCACCGCCGCCGACGCCTTCCCGGCCCGGGTGGAACACGGCACCGCGCTCCGGGACTTCATCGGCGGCGCCCTCCCGGTACGGGACGAGGACGCCGTCCCCTCGCCCGAGCCGCCGACCGGGGCGTTCGGCATCGGCTGACACACGGCCGACGTCACGGATGACGCGTGTCCGTCAGGGACGGGGCCGTGCCACCTGACCTCCGGGCCGCGGGTGGCAGTCGGGCCCAATACCGTCGGACTGGCCGGCTTCCGCGGAGCCTTGCCGGTGGGGAATCAGTCCGAGTCCGACATCGCGGTCGGTGTGTGTCCGGTCGGGGACGCGCCGGCGTGCCCTGCCGGCGTTCTGGTCGCGGTGGGCGGTGTGGCGTCAAGCTGTCGGATGTTCGTCCCCCGTGGGGCTCCGCCGACGGGGGGTTGGTCCGGGTTCGCGTCCGATATCGCGGTCGGTGTGAGCCTGGTCGGGGACGCGCCGGCGTGCCGTACCGGCGTTCTGGTCGCGGTGGGCCGTCGGTCTGTCGGCTGTTCGTCACTGCGGAGGCCCCGCCGGCCGCGGAGTTCAGCCCTGGGGCTCCCGGGCGGGCTCGGTCTCGGCCCGTGGTGCGGGGAGCGTGCCCGTGACGCCGTGGGGCCGGCGGCGCAGGTTGCGTACGTCCGGGACGCACAGGACCGCCGCCGTGGCGACCACCACCAGCGCGGCGCAGCCCCACAGCGCCTCGGGCCGGCCGAACGCCGTCTCCGCGGGGCCCGCCATCGCCATCGCCGCCGGCACCAGCGCCACCGAGCCGAACCAGTCGTACGCCGAGACCCGGGACAGCTTCTCCTCCGGGATCTCCTGGTGCAGCGCGGTCATCCACGAGACGCCGAACACCTCCACCGACACACCCGTCACGAACATCACCGCGCACAGCACGGCGACCGGCGCCGGCACGGCGAGCGCGGCCGACGGCAGGGCCAGCGGGAACACGCACAGGGTGCCCACGAACAGCAGCCGGCGCGGCTGCCAGCGGGTCATCAGCAGCGCGCCCGCCACCGTGCCCCCGCCGAAGAAGGCCAGCGCCACACCCCACGGGGCGGCGCCGCCCAGGTGGTCCCGGGCGACGAGCGGCCCGTAGACCGCGTCGGCGGCGCCGACGACCGCGTTGGCGAGGGAGAACTGGATCACGATGCCCCACAGCCACGGTCGGCCGGTGACCTCCCGCCAGCCCTCCCTCAGATCGGCGAGCATGCCGCTGCCCGGGGCGCGCGGAGGTATGTGCCGCACGTCGAGGAAGGCCCGCAGCGCCGCGGCCAGCGCGAAGGCCGCCGCGTCCGCCGCCAGCACCCAGCCGGGCCCGATCGCGGCGACCATCGCACCGCCGAGCGCGGCACCACCGAGGGTCGCTCCGTGCATCGCCATCCGGAACACCGCGAACGCCCGGCCGGCCTGCGCGCCGTCGACGGAGGAGAGCAGCATGCCCTCGGCGGCCGGGTTGAAGAACGCCTGGCCGGTGCCGCCGAGCGCGCTCAGCAGCATCATCTGCCACAGCCGCGCCTCGCCCGTCAGGACGAGCGCCGCGAACACGGCCTGCGAGACACAGTTCAGGGCGTTGGCCGCGACCATCACCCGGTGGCGCGGCAGCCGGTCCGCGATCGCCCCGCCGATCAGCAGGAACAGCACCAGGGGCAGCGTGCGCGCGGCGGCCACCAGGCCCACGTCGCCGCTGTCGCCGCCCGCGCCCAGCACGGCGAACGCGGAGGCGATCAGCGCGCCGTGGCTGCCCAGGTTGGTCACCACGGCGGCGGCGGTCAGCAGGGAGTAGTTGCGCCCGGCCCAGGCGGGACGGCGGCGGATGACGGTGGTCGGCACCCCGTGACTATCGCCGGACCATGGCCGACTTGCCAAATGGCGGCCGGCCCTCCGACCTGCTACGTCCCCGTCGGCGGTTCCTCGGTCAGCCGCACCGTGCTGAGGATCTTCTGCACGGTCGCCTCCGGGATCTCGTCCTTGACCCCCGCCGCGCCGTACAGGTTCCAGGTGACGAAGTCACCGGCGCCGTTCTTGAACGCGAACGTGATGGCCTTGCCGTCGCTGTCGCACTTGCCCTTCTGCGGTGTGTTCTCCGAGTGGGACGTGGCGACGTGGCCCTCGATGCCCGACGCCGTCGTGTACGGCTTCGGCTCGACCTGCTTGATGCTCTTCTTGTCGGGCTGGGTGTACCCGCCGTAGATCCACCACGGCACCCGGGTCTCGGCCGCCTGCTGGGTGGTCTTGGCGCCGTTCTCACCGCGCGTTCCGGCGGTGGCGAGGGCGGTGTCCTCCTCGCGGCCGTCCTTGTTGTCGTCGGTGGTGCACCATTGGGACTTCAGGTACGCCGGGGCGGTGACGCTGGTGCGGCCCCACTCACCGTCCTTCTCCTCCCATTCGAAGCCGACGCTGGTGCCGGGAGTCTCGATCTCCCAGTCGGCGGGCACGTCGAACTTGGTGCCGAAGCGCGTGTTGACCACGACCTGCCAGCCCGGAACGGTCGCCTTCTCCTCCTCGCCGCCGCGCGGATTGCCGCCCGAGGCGGAGACGCTCGGCTCCGCGGAGGTCTCCTTGGAGGCGGTCGCGCTCGGCTTGGCGTCCTTCTTGCCGTCGGCCTCGTCGTCCTTGTCGCCGCCGAGGACCAGGAACCCGGTGACACCCGCCGCCACGACCACGGCCGTCGCCGCCAGGATCGCGACGAGCTTCGTCCGGTTCCCGCCGCCTCCGCCCTGCGGTGCCTGGGGCATGCCGACCGTGGACGGATCCCCCCACTGCTGCTGCTGGTAGGGGTTCGGCTGCTGATAGCCGGGCTGCTGGTACGGATTCGGCTGTTGGTACCCCGGCTGCTGGTACGGATTGTTCGACTGCGGGTTCTGCTCGCCCCCGGGCGGCTGCTGTCCTGGCCACATGGGCAGTCACCCTAGCCGCGCGCCGGACACGATTGGGTCACCGGCCGTTGACGAGGACGTAGCAACCACGGCGCCGTACGCCATGGCCAGCCGGGGCTACTCGTGGGTAACATCCGGCGCATGAGCGCAGAACAGATGTCCGTCGGCGAGATGCTCGCCGCCACGGTTCCCATGGCCCGTACCCTCAACCTGGAGTTCGTGGAGACCACGCCCGAGCAGGCCGTGGTCGCCCTGCCGGACCAGGGCGACTACCACAACCACGTGGGCGGACCGCACGCCGGAGCGATGTTCACCCTCGGCGAGTCCGCGAGCGGCGCGATCGTGCTCGCCGCGTTCGGGGACCAGCTCTCGCGCGCGGTGCCGCTGGCCGTCCGCGCCGAGATCGCCTACAAGAAGCTGGCCATGGGCCCGGTCACGGCCACCGCCACCCTCGGCCGCCCGGCCGCCGAGGTCGTCGCGGAACTGGACGAGGGCCGCCGCCCCGAGTTCCCCGTGTCGGTCGCCATCCGCCGCCAGGACGGCGCGGTCACCGGGGAGATGACGGTCGTCTGGACCCTGCGCCCCAACGGCTGACCCGGTACGGGTCGTCGGCGGCCGTCCCTCACAGGGCGCCGCCCGCCCCGTAGGGGCCGTAGAGGTCCAGCAGCCGCACCCGGGCGGCGTGCAGCCGGTGGGCCACCACGTCGCCGACCCACCGGGCGAGGTCCCGGCCCAGCTCGGGGTCGTCCCCGCACAGCGCGAGTACGGCCGGGGCGTCGAACTCGTACGCCCGCACCGGGGTCGCCGCCTCGGCGCCCAGCTGCCACACGTGCGGGGAGAACAGCCAGGACCAGCCGACGAGTTCGTTGTGCCCGAGCCGTTCGATCACGACGGCCCGCCGTCCGGGCACCCGCATGTCGAGTTCCACGGTGCCGGTGCGGACCACCCAGAACCGGTCCGCCCGGCCGCCCTCCTCGAACAGCCGTGCCCCCTGCGGGAAGGACACCTCGCGGGCGGTGCGCACCAGCCGCGCCCGGTGCTCGGCGGGCAGGGCGCGTGGCATGACGGGGGACGGGGGAGCGTACATGGCGGGCCTCCCGGGACCGGACGTGTGGGTCTTCCGTTGTCCTCCCAGCGTTGCCCCCGGACGTCGCGCCCGGCCATGGGCCGTACGGCCCAAAGTGCGGGGCGTTTCGGCCCCGCCGTCGTCGGTCCCGAGGGGCCGTCCTCCCCGGCCGTCCCGCGGCACATCGCCCTTCCGGGGCCGGCCCGGGACCCTCGGCCCCTGTCGCCGGGACCGTTCCGGGAGGAAGGTGGTGGCGATCACCCGTACCGCACCGCGCGGTACGCGCTCCGATTGCGCCACATGGCGCCGTTCCACCGCGCGAGGGGCATCGAAGCCGGGAAGACTGGTACCCCGTTCCCGATGCCCGTCCCCCGCCCGACACCGCCGTACCACCCAGGCCGACCACTCACGGAGTCATCCATGCCTGAGGACCAGGACAGCCGGACCGTACTGAGCGACGAGGAACTGCGCACCCTGGACGCCCACTGGCGGGCCGCCAACTACCTGTCGGCGGGCCAGATCTACCTGCTGGCGAATCCGCTGCTCACCGAACCCCTCCGGCCCGAGCACATCAAGCCCCGGCTGCTCGGGCACTGGGGCACCTCACCCGGGCTCAACCTGGTCTACACCCACCTCAACCGGGTGATCGCGGCACGCGGACGGGACACGCTGTGCATCTGGGGACCCGGCCACGGAGGTCCTTCCGTGCTGGCCAACTCCTGGCTCGAGGGCAGTTACAGCGAGACCTACCCGGACGTCGGCCGGGACGCGGCCGGCATGGCACGGCTGTTCCGGCAGTTCTCCTTCCCCGGCGGTGTGCCCAGCCACATCGCCCCCGAGGTCCCCGGCTCCATCCACGAGGGCGGCGAACTCGGCTACTCCCTCGCCCACGCCTACGGCGCCGCCCTCGACAACCCCGGCCTGCTGGTCGCCTGCGTGATCGGCGACGGCGAGGCGGAGACCGGGCCGCTGGCCGCCTCCTGGCACTCCAACAAGTTCCTCGACCCGGTGCACGACGGCGCCGTCCTGCCGATCCTGCACCTCAACGGCTACAAGATCGCCAACCCGACCGTCCTGGCCCGCCTGCCCGAGCCCGAGCTCGACGCGCTGCTGCGCGGCTACGGCCACGAGCCGCTCCACGTGAGCGGCAGCGAGCCCGCCGACGTCCACCGCGCGATGGCGCACGCCCTGGACACCGCCCTGGACCGCATCGCCGAGGCGCAGCGCGCCGCCCGCGAGGAGGGCGTCACCGAGCGTCCCCGATGGCCGGTGATCGTGCTGCGCACCCCGAAGGGCTGGACCGGCCCCGGCGAGGTCGACGGACAGCCCGTCGAGGGCACCTGGCGCTCCCACCAGGTGCCGCTGCCCGGCGTCCGCGAGAACCCCGAGCACCTGCGGCAGCTGGAGGCGTGGCTGAAGTCGTACCGGCCCGGGGAACTCTTCGACGGCGAGGGGCGGCCCGTCGCGGACGTCCTGGCCTGTCTCCCCGAGGGCGCCCGGCGCCTCGGCTCCACCCCGTACGCCAACGGCGGGCTGCTGGCGCGCGAGCTGCCCATGCCGTCCCTGGACGCGTTCGCCGTCCCCGTCGACAAGCCCGGCACCACCCTGCACGAGCCCACCCGCGTCCTCGGCGACCTCCTGGAACGGGTCATGCGGGACACCTCCGTCCGGCGGGACTTCCGGCTCATGGGCCCCGACGAGACCGCCTCGAACCGGCTGCAGGCCGTCTACGGCGCCAGCGGCAAGGCCTGGCAGGCCGCCACCCTGGACGTCGACGAGCACCTCGACCGGCACGGCCGGGTGATGGAGGTCCTCTCCGAACACCTCTGCCAGGGCTGGCTCGAGGGCTACCTCCTCACCGGCCGGCACGGACTGTTCTCCTGCTACGAGGCGTTCGTGCACATCGTCGACTCCATGGTCAACCAGCACATCAAATGGCTGAAGACCTGCCGCGAACTGCCCTGGCGCGCCCCCATCCCCTCGCTCAACTACCTGCTCACCTCCCACGTGTGGCGCCAGGACCACAACGGCTTCTCCCACCAGGACCCCGGCTTCGTCGACCACGTGCTCAACAAGAGCCCCAACGTCGTACGGGTCTATCTCCCCCCGGACGCCAACACCCTGCTGTCCGTCGCGGACCACGCCCTGCGCAGCCGCGACTACGTCAATGTGATCGTGGCCGGCAAACAGCCCTGCTACGACTGGCTGTCGATGGACGAGGCACGCGTCCACTGCGCGCGGGGCGCCGGGATCTGGGAGTGGGCGGGCACCGAGAACGGCGGCGAACCCGACGTCGTCCTGGCCTGCGCCGGTGACGTGCCCACCCAGGAGGTGCTGGCCGCCGCCCAGCTGCTGCGCCGCCATCTGCCGGAGCTCGCGGTCCGCGTGGTGAACGTCGTCGACATCGCCCGGATGCTGCCGCGCGAGCAGCATCCCCACGGCATGAGCGAGTTCGAGTACGACGGCCTGTTCACCGCGGACAAGCCGGTGATCTTCGCCTACCACGGCTATCCGTGGCTGATCCACCGCCTCGCCTACCGCCGCAACGGCCACCACCACCTGCATGTGCGCGGCTACAAGGAGTCCGGCACCACGACCACGCCGTTCGACATGGTGGTCCGCAACGATCTCGACCGCTACCGGCTGGTCATGGACGTCATCGACCGCGTCCCCGGGCTCGCCGTGCGCGCCGCCGCCGTCCGGCAGCGGATGGCCGACGCGCGCAGCCGGCACCACGTCTGGATCCGCGAGCACGGCACCGACCTGCCCGAGGTGGCGGAGTGGAGCTGGAACGCCTGAGCGCGGTGCGGAGCGCGGAGCGGAGCGCCAAACAGCGCATCCCTACGCCCCGTGCTCCTCCCGGTGGACCTCCGCCAGCGCCGCGTACATCGTGCCGTTGAGCGTCAGCCCCTGACGCTCCTCGTCCGTCAGCTCCCGCCGGACCTTCGCCGGGACCCCCGCGACCAGCGACCCGGGCGGCACCCGCATCCCCTGCGGCACCAGCGCCTGGGCGGCGACCAGCGACCCCTCCCCGATCACCGCGCCGTTCAGGACCGTCGCCCCCATTCCGATCAGGCAGTCGTCGCCCACGGTCGCCCCGTGCACCACGGCGTTGTGCCCGATCGACACCCGCTCGCCCACACTGACCGGGAACCCCGGATCGGCGTGCAGCGTGCAGTTGTCCTGCACATTGCTGCTCGCGCCGACGGAGATCCGCTCCACGTCACCGCGCAGCACCGCCCCGTACCAGACGCTCGCGCCGGCGTGCAGGGTCACGTCCCCGAGCACGGAGGCCGTGGGCGCCACGAAGGCGCCCGGGTCCACCCGCGGCTCCTTGCCGCCGATGCCGGTGATCAGCGCACGGTGCGTCATCGCGTTCTCCTCCACGGACGTCGTAGACACCCCGCACCGTACGCCAGTGCGGTGGGGTGAAGATCACAGGGGCACCGGCCCGTCCGCGCCGCACCCGCCGACTACGGTGAACGCGTGCCCAAGCGCAAGAACACGTTCTCGTCCTGGCCGCGCCGCCTCGCTCAGCGCGCGGTCCACGCGGGCTGGTCCTGGGTGCAGCGCACGGGCTCGGTGACCGCCGAACACCCCGGCCACTTCCGCTTCGCCGCCATGGGAACGGGCACCCGGCTCGCCTTCCCGCTCGGCACGGTCTTCGGAGAGCCCTGGATCCGGATCGGCGCGCACTGCATCATCGGCGAGCAGGTCACCCTCACCGCCGGTCTGATGCCCGGCCTGGACCTCGGTCCCGAACCGATCCTGCGCCTCGGGGACGGCGTCGTCCTGGGCCGCGGCAGCCACGTCATCGCCGACACGACCGTCACCATCGGCAGCGACTGCTACTTCGGGCCGTACGTCTACATCACCTCCACGAACCACTCCTACGACGATCCGCACGAGCCCATCGGCAAGCAGTGGCCGCGGATGGAGCCGGTGGAGATCGGCCCCGGCTGCTGGATCGGCACCGGCGCGGTGATCCTTCCGGGCGCGCGCATCGGGCGGAACGTGGTGGTCGCCGCGGGCGCGGTGGTCCGGGGCACGGTGCCCGACCACGCCGTGGTCGCGGGCGCCCCGGCCCGGGTCGTACGCCGCTGGACCCCCGCCGAGGGCTGGCAGCCGCCGCTGCGCACCCCGGCGCCCGTGCCGATTCCGGAGGACGTCACCCCGGAGCAGTTGCGGGCGCTGTCGCTGCTGGACGAGGAGAGCGTGGCCCGGCTCGCGGAGCTGGACGCCGGCGCCCCGGCCCGGCTCGCCGAGCTGGAACCCGGGAGCTGACGGGGCGACGGGTCCTCACCCCGTCGCCAGCAGTACGGACCCCATCAGGGCGAGCCCCGCCCCGGCCGCCTGGGCCCCGCGGAGCCGCTCCCCGAGCAGGCCCCGGGCGGCGACCGCGGTCACCACCGGGTAGAGCGAGGCGAGGACCGCGGCCACCGTGACGGGGCCGGTCTGCGCGGCGATCGAGTACGTTCCGTTGGCCGCCACATCGGCGAGTCCCACGAACGCGAGCGCCGGCAGCGAACGCCAGGGGAAGCCGCCCGGGGCGAGGGCGGGACTGCCGCGCCGCACGGACACGTACAGGGCGAGGCCACCCGCCGCGACATTGGTGACGCGCTGTACGAACAGGGCGAGGAAGAGGCCGGTGAGCGTGGTCGACGCCTCGGCGATCAGGGCCATCACCGCGCCGAAGCCGAACGCGGCGACCAGGGTGAGGAGGACCGCCTGCCGCTGCACCGGGGCGCCCCTGAACTGCGGTCCGCCGGCCAGCACGACACCGGCGACGGCCACCAGGATGCCCGCGAACTGCGCGGGCCCCGGCCGCTCACCCAGCGCCAGGCCCACCCCGAGCGGCACGAGGACCCCCATCGAGCCGAGCGGCGAGACGACGCCCATCGGGCCCAGGGCGAGGGCCTTGTAGAAGGCGAGCATCGCGACGGGGCCGACGAGGCCGGCGGCCACCGCGAACCAGAGCCGGCCGTCCGCCTCGCTCCAGGCGCCCGTGGCGGCCACGATCGCGCCGAGCACGGCCACCGCCACGGACTGTGAGACCACCACCACGGTCAGCGCGGGGGTGCGCCGGGCCAGCAGTCCGCCGCCGAAGTCGGCCAGACCCCACAGCAGGCTGGTGGTCAGGGCGAACAGTGCTGCCACGGTGGACCTCGCAGTACAGTGCGGTGAACGATCGGGTGCACCACACCGTAGTCGAGCAGAGTGAACTCTGTCATTCAAAATATTCAACTGCATTGGATGGAACGTGTCGGACCTCGACCTGCTGACCCAATCCCTGGCGCGCAACGTCAAACGGTGGCGCACCGAGCGCGGCTTCACCCTGGACGTGCTCGCGGCGCGGGCGGGGGTCAGCCGCGGCATGCTGATCCAGATCGAACAGGCCCGCACCAACCCGAGCATCGGCACCGTCGTCAAGATCGGGGACGCGCTCGGCGTCAGCATCACCACCCTGCTCGACTACGAGCAGGGCCCCAGGGTCCGGGTCGTCTCCGCCGACCGGGCCGTGCGGCTCTGGCACACCGAGGGCGGCAGCTTCAACCGGCTGCTCGCCGGCACGGAGGCGCCCGGCCCGCTGGAGATGTGGGACTGGCGGCTCATGCCGGGCGAGAACAGCGACTCCGACCCCCACCCGGCCGGTACGGTCGAACTCCTCCACGTCACCGCGGGGGAGCTGACCCTCACCGTCGACGGGACCGAGCACCGGGTGCCGGCCGGTGCCAGCGCCTCGTTCGAGGCCGACGCGCCCCACGCCTACGCCAACCGGGGCGAGGCGCCGATGGAGATGATCATGTTCGTGTCGGTGCCGCCCGTGCGCTGAGACGCGCCTCCGGCAGCCGCCGGACCGCTGTTACGGTGCGGCCATGCGTGCACCCATCGGAGACTTCGACCACGCCACGCCCGCCCCCGAGTGCCTCGACGAGCTCACCGGCCCGGTCGCGGCCGCCGTCCGCGCCTGGAGCGGCAGCGTCCCCGCCGACCGGATCCTGTACGTCGACACCGACCCGCGCTGGGCCGACACCGCCGTCTTCGTCGAGCACTACGGCCGGGACCTGCTGGAGCGGTCGGCGAACTGCGTGGTCGTCGCGGGCAGGCGCGGCGGCGGGAGCACGCTCGCCGCGTGTGTCGTGCTCTCCACCACCCGGCTCGACGTCAACGGTGTCGTACGCCGTCACCTCGGCGCCCGCAAGGCCTCCTTCGCCCCGATGGACACGGCGACCGGGGAGACCGGCATGGAGTACGGCGGCATCACCCCGGTCGGACTGCCGGGCGGCTGGCCGGTACTGATCGACGCGGCCGTCGTGGACCTGCCGTACGTCCTCGTCGGCAGCGGGCGGCGGCGCGGCAAGCTGCTGGTACCCGGCAAGGCGTTCGCCGAACTGCCGGGAGCCGAGGTGCTGGAGGGGCTCGGCGTGGCCTGAGGCGGGCCACCGCACCGGCGACCCGCCTCCCCGGGGGCGCCTAACCCAGCCGGGGTATCTCGATCGCGGGGCAGCGGTCCATCACCATCTCCAGGCCCGCCGCCCGGGTGCGCTCGTAGGCCGCCTCGTCGACGACATCGAGCTGGAACCACACCGCCTTCGCGCCCTTGGCCACCGCCTCGTCCGCGACCGCCCCGGCCAGATCGCTGTTGACGAACACGTCCACGACGTCCACCTCGAAGGGGATGTCCGCCAGCGAGGCGTAGCCCTGCTCGCCGTGCACCGTCTCCGCCTTCGGGTGCACCGGCACCACACGCTTGCCGAACCGCTGGAGCACCTGTGCGACGCCGTACGCCGCGCGCTGCCGGTTCGACGACAGGCCCACCACCGCCCAGGTGTCACCGAGTCCGGTGAGGATCTTGCGGACCGTCGCCTCGTCGCCGTACACCGTGGACCTCCCGGGAGCAGTGAAAGAACCGTCCCCCGCACAACGAAGCGGGGCGCACGCTGATTCCCTCCCCGCGGAGCGGCGGACCGTACCGGAGGCCGGGGCCGCCCGGCGCGGAATCCGCGTACGGCGCTCCGAAAAGAGCGCGAGATACCTGCGTACGCCCGCTCGCGCGCCTACGCTCGCCTCGTGCTGCGCATCACCGACGCCCGAACCGGCGAACCCGTGGACGCCGCCCCCGCCCGGCGGGGCCTGACCCGGGTCGAGGCCCACACACAGGGCCTCGACCCGACCAACCTGCGCCTGCTGCTCACCGCGGACCTGCTCGTACGCGCCCTGGAGCTCGGCGGCACACCCGTGTGGGCGCTGCTCAGCGGCGAGCGCGAGCAGACGCAGCTCCGCGCGGCGGGCGCGGCGCTGGGCGTCCGCCCGTTCGAGGACGGCCCGGACGCGGGCACCGGACTGGGCGAGGCACAGGTGCTGCACGTGGTGGGTGAGGGCGGGGACACCCCCGACGGAGTGCGCGTGGCCGTCGCCCCCGTGCACTGGGAGGCTCCCGGCCCGCCGGACGACACCGCCCCGGCCGTCCTGCGCCTCACCCTGTTCGCGCACCACAGAAGCACGCCCGTGACGGTCGACGCGGCCGCCCTGGGCGACGCCGGCGACACCCTCGGCCGCTGGCGCCGCGCCGTCGCCGCCTGGGCGCACCGGCCCTCCCGGCCCGTCCCCGACCAGGTCCGCGCGGACCTGCGCACCGCGTGGGAGGACGACCTGGACACGGCCGGTGTGCTGGGCGTCCTGCGCCTGGTGGAGCGTGACCCGGACCTGGCGGACGGCGCCCGCTTCGAGACCTACGCCTATGCCGACCGCCTCCTCGGCCTCGACCTCACCCGCGACCTGGGATCCCCGGCATGATCGAACGTGCCGGCGCCGGACCGCTGCGCCGGCTGGTCGTCCTGCGCCACGCCAAGTCCGCCCGTCCGGAGGGCGTCACCGACCACGAACGCCCCCTCGCGGCCCGCGGGCGCAGGGACGCGCCGGCCGCGGGACGCGCGCTCGCCGAGGCCGACTGCCTGCCGGGCCTCGCGCTGTGCTCCACCGCCGTACGCGCCCGCCGGACCTGGGAGCTGGCAGCCGCCCAGTGGGGCACACCCCCGCCGGTCCGCCACGACCCGCGCCTGTACCACGGCGAGGTCCCCGAGCTGCTGGCCGTGATCCGCGAGGTGCCGGCCGAGGTCGAGACGCTGCTGCTGGTCGGCCACAACCCGGGACTGGAGGACCTCGTCCTCACGCTGGCCGGCGACGGCCTCGACGACACCCTGGAGCGGGTCCGCGCCAAGTTCCCCACCTCCGCGATCGCCGTGCTGTCCTGGCGCGGCGCCGCATGGCGGGACCTGGCCCCCCGAACCGCCCTGCTGACGTCGCTCACCGTGCCCCGGGGCAGCAGGCGGTAGCCCCGACGGACCCCCCGCGCGGCGGCGCATAGGCTGGCCGGATGCAGGACGAGTACCGCACCGTTGCCCGCGCGGGTGTGCACGAGACCGAGATCAACCGCTCCCGCTTCCTGTGCGCCCTCGCCCCGGCGGCCACCGAGGAGGAGGCGCAGGCCTTCATCGCCGCCGTCCGCAAGGAGCACGCCGACGCCACCCACAATTGCTTCGCCTACGTCATCGGCGCCGACGCCTCCACCCAGAAGGCCGGCGACGACGGCGAGCCGGGCGGCACCGCCGGCGTGCCCATGCTCCAGATGCTGCTCCGCCGCGACATGCGGTACGTCGTCGCCGTCGTCACCCGCTACTACGGCGGTATCAAGCTCGGCGCGGGCGGTCTCATCCGCGCGTACGGCGGCGCCGTCGGCGAGGCACTGGACACCCTCGGCACGATCACCCGGCGCCGCTTCCGCCTCGCCACGGTGACCGTCGACCACCAGCGTGCGGGCAAGGTCCAGAACGACCTGCGCGCCACCGGGCGCGAGGTGCGCGACGTGCGCTACGGCGAGGAGGTCACCATCGAGATCGGCCTTCCGGACGCCGACGTGCCCGCCTTCCGCGCCTGGCTCGCCGACGCGACCGCGGGGACGGCCCGGTTCGAGCCGGGCGGGGAGGCGTACGGGGACGCGTGACCGGTCGGGGGGCCACCGATGGGTGGCTCCCGCGGCCTGACACGTGAGGCGTGTCACTGACGGATACCCCCCGGGGCATAGACCGGACCCTGTTACGGTTGAGCTCAGGCATACCCCCCTGGGTATCACTGGCAGTGCACCCGAGGAGACGCGATGATCCCCGTTCCGCCCGTCGGGACCCCCGGATCGGGGAACCGCACCCACCTCGCCCACGACGGCTCCGTGGCGCCGGGGGCCGACGCGGCCGGAACGCGCCTCACCCGCGTCTCCTCCACCCTGGAGGCCGGCGGGGGAGCGGGTCGCGGTGTTCACCGGTGGCTCCCTGCTGTACGGCGCCACGGGACGGCCGGACCTGCTGGGGCCGGACCGCACCGACACCTGCGCGACCGCACCGCCTCGCCGCCGGGCGCCTGACCGGCGGCCCCGGCTCCGGCCCGGACGGCTTCGACAACGCCCTCGGCCAGGGCCTGTGCCCCGGCCCACCGAAACCCCCGCACCTTCCGGCAATCGACAGGAGATCAACGCGTGACCGCCTCCACCACCCCCCGCAGCCTGACCACCGACGAACTGCGCGCCAGGCTCGACTCGGCCACCCCGCCCCGGCTGCTCGACGTCCGTTCCCCCGCCGAGTTCGAGGGAGCGCACATCCCCGGCGCCTACAACGTCCCGCTGGACACCCTGCGCGAGCACCGCGAGGAGCTGACCAGGCACCTGGACACCGACGTGGTACTGGTGTGCCGCTCCGGCCAGCGCGCCGGCCAGGCCGAACGCGCCCTCGCCGAAGCCGGGCTCCCCGGACTGGCGGTCCTGGCGGGCGGCATGACCGCCTGGGAGAAGTCCGGCGCCCCGACCGACTACGGCCAGGAGCGCTGGGACATGGAGCGCCAGGTCCGTCTGGTCGCCGGCTCCCTGGTGCTGGTGGGCGCCCTCGGCAGTTTCGCCGTCCCCGGCCTCCAGGTGCTGTCCGCGTTCGTCGGCGGCGGACTCGCCTTCGCCGCCATCACCAATACCTGCGCCATGGGCGTGCTGCTGTCGAGGATGCCGTGGAACCGCACACCGTCCTTCGACCCGCGCAAGGCAGTCGCCCGGCTCGCCGACGGCAGGTGATCAGCGCGCCGCCCTGCTGACCGCCTCGGCGTCATGGTGATCGTCACCGCCGCCGCCGTGCTCCGGGGCCGTCGCGCCGACGGCCCCGGCCGGGCCCACCGGCCCGGTCCTCGCCGCCGTCGCCTCGCTGAGCGCCGGAGCGGGCGTCCGCCACGGCTTCGTCGCCCGCTGCCCCCTGCGACGCGCCGTCCACCGACGCATAGTGGTTGCGGGAATGCCCCGCCCCGTTCCGCCGTTCGATGCACCAGGGGGTATCGCCTGGTGCGGACCGGCCGTGCCGGATGTTCGTCCCCGTCCAGGCCCGAGCCCCGGCCAGTGGCCGCGGCCGGTCCCCGACCGGCTCTTCGAGAGGAACACCCCATGGTCCAGCTCCCCGCCGACCAGGTCCGGTCGGCCGCCAACCGCCTCAAGCGCGCGCAGGGCCAACTCGCGGGAGTCGTGCGCATGCTGGAAGAAGGACGCGACTGCGAGGACGTCGTCACCCAGCTCGCCGCGGTCAACCGCGCGCTGGACCGGGCCGGCTTCGCCATCGTCGCCAGCGGCCTCAAGGAGTGCCTGAGCCAGGAGGGCGGCGCGGACAGCCTCGACGTGCAGAAGATGGAGAAGCTCTTCCTGTCCCTCTCCTGAGACGCTTCCGTCACACCGCTTCGGGTCAGGTCCCGGTGACGGCGTTCGACGTTCGCTCAGGCCAGTGACAGGAACAGTTTCTCCAGGCGGGCGCGCATCCGGTCCCGGTCGCCGTCCATGCGCCCCTCCTCGGCCATGCAGTGCTGCAGCCCCGTCGCGATGATCGCGAAACCGGCCCGGTCCAGCGCCCGGGAGACCGCCGCGAGCTGCGTGATCACGTCCTCGCAGTCCCGCCCCTCCTCGATCATCCGGATGATCCCCGCGATCTGGCCCTGCGCCCGCCGCAGCCGGTTGAGTACGCTCTTCAGCTCGTCGGCCGCCATGTCCAGCTCCACGCATCCTCCTCGATCGATACCCCTCATACCCCTTGGGGTATCCTAAGCCGTTCGGTGCTCCCTCCGGACGAAAAGACGTGGACTCAGCCGCTGGTGGGCGCGCTTGCGGTGCTCATCGGGCGCCGGGGCGGCTGCGGTGCGGCAGCCGCTCGACGACCAGGTCGTAGGAGTCCTCGACCGCGTCGGTGACCAGTCGCTCGGTGATGCCGGGTCCCGGCCCCAGCGTGATCCAGTGGCGTTTGTCGAGGTAGCGGCCCGGTGTGATCGAGGCGTGGGCGCGCACGTGGGCGCGGGCGTGTTCGGGTTCGCACTTGACCGTGATGATCTGCTCGTCCGGGTCGTCGGTGACGATGAGGAACACCTTGCCCGCGACCTTGTACACGTCGAGCAGGGGCGTGAAGGGGCGTCCGTGGCTGACGCCGGGCAGGGCGAGGGCCGCCTTGCGGGCGCTGTCCTGGAGTCGGTCGCCGGCCGCGCTCATCGGGATGCCCGCGTGCCGCCGGCGTAGGTGTGCGGGTCGACGGGCTGCTCGACCTTGGGCAGGTGGGCGACGACGAGCCGGTAGGGCTCGGTGACGGGCTCCCGGGCTCCGGGAAGCCCCTCCGCACGGTAGGCGGCGGTCTTGTGCAAGGCCGGCCCGGTCATGGGCGCTGTCCTCCTTGAGGTGATGAAGGCCGCGGCGTCGAGACGCACGGGCCGCGTCGCGCGGTCGCGCGGCACCGTCCATCCTTGCCCGGAAACCGTCGAGAACGGGCGGTGGGCCGCGGACGAGTGATGGCGACAGGCGACGCCGAACACCCTCTGGGTGGACCACGGCCCGCTCCCCGCGTGCGAAGTCCTGGCATGTCGGAGATGCGGATTCGCTGACCATTCGCCCGGTCTGTCCGTCGTGATACGAGGTCCGTGGTGAATCGGGTGCAGTCAGGCGTTAGCGTGGTGGGCGCCGGCACGGGTCTTCCGTGCCGGCTTGTGCTGACTTTCAAGCCGTTACCGAGAGAGACATGCAGGTCAGAGCCGCTACATGAGACTGCTGCACACCTCCGACTGGCACCTCGGCCGGTCCTTCCACCGGGTCGGCATGCTCGATGCCCAGGCCGAGTTCATCACCCACCTCGTCACCACCGTGCGCGAGCGTGACGTGGACGCGGTGGTCGTGTCGGGAGACCTGTACGACCGCGCGGTGCCGCCGCTCGCCGCCGTGGAGCTGTTCGACGACGCCCTGCACCGTCTCGCCGGCCTCGGCGTGCCGACGGTGATGATCTCCGGGAACCACGACTCCGCCCGCCGCCTCGGCGTCGGCGCCGGGCTCATGGGACGCGCCGGCATCCACCTGCGGACCGAGCCGGCCGCGTGCGGCACCCCCGTGGTGCTGCCCGACGAGCACGGGGACGTAGCCTTCTACGGGCTGCCCTACCTCGAACCCGCCCTGGTACGGGACGAGTTCGCCGTGGAGAAGGCCGGCCACGAGACGGTGCTCGCCGCCGCCATGGACCGTGTCCGCGCCGATCTCGCCGACCGGGCCCCCGGCACCCGCTCCGTCGTCCTCGCGCACGCCTTCGTCACCGGCGGAGAACCCAGTGACAGCGAACGGGACATCACCGTCGGCGGGGTGGCCGCCGTGCCCGCCGGGGTGTTCGACGGCGTCGACTACGTGGCGCTCGGCCATCTGCACGGCTGCCAGACCATCACCGACCGCGTTCGCTACTCCGGCTCCCCGCTGCCGTACTCCTTCTCCGAGGCCACCCACCGCAAGACCGTGTGGCTCGTCGACCTGGCCGCCGACGGGGCCGTCACCGCCGAGCGCGTGGACTGCCCGGTGCCGCGCGCGCTGGCCCGGATCCGCGGCACCCTGGAGGACCTCCTCGCCGACCCCGCGCTGGCGCGGCACGAGGAGGCGTGGATCGAGGCGACGCTCACCGACCCGGTCCGCCCGTCCGATCCCATGGCCCGGCTCACCGAACGCTTCCCGCACACCCTCAGCCTCGTCTTCGACCCCGCCCGCACCACCGACGACGCCGGCGTCTCCTACGCCCGCCGGCTCGCCGGCCGCGACGACCAGCAGATCGCCGAGGACTTCGTCACCCACGTGCGCGGCGCCGGCCCCGACGCCCACGAACGCACCGTGCTGCGGGACGCCTTCGACGCGGTCCGCGCGGACGACGCGGTGCGGGAGGTGGCGCGATGAGACTGCACCGCCTGGACATCACCGCCTTCGGCCCCTTCGGCGGCACCCAGAGCGTCGACTTCGACGAACTGTCGGCCGCCGGACTCTTCCTGCTGCACGGCCCCACCGGCGCCGGCAAGACCACCGTCCTGGACGCCGTCTGCTACGCGCTGTACGGCTCCGTCCCCGGCGCGCGGCAGAGCGGCCAGGGCATGACCCTGCGCAGCGACCACGCCGCCCCGGGTACGCGCACCGGGGTCACCCTCGAACTCACCGTCGCCGGACGCCGCCTGGAGATCACCCGGCAGCCGCCCTGGGAGCGGCCCAAGAAACGCGGCACCGGCACCACCCTGGACAAGGCCCAGACCTGGCTGCGTGAACGCGACGCGGCCTCCGGCACCTGGAAGGACCTCAGCCGCTCGCACCAGGAGATCGGCGAGGAGATCACCCAGCTCCTCGGCATGAGCAGGGAGCAGTTCTGCCAGGTCGTGCTGCTGCCCCAGGGCGACTTCGCACGCTTCCTGCGCGCCGACGCCGAAGCCCGCGGCAGGCTGCTGGGCCGCCTCTTCGACACCCGCCGCTTCGCCGAGGTGGAGAAGCGCCTCGCGGAACGCCGGCGGGCGACCGAGTCCCGGGTGCGCGACGGCGACGCCGACCTGCTGGCCGACGCCCACCGGATGCAGCAGGCAGCGGACGGCACCATGGAGCTGCCCGAGTCGGCGCCCGGCGAACCCGGACTGGCCGAGGCCGTACTGGGCGCGGCCGCCGTCGCCCGCAGCACCGCGCGCGAACAGCTCACCGTCGCCCACTGCCGCCTCACCGCCGCGGAGTCCGCCCTGGCCGGGGCCGACCGCGCCCTGGAGGAGGTGCGCGAACGGGACCGGCTGCAACGCCGGTTCGCCGAGGCACGGGAGCGGGCGGAGCGGCTGGAGGAGCGGTCCGGCGCCCACCGGGAGGACCGGACCCGCATGGAGCGGGCCCGCAAGGCGGAGACCGTCGCCCCCGCCCTGGAGCTGCGCGACGCCGCCGAGACCGAGCACCGGCGAGCCGTCGGCGCCGAACTGCGCGCGCGTGCTGGGCTCCCGGCGTCCCTCGCGGACGCGGGAGCGGCCGGCCTCGCGGCCGCCGCCCGCCGGGCCGCCGAGGAACTGGGCGGTCTCGAATCGGCCCGCCGCGCCGAACGGCGCCTGACCGAACTCCACGGCGAACGCGCCGACCTTGACCGTCAGGAACGCGTCGACGAGGAGGTCCTCGAGGACGCCGAGACCTGGCTCGCGGACTGGGAGGAGACCCGCGACGCCCTGCACGCACGCATCGAGTCCGCCCAGCAGGCCGCGACCCGGGCCGGCGAACTCGCCGCGCGGCGCGAGCCCGCGCGGCGGCGCCTGGACGCCGCGCGGACGCGCGACCGGCTCGCCCGGGAGACGCAGACGGCCGCCGCGCGGGCCGGCACCGCCCGGGAGCAGGCCCTCGCCGCCCAGCAGCACTGGCTCGACCTCAAGGAACAGCGGCTGAACGGCATCGCCGCCGAACTCGCCGCCGGCCTCGCCGACGGGACGCCCTGCGCCGTCTGCGGCGCCACCGAACACCCCGCCCCCGCCCGCAAGGTGGACGGACACGTCGACCGCGAGACGGAGGAGCACGCCCTCGCCGGCTACCGGGACGCGGACGCGCGGCGCGCCGAGGCCGAACAGCGGCTCGGCGTCGTACGGGAGGAACTGGCCGCGGCGAGCGCCGAGGCCGGTGACACCGCCACCGAGGAGCTCGCCCGCGCGGCCGGGGAACTGGAGCGGCAGTACACCGAGGCACGGGACGCGGCCTCGGTGCTGCACTCCGCGCAGGAGCGGCTGCGCCGCGCGGAGCAGGAACACGGGCTGCGGATCACCGCCCAGCGCGAGGCGGCCGTCCGGGCCGCCTCCCGCGTCGGCCACCGGGAGCGGCTGGACCGGGAACGCTCCGCGCTGGAGGAGGAGCTGACCCAGGCGCGCGGGGACGCCGGCAGTGTCGCCGCGCGCGCCGCGCAACTGGAACGGGACGCCGCGCGGCTCGCGGAAGCGGCCGACGCCGTCCGTGCCGCCGAGGAAGCGGCCCAGCGGCTCAAGGAGGCCGACGCCCGGCTCGCCGACGCCGCCTTCCGCGCCGGCTTCGACACCCCGCAGGCCGCCGCCGACGCCCTCCTGGACGACGCGGCCCACCGGGAACTCCAGCGGCGCCTGGACACCTGGCAGCACGAGGAGGCCACCGTACGGGCCGTCCTCGCCGAACCGGAGACCGCGGCCGCCGCACAGCGGCCGCCCGCCGACCTCCCCTCCGCCCAGCGGGCCGCCGACGACGCCGGCCGCCGGGTGCGCGAGGCCGCCTCCGCGCGGGACGCCGCCGCCCGGCGCTGCGCCGAACTCGACCGGCTCTCCGCGCGGGCCACCGCCTCGGTACGCCGGCTGCGGCCGCTGCGCGAGGAGTACGACCGGGTGGCCCGCATGGCGGGCCTCGCCGCCGGCACCTCCGCGGACAACGAACGCCGGATGCGCCTGGAGTCGTACGTCCTCGCCGCCCGGCTGGAACAGGTCGCCGCCGCCGCGACCGTACGGCTGCACCGCATGTCCTCCGGCCGCTACACCCTCGTCCACTCCGACGACCGCACCGGCCGCGGCCGCAGCGGCCTCGGACTGCACGTCGTGGACGCCTGGACCGGACGGGAACGCGACACCGCGACCCTCTCCGGCGGCGAGACCTTCTTCGCCTCGCTCGCTCTCGCCCTGGGCCTCGCGGACGTCGTCACCGACGAGGCGGGCGGGGTCCGGCTGGACACCCTCTTCATCGACGAGGGTTTCGGCAGCCTCGACGACCAGACCCTCGACGAGGTGCTGGACGTGCTGGACTCCCTGCGCGAACGCGACCGCAGCGTCGGCATCGTCAGCCATGTCGCCGATCTGCGGCGGCGGATACACGCCCAGCTGGAGGTCGTGAAGGGACGGTCGGGTTCGCGGCTGCGGCAGCGCGGAACGGAGTAGGACCGCCTCACCGGCCCAGGGGGCGGCGCGGCAGCGGTGAGGAGTAGACGACGCTGGTGGTCACCGAGCCGAGCGCGCCGATCCGGCCGGACACCTCCTCCAGGTGCCGCATCGAACGGGCGGCGACCTTGATGACGAAACAGTCGTCGCCCGTCACATGGTGCGCCTCCAGGATCTCGGGCGTCACGGCGACGAGGTCGTGGAACGGCTTGTAGTTGCCGGTCGGGTACCGCAGCCGGACGAACGCCAGGATCGGCAGCCCCAGTCGCTCGGGATCGACCACCGCCGCGTAGCCCCGGATCACCCCGGCCTCCTCCAGCCGGCGCACCCGCTCGGTGACCGCGCTCGCGGACATGGAGACGGCACGGGCGAGTTCGGCGAAACTGGCGCGTCCCTCCCGCTGGAGGACGTCGAGAATGCGCCAGTCGGTGGCGTCCGGGGAATACGCGGTCATGCCCGAGAAGTAGCAGGGAGATCCCCGGTGGATCAAGAGGAAGACCGGGGAACCCCACTTCAGGCCCGGACTCCACGGCCGTAGCGTCCTTCCCATGACCACCACCGCCGTGAACCCCGTCCTGCGCGTCGCGCCCGCCTCCCCGGCCGAGGCCGCCGCCCACTTCCGCGCGAGCCTCGCCTTCCACACCGACGTCTCCGATGTCGCCGCCGCGCTCGCGGCCGGCGGCGACCCCGGGTTCGTCCTCGTGGACTCCCGCTCCACCGAGGCCTGGGACCAGGGCCATGTCCCCGGCGCGCTGCACCTGCCCACCGCCCTCGTCCCGGAGCGGGCCGCCGAACTCCTCGACCCGTCGGTGCCGGTCGTCACGTACTGCTGGGGCCCGGGCTGCGACGGCGCCGCCCGCGCGGCACTCGCCCTCGCCGAACTCGGCCACCGGGTCAAGGAGATGCTCGGCGGCTTCGAGTACTGGGTGCGCGAGGGCCTCGAGTTCGAGACCCGGCACGGCCGCGAGCGCCGGGCCGCAGACCCGCTGACCGCACCCGTGGGAGCCGACGCCTGCGGATGCTGAACCGTACGGGCCGGGGCAGGGAAATCCCTGTGCGCCGGTCCCGTACGCACCCCATGATGGCGATCATGCCCAAGCTTCCGCACCCCGCCCCCGAAGCACTGCGCCGTGACCCCCTGCCCCTGCGCGGCCGCACCGCGCTGGTCACCGGGGCCAGCAGGCGCGGCGGCATCGGACACGCCGTCGCGCGGCGGCTCGCCGCCTACGGAGCCAGTGTCTACCTGCATCATCATGTGCCGCACGACGCCGCCAGGCCCTGGGGCGCCGACCGCACCGAGGACGTGACCGCCTCCGTGCGCGAGGCCCTCGGCGACCCCGGCGCCCGGGTGATCGCCGGCCCCGGTGACCTCACCGACCCCGCGGCCCCCGCCGCACTGCACGCCCGCGCGGTGGCGGCGTTCGGCGGACGGCTCGACATCCTCGTCGCCAATCACGCCCTCAGCGGCTCCGACGGCGACCTCGACACGATCGACGCCGCCATGCTCGACGCGCACTGGGCCGTGGACACCCGCTCGGTGCTGCTGCTCGTCCAGGCCCACGCCCGGCACCGCGCCGGACTGCCGCCCCGCACCCCGGGCGGGCGCGTCATGATGATGACCTCGGGGCAGGACATCGGCGGCGGTATGCCCGGCGAGATCGCCTACGCCCTCCAGAAGGGCGCGCTCGCCTCCATCACGCGTTCCCTCGCGACCACCCTCGCCGAGCACGCGGTCACCGTGAACACGGTCAACCCCGGCCCGGTCGACACCGATTACCTGACCGGCGAGACCTACGACGCCATCGCCGCGCTCTTCCCCGCCGGACGCTGGGGCATGCCCGACGACCCCGCCCGCCTCATCGCGTGGCTGGCCACGGACGAGGCGGACTGGATCACCGGTCAGGTCATCGACTCCGAGGGGGGATTCCGGCGCTGACGGGCGCCGGCCCGGCTCACAGCGCCGACAGTTCGTCCACCAGGTCGTCCAGGCCCAGCGACCCCTGTGACAGCGCGGCCATGTGCCAGGCCTTGAGGTCGAAGGCGTCGCCGTGCCGCTCGCGGGCCTTCTCCCGGCCCAGCAGCCAGGCCCGCTCACCGAGCTTGTAGCCGATCGCCTGGCCCGGGATCGTCAGATAGCGCGTCAGCTCGCTCTCCACGAAGTCCGCCGGGCGGCTGCTGTGCGCCCCGAAGAACTCCTCGGCCAGCTCCGGCGTCCAGCGCTCACCCGGGTGGAACGGCGAGTCCGCCGGGATCTCCAGCTCGAGGTGCATGCCGATGTCGACGATGACCCGCGCCGCCCGCATCATCTGCGCGTCCAGGTAGCCCAGCCGCTCCTCCGCGTCCGCGAGGAAACCGAGCTCGTCCATCAGCCGCTCCGCGTACAGCGCCCAGCCCTCGGCGTTGGCGCTGACCCCGCCCACCGACGCCTGGTAGCGGGAGAGGTTCTCCGCCACGTGCACCCACTGCGCCAGCTGGAGGTGATGGCCGGGCACGCCCTCGTGGTACCAGGTGGAGACCAGGTCGTAGACCGGGAAGCGGGTCAGCCCCATCGTGGGCAGCCAGGTGCAGCCGGGCCGGGAGAAGTCCTCTGACGGGGGCGTGTAGTACGGCGCCGCCGCGCTGCCGGCCGGGGCGATCCGCGACTCCACCTTCCGCACCCGCTCGGCGAGGTCGAAGTGGGTGCCGTCCAGCGCCTCGATCGCCCGGTCCATCACGCCCTGGAGCCACACGCGGACCTCGTCCACGCCCTCGATGTGCCGCCCGTGCTCGTCCAGGTGCGCCAGCGCCACCCATGGCGTGCCGGCGCCGGGCAGGATCTTCTCGGCCTCCTTCTTCATCTCGCCGAGCAGCCGGTGGTACTCGGACCAGCCGTACGCGTACGCCTCGTCGAGGTCGAGGTCGGTGCCGTTGTAGTAGCGGGACCAGCGGGCGTAGCGCTCGCGGCCCACGGTGTCCGGCGCGCCCTCGATCGCCGGCGCGTACACGTCGCGCATCCAGTCCCGCAGCTCCACCACGGCCGCGGTCGCCGCCCGGGCGCCCTCGTCCAGCTCCGTGCGCAGAGCGTCGGGCCCGGTGGCCGCGAAGTCCTCGAACCAGCCGCGGCCCCCGCCCGTGTCCGCCCACTCGGTGAGCTGCCCGACGAACGTCCGGGTCGGGCGCGGAGCCGCGTACAGCTTGCGTTCCAGGCCGAGCGCCAGGGACTCCCGGTACCCCGCCAGCGCGGCGGGGACCGCCAGCAGCCGCTGCGCGATCGCCGCCCAGTCCTCCTCCGTCTCCGCCGGCGTCACGGTGAACACCTCGCGCACCGAATGCGCGACGGTGCCCAGGTTGCCGACCGCGCGCAGCCCCTCGTCGGCCTCGTGCACGGCCAGCTCCGCGGTCAGCCGCTCGCGCAGCAGACGGGCGCAGCGGCGTTCGATGTCGCTGTCCGCGCCCGGCCGGCGCTCGGCCTCGTCGAGCCGCGCGAGGGTGGCCCGGCCGAGGTCGGCGAGCGCCTCCTGTCCGGCGGGCGAGAGATCGGGCAGCCGGGAGGAACTCTCCTTCACCCCCAGGTACGTTCCGGTGATCGGGTCGAGGGCGATGAGCTCGTCGACGTAGGCGTCGGCGACCTGACGGGGGAGGGCGCTGTTGGTCTGTGACATGCGGACCATCCTGGTATGCGGTCCGCCGCACGTCACCCCGATTGTGCCGAGGGCGAAGGCGGCAGCATCGGACCGCAGTCCCACCGCTGGAAGATCAGCCGGGTCTCCACCCGGGCCACCTCCCGCTGCGACGTGAACTCGTCGAGCACCAGCCGCTGCAGGTCCGCCATGTCCGCGACCGCCACATGCACCAGATAGTCGTCGGGGCCGGTCAGATGGAACACGGTCAGCGACTCCGGCAGCGCCCTGATCCGCTCCACGAACGGCCCCACCAGTTCCCGCCGGTGCGGCCTGACCTGCACCGACAGCAGTGCCTGGAGACCGCGGCCCAGCTTGGCCGGATCCAGTTCCAGGCGGTGCCCGAGAATCACGCCGGAGCGGCGCAGACGGGCCACCCGGTCCAGACAGGTCGACGGCGCGACCCCGACCTGCGCGGCGAGGTCCCGGTAGGTCGCCCGGGCGTCGTTCTGCAACAGCCGCAGCAGATGAAGATCCACCGGATCCAGTACGACAGTTTCGGCCACGCGCCGAACGTAGCACGGCGGCCCGCTCCGGGAGCCCGTCCGGTGTTCACCCTCCCGGTATGGACATGGGCATGGAAACGCGACGCACCACCAGAGCACTCGCCACCGAGGCCGTGCACGCCGGCCGGGACGATCTCGCCGGACTCGGGCTGCACGCCCCGCCGATCGACCTGTCCACCACCTACCCCTCGTACGACAGCAGGGCCGAGGCCGCCCGTATCGACGCCTTCGCCACCACCGGCGCCGAACCGGACGGGCCGCCCGTCTACGGGCGGCTCGGCAACCCCACCGTCGCCCGCTTCGAGACCGCGCTGGCCCGGCTGGAGGGCACCGAGTCGGCGGTCGCGTTCGCCAGCGGCATGGCCGCGCTCAGCGCCGCCCTGCTGGTCCGCGGCTCCATGGGGCTGCGGCACGTCGTCGCCGTGCGGCCCCTGTACGGGTGCAGCGACCATCTGCTGACCGCCGGACTGCTCGGCTCCGAGGTGACCTGGACCGACCCGGCCGGGGTCGCCGACGCGCTCCGCCCGGACACCGGCCTGGTGCTGGTGGAGTCCCCGGCCAACCCCACCCTCGCCGAGATCGACCTGCGGGCCGTCGCCCACGCCTGCGGCTCCGTGCCGCTGCTCGTCGACAACACCTTCGCCACCCCGGTCCTCCAGCGCCCGGCCGAGCACGGGGCGCGCCTGGTCCTGCACAGCGCGACCAAGTACCTCGGCGGTCACGGGGACGTCCTGGCGGGTGTGGTGGCCTGCGACGAGGAGTTCGCCGGACAGCTGCGCCAGGTGCGGTTCGCCACCGGCGGCGTGCTGCATCCACTGGCCGGCTATCTGCTGCTGCGGGGCCTGTCGACCCTGCCGGTGCGCGTACGGGCAGCGTCCGCGAACGCCGCGGAACTCGCCGCCCGGCTCGCCGCCGACCCGCGCGTCAGCCGGGTGCACTACCCGGGCATCGGCGGGGCGATGGTCTCCTTCGAGGTGCTTGGCGACCCGCACGAGGTGATCGCCGGCGTACGGCTGATCACCCCGGCGGTGAGCCTCGGCAGCGTGGACTCCCTCATCCAGCACCCGGCGTCCATCAGCCACCGCATCGTCGACGCAGGCGACCGCAGGGACGCCGGGGTCGGCGACCGGCTGCTGCGGCTCTCCGTCGGCCTGGAGGACGTCGAGGACCTGTGGGCCGACCTGGACGCCGCGCTGGGGGAGCGGACCGGGACGCCCGACCGCGCGGAGGCGCTGGCCCAGGGCTGAGGCACCGCGCGGGGAGCGGCCCGGCGACCGCCGGGCCGTTCCCCGCGCGCGCACGTCCTACGACCGGCCGATCCGCTCCCCCGACTCCCGCGCGTGGTGCGCGCGTACGGCGTCCAGGCGGGCGGTGATCACCAGGGTGCCCTCCTCGATCTGGTAGTCGAGCGGCAGGCCGAGCCCGCGCATCGCGGCGACCATGCCGGTGTTGGACGCCTGCGTCACGGCGTACACCCGGGCGCAGCCCGCCTCGGCGGCCATCGACACCAGCCGTGCGAGGAGCTGCGCGCCGATGCCGCGGCGCTGCCAGGCGTCCTCCACGATCAGCGCGACCTCGGTCTCGTCGCCGTCCCACAGCAGGTGGCCGAGGGCGACGACGCGGCCCGAGGCGGTCTGCGCGGCGAGCGTCCGCCCGAAGCGCGGGCTGAGCAGATGGTTCAGATAGCGGTCCGCGTCACCGACCGGACCGTGGTAGCGCCTGCGCAGGGTCTCGGTGGAGCAGCGTTCGTGCATCGCCCGCGCGGCGGCCAGATCGCCGGTGTCCGCCCGGCGCACGGTGACGTCACTGCCCTCCGGCAGCGTCAGCACATCACGGCCGCGCGGGATGCGCGGACCGAGCCGGGCGTCCAGCTCCACCAGCGCCCGGGCGCGGGCGAACTCGGTGGGGGTGAACGGCAGATGCGGCCGCTCCACGGTGAGTACCCCGCCCTCCGGGTCGCGCAGCCGGATCACGGTGCCCTCCAGCGAACCCTCCGCCGGTACGGTCACGTCCGCCGCCGGGCCGGCCACCGGTACGGCGGGCCGTGAGCCGATCGTGCACCGCCCGAGCAACTGGCGCAGTGCCAGCGGCAGTTCGGCGGCGTCCGCGGCGGTGCGGGCGGCCAGTCCCAGCACCCGGGTCGGGGCGTCCACCAGGTCGTGGGCGTCGGCGCGCTCGGTCCAGGTGTCCGTGCCCCCGGCGCGTGACACCGCACCGCTCAGGTCCGTTCCCGCAGGCGCCCGCAGCAGGAACTCGTCCACGGTGTCCTCGCCCAGCGGATGCGTCTGGAGGCTCAGGATGTCCACCCGCCGCTCGGCCAGCGCCGTGCAGAGCGCGGCCAGCGCGCCCGGTGCGTCCTTCACCGTCGTCCGCATCCGCCACAGCTCGCTCTCCCCGGCCGCGGCGGGAGGCGGCGGGGCATCGCCGGTATCGCGTACCGGGGGTGCGTGGCCGTGGCGGCGTACCCACCATGCGTGGAACGCCGCCGTGCACCGCGTCGCGAGTCCGGCCGGGGCCGGGCGGCCGTGCGCGGGGCCGCCGTTCGGGGTGTTCGTCACTTCAGACATGTCTCGACTCATACAGCCACTGTGAAGGAATCGTGTTTCGTGATCACGAACATGCCGTGACTGACGAGTAAAGGCGCACTTCTGTCTGATGTGCTGCGTTACTGGCCGACCAGGCCCGGCTGCAGCGTCTTCGTGAACAGCACCGTGCCGTCCTGCTCCCGCATCCGCACCGTCAACTCGCCGCTGTCACCGTCGATGTCGACCTCGCCGAAGAACTGGTAACCCCCGGCCGGGGAGACGTTCGAGACGCTCGGCGCCTTCACCCACACCCGCTCGGGACCGAAGGTGCCGTCCAGCGCGACGGCGGGGAAGGCACCCGCGTTCAGCGGTCCCGAGACGAACTCCCAGAACGGCTCGAAGTCACCGAACGCGGCCTGCGCGGGCCGGTAGTGCTGCGCCGAGGTGTGGTGCACGTCCGCCGTCAGCCACACGGTGCCGGTGATCCGCCGGTGCTTGACGAACCGCAGCAGCTCCGCGATCTGCAGTTCCCGGCCCAGCGGCGCACCCGGGTCGCCCTGTGCCACCGCCTCCACGTGCGGTCGGCCCTCGGTCGTGTCCGGCACGACCAGGCCGATCGGCATGTCGGCGGCGATCACCTTCCACACCGCCCGCGACCGCGCCAGCTCCCGCTTGAGCCAGTCCAGTTGCTCCCGTCCGAGGATGCCTTGCGGGTCCACGCGCTGGTCACCGGTGGAGTTGGCGCCCCGGTACGTCCGCATGTCCAGCACGAACACGTCGAGCAGCGGCCCCTGCCGCAGCACCCGGTACACCCGGCCCTCCCGGGCGCCCGGCCGCAGTGCCGACATCGGGAAGTACTCGCTGAACGCGCGCCGCGCGCGGGCCGCCAGGACGTCGACGCTCTTCTCGGTGTAGCGCGTGTCGGTGTCCGCGATCCGCTGGCCGGGGTACCAGTTGTTGCGCACCTCGTGGTCGTCCCACTGCACGATCGACGGCACCCGGGCGTTGAACCGGCGCAGGTTCTCGTCGAGCAGGTTGTAGCGGAAGTTCCCCCGGAACTCGGCGAGGGTCTCGGCGACCTTGGACTTCTCCTCGGTGGTGATGTTGCGCCAGACGCCGCCATCCGGAAGGGCGGCGGTCGCCGCGACCGGCCCGTCGGCGTACACGGTGTCGCCGCTGAAGAGGAAGAAGTCGGGGTCGAGCCGGGCCATCGCGTCGAAGATGCGGTAGCCGCCGAGGTCGGGGTTGATGCCCCAGCCCTGACCGGCGAGATCGCCCGACCACAGGAACCGCACACCGTCGCGCCGCCGGGCCGGCGCCGTACGGAAGGTGCCGGTCACCGGTTCACCGCCGCGGCGCGGGTCGTCGGGGTCGGCGAGCAGCACCCGGTAGTGGATCCGCTCGCCCGGCGGCAGCCCGCGCAGCCGGGTGGTGCCGGTGAAGTCGGTGCCCGGGCCGAGCAGCGGGCCGCGCCATCTGCGTGCGCGCCGGAACGACTCCGTCGCCGAGGTCTCGACGATCATCCGGGCGGGACGGTCCGACCGCACCCACACCAGCCCCGAGTCGTGGGTCACGTCGCCCGTCTGCACCCCCCAGGCGGCTTCCGGGCGTCCGGAGCGGGCGAAGGCGGGCGCCGTGCCGAGCGCGGTGGGCAGGGACAGGGCCGCCGAGGCCGCGAGCGAGCCGCGCAGTACGGCGCGACGGCCTGGGAACGGACGGTGGGACATGGATGCGCCTCCCGGGACTGGATCCGGCCAGTGTGCGCTGCCACACCTACGCGGTCGGCGCGGCGCGCAGACCAACCCCGGGTGAACAGCCGATCGCGAGGGCGGGGGAGGGCGCGCCCGGCAGGCAGCCGTGACGCACCCCGCGCGCTCGCCGCGCGGGCCGCTCAGCGGCTGCCGTCGAGGACGACGCGGGCGACCAGCGCCGGGTCGTCGTTCATCGGTACGTGGCCGCAGCCCGGCAGCCGGATCAGCCGCGCCCGGGGGATGGTCCGCTTCGCGCGGACGCCCTGCCGGGGGAGGAGCAGCCGGTCACGGGTGCCCCACGCGACGGTCACGGGAATGCCGGGCACGTCGTCGGTGAACCGTACGGTGGTGCCCGCGCGGAGCGTCTCGGTGAAGGCGGTCGCTCCGGCGAGCGCGAGCGTCTCGGCGACCACGGCCTCCGGCGAACGGCGGCCGGGACGGGCGTAGATGGTGCTGGTCAGCGCGGCCCGGCCGGCCGCGGAACGGGCGAGGCGCTCGACCAGCGGCAGCGGCATCCGCTCGGCGACCCCGCGCATGCCGAGCAGCACGGCGAACGCGTACCGCCGCTCGGCCTGGGTCCAGAAACCCGCGGGCGACAGGGCGGTGACGGACCGTACGAGCCGCTCGCGGCCGAGTTCCAGGGCCAGCAGACCGCCGAGCGAGTTGCCGGCGACATGCGGCCGGTCCAGCTCCAGCGTCTCGCACAGGGCACCGAGGGCGGCGTTCATGGTCGGCAGGTCGTGGGCGAGGCCGTCCGGCAGCGACGGGGAGGCGCCGAATCCGGGCAGGTCCACGGCGATCACCTCGCGTTCGGTCGCCAGGATGTCCACCACCGGGTCCCAGGCCTGGCGGTGGTGGCCGATGCCGTGCAGCAGGAGCAGCGGTTCGCCGCGTCCCACGCGCGCGTAGGACAGGGTCACGGGCTGCGGGCCGAGGGGAGAGGTGACCTTGAAGGAGACGGTCGCGGACATGAGGGTGCTCCTCGTCTGGGACTCGCGGAAACGGACGCCGCCTGACGCCGTAGACAGCTTGTCAGCAATTGCTACCAGCCGGTAGCCCCCGGTTCCCGGCCGGGCCCCGCACCGCCCGCGGCCCGCCGGCGCCGCCTGGACACGGTCACACGGGTCGGCTGGGATGGTGCCGTGAACGCCGACACCGTGACCGACGTCTTCGAGGAACACCGTCCCGTTCTCCTCGGGGTGGCCTACCGCATGCTGGGCCGGGTGGCCGACGCGGAGGACGTGGTCCAGGACGCGTGGCTGCGCTGGTCGGGCGGCGACCGGTCCGCGGTGCGCGAGCCGCGCGGCTACCTGGTGCGCGTCACCACCCGCCTCGCCGTCGACCGGCTGCGCCAGATCAAGGCGCGCGGCGAGACCTACGTCGGCCCCTGGCTGCCCGAACCGTACGCCACCGACTTCGGCGACACCGTCCCGGACACCGCCGAGCGGGCCGTACTCGCCGACTCCGTCTCGCTGGCCGTGCTCGTCGTCATGGAGTCCCTCTCGCCGCTGGAACGCGCGGTCTTCGTCCTGCGCGAGGCGTTCGGCTATCCGTACGCCGACATCGCCTCCCTGCTCGACCGCGGCGAACCGGCGGTGCGCCAACTCGCCGGCCGCGCCCGCCGGCACGTCGAGGAGCGGCGCCCGCGCTACGAGGTCGATCCCGCCCGGCGCCGTGACCTCACCGAGCGCTTCCTGGCCGCGGCGGCCGGCGGCGACCTGGCGGGGCTGATGGAACTGCTCGCGCCGGACGTACGGCTGGTCGGCGACAGCGGCGGCAAGTCGCGTGCCCCGCTGCGGGTCCTGGAGGGCGCCGACCACGTGGGGCGCTTCCTGCACGGAGTGGCCGGCAAGGGGGAGCGGGACATGACCGTGCGCTTCCTGGAACTCAACGCCGGCCCCGCCCTCCTCGTCCTGTCCGGCGGCGAACCCGACTCCGTCGTCCAGCTCGGCGTCACCGCGGGACGCGTCCAGACGGTGTACATCATCCGCAACCCCGACAAGCTCCGCGCGCTCCCCGCCGTCCCGTAGGAGCGCCCCCCCCGAAGGGGCCCCCGGTGCGACCGGGGGCCCCTTCGTCGTGCCGATTGGTATTGACCAAGGGTGAGGGCCGCCTTATCGTCGCAGAGAAGTGAAACAACCTTTAATAAACAAGGGCGCTAAAACGCCGCCGGACACGGCGATCGTGGAGGACAGGGTGGGGACCACGCAGCTGGAAACGGTGCCGGAACCGAAGTACTGGCATCTCAGGACCGTGCTCAGCGAGGCGCTGGACTCGGAGTTCTCGGTGGGCGAGATCCTGCCCAACGAGCGCGACCTGGCCGCCCGCTTCGGCGTCGCCCGCGCCACGCTCCGGCAGGCCCTGGAGCAGCTCGAGCTGGAAGGAAGGCTGCAGCGCCGCCGCGGCGTGGGCACCACCGTCGCCCCGCCCCGCGTGGGCGTCTCCGTCGGCACGGCCCAGCACGCCTGGCCGGGCGGACCGCTGGACGCGTGGCAGACCCTCGACTGCGCCCTGGAGGTGCCACAGGCCGCCGTCGCCGAGACCCTGGTGACCGGCGGCGAGGAGCCCGTGCACGTCGTGCGGCGCTCCCGCGTGTCCCACGGCCAGCCCGTCGCCGCCGAACTGCTGTACGTCTCGGCGGACTCGGTGCCCGCCCTGCCCGGCATCGACGTGCCGTCCGGCGCGCAGCGCGCGCGTGCGGTGCTGCGCGAACTGCAGCGCCTGGAGCTGGAACGGCAGGAGAACGCCGTCGAGCTGGGCTCCGCCCGCGCGGACGACGCCCGTGAGCTGGACCGGCTGCCGGGCGCCCCCGTCCTCGTCGTCACCACGCGCTACATCGCCCGCGGCCGCACGGCGGCGCTCTCCGTGGCGACGTACCGCGCGGACACCTGCCGGCTGACGTTCGGCGACTCCGGCGGCGTGCAGATCCACCACGGCCCGGAACGCCGGGCCTCCTGATCCGAGCGCCACACGCCGTCCGCGCGGGGGAGGGACGTGGCCCCCACGCGGGTTCACACCCCGGCGGTGACGTGCCGGTCCTGGCGGCAGCGCGGTCGATGACATGCGCGCCCGGTCGGGCGGGACGCGTACGCGGGGGAACCCGGGAAGCGCCACCCGGGCCTGTCCCGGGGACCGTGCCGGAGGCGCGGGTCATCGGTACGCCCCCGCACGCGGCCCCGCCCGACCGGTGAACCCCTCGCATCGAGACCCCTTGTGCAGCCGAGTGCGCCGGACACCGCTCGTCCGCGCTCACAGCGCACCGTCGCACCCTCCGGCCCGGGCCGCCGGACGGCGGCTAGCGGCGCGCCGTCACCGAGCCCTCCACGGCGAACAGTTGCTCCTCCACATGGTCGAGGGCGAGGCGTACCGCGCCCGTGGCGACCGCCGCCTCGCCCAGGAGCGACAGGGACACCTTCGGCGGACGCAGGCAGTAGCGGGCCAGTTCGCCGCGCAGCGGCTCCAGTACACCGTCCAGGCCGGCCGCCCAGCCGCCGATCACGACCAGTTCCGGGTCCAGGGCCAGTACCAATGCCGCCACGTCGTGGACCAGCCGGCGGATGAAGCGGTCCATGGCCGCGAGTGCCCGTTTGTCGCCCTCGCGCGCCTGGGCGAACACCGCGGCGACCGCCTGCTCGTCGAGCGGGTGCAGCGGCTCGTCCGTCGTCGACAGCAGGGTCTCCGGGGTCGCCTCCCGGCCCAGCAGATGCAGCGCCCCGATCTCCCCGGCCGCCCCGCCGTACCCCCGGTGCAGGCGCCCGCCGATCAGTGAACCGGCGCCCGGACTCAGCCCGGCCAGGACGAACACCACGTCGTCGGTGCCCTGCGCGGCGCCCTTCCAGTGCTCGGCGACGACGGCCGCGTTGGCGTCGTTCTCCACCAGCACCGGGCACTTGAAGGAGCGGCTCAGCCGCTCCCCGAGGCTCAGCCCCGTCCAGCCGGGCAGCGCCGTGCCCAGCCGCACGGTGCCGTCCGCCTCGACGATCCCGGGGGTGCCCACGCCCACGGCCCGCAGGGAGCCGCGCGGGACACCGGCCCGTCGCAGCAGCTCCTCGACGGCCGAGCGCAGCCGCTCCAGCCGCTCGTCCGCGTCGACCGTCTCGTCGGCCTCCCGCGCCTCGGCGCCGATCACCCGGCCGTCCAGATCGGCCAGCAGCGCGGCCACCCGGTGCACGCCGATCTCCAGCCCGAGCAGATGCCCGGCCTCCGCCCGGAACCGGAACCGCCGGGCCGGCCGGCCCTGCCGCCGCGCGGTGCCCTCCTCGGCCGCCGTCTCCACGACGAGCCCCGCCTCGATGAGCCCTTCCACGACGCCCTCGACGGTCGGCCGGGACAGCCCCGTGACCCGCGAGACCTCGGTCAGCGTCGCGCAGTCCGTGGCCCGCAACGCGTGCAGCACCACCGCGGAGTTGATCCTTCGCAGCAGCGAGGGGTCCCCGCCGGTCAGCCGACCCACCGTCCGTCCTCCCAGCTCGTGCGCATGTTGGGCGGATCGTACTCGGCGCGGCGGACCCCGGCGACCTCCGGGCGGCGGCGCCCGCGCCCCGCCCCGCCGGCCGGGCTCATCCCGGCGCCACGAAGCCCGACTCGTAGGCCGCGATCACCGCCTGGGTCCGGTCCCGCGCCCCCAGTTTCGCCAGCACGGCGCTCACATGGGACTTCACGGTCTCCGTCCCCACCACGAGCCGGGCGGCGATCTCCGCGTTGGTCAGGCCCCGGGCCATCAGCCGCAGCACCTCCCCCTCGCGTTCGGTCAGCCGCGCCCGCTCCAGCACCGCCCGCGCGGCCCGGTTGCCGCCGTCCTCGCCGTACTCGGCCGCGAGACGGCGCACCGAGGCGGGGAACAACAGCGACTCGCCCTCGGCGACCAGCCGCACCGCGTGCACGATCTCCGCCGGCCGCGCCCGCTTCAGCAGGAACCCGTCGGCGCCCGCGCGCAGCGCCCCGTACACGTACTCGTCGTTCTCGAACGTCGTCACGACGAGGATCTTCGGCGGCTCCGCGACCGACCGCAGCAGCGCGCGCGTGGCCTCGATCCCGTCCAGCAGCGGCATGCGCACGTCCATGGCGACCACGTCCGGCCGCAGTCGCCGCACCAGCGGAATCACCGCCGCCCCGTCGGCCGCCTCCCCGACGACCTCGATGTCCGGCTGCGCCTCCAACACCGCCCGCAGACCCGCGCGTACAAGAGGTTCGTCATCCACGAGGAGCACGGTCACCGGCATTCGGCCAGCCTAGGTCAGCCCAGCGGCAGCTCCGCCCGCACCTGCCAGTCGCCCTCGTCGGGCCCCGCCCACGCGCGGCCGCCCAGGAGCGCGGCGCGTTCACGGATGCCGCGCAGTCCGGTGCCGCGCCCGGGGCCGGTCCCGTCCTCCGGCAGCGGGTTGCGGACGTCCAGGAGGAGCGTGCCGCCGGCGACGCCGATCCGGACGCGCACGGGGACCGCGCCCGCGTGCCGCAGCGCGTTCGTCAGCGACTCCTGAAGGATGCGGTACCCCTCGCGGGACACAGGGCCCGGCACCGTCTCCAGCGGGCCCGTCACCTCCGCGTCGACCTTCGCCCCCGACGCGCGGGCGGACTCCAGCAGCCGGTCGGCGTCCACGAGCGCCGGACGGCTGCCCACGGGCCGCTCCGCCGCGCGCAGCACCCCCAGCACCCGCTCCAGATCCTCCAGCGCCGCCCGGCCCGTCTCCTCGATGGCGCCCAGCGCCCGGTCCGTGAAGGCCGGATCACCCGCCGCCCGCGCGGCGCCGGCCTGCAGGACGGCGACGGTCAGCGCGTGACCGATGGAGTCGTGCAGCTCCCGCGCGATGCGGGTGCGCTCCAGCAACTGCTCCGTCCTCGCCTCCAGCGCGGCCAGGCGTTCCGCGGGGGCGGGGCCGAGCAGCCGGCGCGCCGCCGCGGTGGCGAAATCGCCGAGCCCTACGAGCAACGGCGCCATCACGAGCAGCGGGAACGGCACCAGCAGGGCGTACGCCCAGTGCGGCTGCACCTCCTCCAGCACGGGCACGCCCTCGGGCGTGCCCCCCGCGGCGACCTCGCCCAGGGAGTACGCCACGAGCGGCGGCCAGACCGTGGCGTACCCCACCAGGACCATCAACACCATCCGTACGGCCAGCCACAGCACCGTCCGCAGCCGGTCCCGCGCTGTCGCCGACGGCTTCTGGGAGATCTCCGGTTCCTGCTCACCGGGCGTCAGCATCAGCCGGGCCTGGATGCCCTCCACCCTGCGCACCGAGGGGACAAGGCCCAGCGGGAGCAACACGAGCGCGGGTACCCATGGTGCCGACGGATAGATGAATATCCATACGCTGAACGGCAGCCAGGCCACCCACAGGTGGAGCAGGCGCGAGTACGTCGCCCCCCGCAGAAGCGGACGCAGGATGCGGGTCATCCCCACAGGGTGTCAGGGCCCGCGGACATCCGGCCTCCCCCGCGCGGGGGAGCCGCTCGCCCCGCCCGGGGGATGTCATACCCCCGGTCCGACGGCCAGGCTGACCCACATGACCAGCATCGACGTCCAGGACCTCACCAAGGAGTACGGCACCCGCCGAGCCGTCGACCACCTCACCTTCCGCGTCCGGCCCGGCCGCGTCACCGGCTTCCTCGGCCCCAACGGCGCCGGGAAGTCCACCACCATGCGCCTGCTGCTCGGCCTCGACCACCCGACGTCGGGCTCGGCGACCGTCGGCGGACGCGCCTACGCCACCCTCACCCAACCCCTGCGCCACGTAGGCGCCCTGCTCGACGCGCAGGCCGCCCACGGCTCCCGCACCGGCCGGAACCATCTGCGCGTCCTCGCGGCGAGCCACCGGATCCCGGACCGCCGGGTCGACGAGGTGCTGGAGGAGACCGGCCTCGGGCCGGTGGCGCGCCACCGGGTGCGGACGTACTCCCTGGGCATGCGCCAGCGGCTCGGCATCGCCGCCGCACTCCTCGGCGACCCGGAGGTGATCGTCCTCGACGAGCCGTCCAACGGCCTCGATCCGGAAGGCATCGTGTGGATCCGCACCCTGCTGCGCCGGCTGGCCGACGAGGGACGCACCGTGCTGGTCTCCAGCCATCTGATGAACGAGACCGCCTCGTTCGCCGACCACCTCGTCGTCCTCGGCCGCGGCCGGCTGCTGGCCGACACCCCGATGCGGGAGTTCATCGACGCGCGTGTCCGGCCCGCCGTCCGGATCCGCACCTCCGACGCCACCGCCCTGAAGGGCGCCCTCGCGCGGCACGGCCACGACGCCGTCGAGCACCCGGACGGCCACTGGACCGTGCCGGACGCGCGCGTGGACGACATCGGGCGCCTCGCGTCCGCGGCGGGCGTGCCGATCCTTGAACTCACCGCCGACGCGGGAACACTGGAGCAGGCCTACCTGGACCTGACCGCAGCCGAGACCGAGTTCGCCGCATCGCACCAGGAGGCCTGACCATGCAGTTCGCACCCGTGCTCCACGCCGAGTGGCTGAAGATCCGCACCGTTCGCTCGCTCCCGGGCGCGCTGCTCGCCCTGTTCGCCGTGACCACGGCGTTCTCCGCGATCGCCGGAGTGGACGGTGCCTCGGACCCGGACTTCGACCCGCTGTTCACGGCCCTGTCCGGGGTGCTCCCGGGGCAGATCGCCGCGATCGCCTTCGGCGCCATGGCCGTATCGGCGGAGTACCACAACGGAGCGCTCAGGGTCTCGCTGGGCGCGGTCCCGCAACGGGGGCGCTGGTTCGCCGCGAAGGTCACGGCGATCGCCGTTCCCGCCCTGCTCGCCGGGCTGACGACCGGCCTGGCCGCCCTTCTCGTCGCGCGGGCGGGGCTCGGCGACGCGGCGAGCGGCCTCACCGCGGCGGAGCAGATCCGCGGTGTGCTCGGCTGTGGCGTCTACCTGACCCTCATGGCGCTGTTCGCGGCCGGCCTCACCACCCTGCTGCGCAGCGGAGTCGCCACCCTCTCCATCCTGATCCCGTTCATCCTGGTGGTCTCCTTCGTGATCGGCGACGCGGCGGGCACCGCCACCGAGTTCCTGCCCGACCGGGCCGGAACGGCGGTGCTGAGGCACACCCCCGAGGGAATGCTGGGCCCGTGGACGGGACTTGCCGTGGCCGCACTGTGGACGGCCGCCGCCCTGCTGGCCGGTGCGCGGAGCCTGCGCCGCAGGGACGCCTGACGGGGCGGCGGGCTGACGCACCGCCAAGTGTCAGTGGCGGCGGGTTTACTGGACCCATGAACATCGCACGGCACATCGCCCTCGTCGACGAGCTGTGCTTCCGCCCCTTCCCGGCGGAGCACGGCCCGTCGGACGTCGGCTTCGGGGCACCCGGTCACCATGTGGCGGTACTGGAGAGCGGCCCGGGCCCGAGCGACGGCGACCCGGCCGACCGGGCGGTCGCGGTGGACGAGTACGAGAAGGGCCGCGACGCCGTTTACGAGGTGCTGGCCTCCCGCTGGGGGGACGTCAGCCCCTTCAATCTGCGCACGGTGCTGCTGCGCACCGAGCGGGAGGAGATACCCGAGCCGTGGGCCGGGCTGTGCGCCCGCGCGGAGGTGGCGTGGCTGTGGGAGGTCCCGGGTACCGGACGCTGGGTCGCGGTGGCGGTCGCGGACCGGGACCCGGGCGACGAGCTCCGGCTGCTGGCGGTGGTCACGGAGACCGCCCCGCCCTGACCACCGGCCGTCACCGGTCCGCCGCGGCCTCCCGCAGCCGGCCGAACTCCTCCGCCAGCGCGGCCGGCGTCCAGTGCGCGTTCAGCCCGCTGGGATTGGGCAGCACCCACACCCGGGTCTCGCCGATGGTGCGCGCCTGCGGACCCACGCGGGCCGTGCGGTCGTCGAACGCCGCGCGGTACGCGGTGACGCCCAGCACGGCCAGCCACTGCGGACGCAGCCGGGCCACCTTCACGGCGAGCAGCCGCCCGCCCTCCCGGTACTCCTCGGCGCTCAGCTCGTCCGCCCGCGCGGTCGCCCGCGCCACCACATTGGTGATGCCGAGCCCGTACGACAGCAGCTCCCGCTGCTCCGCGGGCAGCAGCAGCCTCGGCGTGAAGCCGGAGCGGTGCAGGGCCGGCCAGAAGCGGTTGCCGGGGCGGGCGAAGTGGTGGCCGGTCGCCGCCGTCATCAGACCCGGGTTGATGCCGCAGAACAGCACCCGCAGGCCGTCCGCGGCCACGTCCGGTACGAGGCGGTCGCGGGCGGCCTCCAGTTCCTCCTGGGTGAAGCGCCTCAGAGGATCGCCCCGGGGGTGTAACCGGCGGCCTCCGGGCGCTGCTTCACGATCTCGTCGATACGGCCGACGACGGCGCCGACCTGGCCGCTCGCGGCGCCCGTGAAGGACAGCTTGTCCGCCATCAGCGCCTCCAGCTCGCCCCGGCCCAGGGGCAGCCGCTCGTCGGCGGCGAGCTTGTCGAGGAGGTCGTTGCGCTCGGCCCCGCGCTCGCGCATGGCCAGGGCCGTGGCGACCGCGTTCTCCTTGATCGCCTCGTGCGCCACCTCACGGCCGACGCCCGCGCGCACCGCCCCCATCAGCACCTTGGTGGTGGCGAGGAACGGCAGGTAGCGGTCCAGCTCCCGGGCGACGACCGCCGGGAAGGCGCCGAACTCGTCGAGCACCGTCAGGAACGTCTCCAGCAGGCCGTCGAGCGCGAAGAACGCGTCCGGCAGCGCGACCCGGCGCACCACCGAGCAGGACACGTCGCCCTCGTTCCACTGGTCGCCGGCCAGCTCGCCGGTCATGGAGGCGTAGCCGCGCAGGATCACCATCAGCCCGTTGACGCGCTCGCAGGACCGGGTGTTCATCTTGTGGGGCATCGCGGACGAGCCGACCTGGCCCGGCTTGAAGCCCTCGGTGACCAGCTCGTGCCCGGCCATCAGCCGGATCGTCCTCGCCAGCGACGACGGCGCGGCGGCCAGCTGCACCAGCGCGGTGACGACCTCGTAGTCCAGCGAGCGCGGGTAGACCTGGCCCACGCTCGTGAACGCCTGCGAGAAGCCCAGGTGCCCGGCGATCCGCCGCTCCAGTTCCGCCAGCCGCTCCGCGTCCCCGCCGAGCAGGTCCAGCATGTCCTGCGCGGTGCCGACCGGGCCCTTGATGCCGCGCAGCGGGTAGCGGCCCAGCAGCTCCTCCACCCGGCCGTACGCGACGAGCAGCTCGTCGGCGGCGGTCGCGAACCGCTTGCCGAGGGTGGTGGCCTGCGCGGCCACGTTGTGCGAGCGGCCGGCCATGACGAGCTCGCCGTACTCACCGGCCAGCCGGCCCAGGCGGGCCAGCACGGCCACCGTACGGTCGCGCATCAGCTCCAGGGAGAGCCGGATCTGAAGCTGCTCGACGTTCTCGGTGAGGTCGCGGGAGGTCATGCCCTTGTGCACGTGCTCGTGCCCGGCGAGGTCGTTGAACTCCTCGATCCGCGCCTTCACATCGTGCCGGGTGACCTTCTCGCGCTCGGCGATCGAGGCGAGGTCGACGGTGTCGAGGACACGCTCGTAGTCGGTGATCGCCGCGTCGGGCACCTCGATCCCGAGGTCCTTCTGGGCCCGCAGCACGGCGAGCCAGAGCTGCCGCTCCAGCCTCACCTTCTGCTCGGGCGACCAGAGCGTGGCGAGCTCGGCGGAGGCGTAGCGTCCGGCGAGGACGTTCGGGATACGGGGCTTGGCGGGCGCAGCAGTCACGTACAGGGAGTCTACTGGCGATTCCTGCAGGCCGGCGCCACGGGGTGACTTGGAGGAAGCCACAGGACGCCGCTACAGGGCCTCGTACGGCAGCAGCTCGGGCCGCTTCGGCGGCAGGCCGTCGCCCGAGGAACGGCCGGTGAGCCGGCGGCCGATCCACGGCAGCAGGTGCTGCCGGGCGAACCGGGCGTCCGCGACCCGCCGGGCCGCCCAGCGCGGAGGGAGCGTCGCCTCCGGGGGCAGATGCCACTCGGGGTCCTCCGGCGGGTAGCCCAGGGTCTGCCACACCGCCTCGGCGACCCTGCGGTGCCCGTCGGCGGTCAGGTGCAGCCGGTCCACGTCCCACAGCCGGGGATCGCCGAGCGAGGGCGCACCGTAGAGGTCGACGACCAGCGCTCCGTGCCGTGCCGCGAGCTCGTCGACACAGGCGAACAGCGCTTCCATGCGCGGCCGGAACCGCTCCAGGACCGGCCCCTGGCGGCCGGGACTGCGCATCAGCACCAGCTGCTTGCACCGGGGGGCCAGCCGCTCCACCGCCTCGGTCAGCAGGTCCCGCACCTGTGTCATGTCGCACTTGGGCCGCAGGGTGTCGTTGAGCCCGCCGACCAGGGTGACCACATCGGCCCCCATGGCCGCGGCGACCTCCACCTGCTCGTCGACGATCTGCCGGATCAGCTTCCCGCGCACCGCGAGGTTGGCGTACCGGAAGCCGGGAGCGGCGGCCGCCATCCGCCCGGCGAGGAGATCCGCCCAGCCGCGGTAGGTGCCGTCGGGGAGCAGGTCGGACATGCCCTCGGTGAAGGAGTCGCCCAGGGCGACGAGGCTGCTGTGGGTGGGGTTCGTCTGCATGGCGACAGAGATGGTATCCCCTGGCACATACCCAGCGGTCGGTCGGGTTCGCCGCCGCTCAGGCCCGCTGCCCGAACAGCTCCTGCAGCACGTCCTCCATCGTCACCAGGCCCGCCAGCCGCCCGTCCGCCCCGAGGACGGCCGCCAGATGCGTACGGCTGCCGCGCATCGCGGTGAGCACGTCGTCCATCGGCGTGCCCTCCCGAACCCGGGCGATGGGCCGCATCTCCGCCGGGCGGAACGGCATGTCGCGCGGTGAGGCGTCCAGTGCGTCCTTCACATGCAGATAGCCGACGATCCGCCGCTGCTCGTCCACCACCGGGAACCGGGAGAACCCGGTCTGCGCCGACAGCCGCTCCAGGCCCTCCGGGGTGACGCCCACGCGCGCGTAGACCACCCGCTTCAGCGGCAGCACGACGTCCCGCACCGGCCGCCGGCCCAGCTCCAGCGCGTCGTGCAGCCGCTCCCGCGCGCGGTCGTCGATCAGGCCGGCCTCGCCGGAGTCCTTCACGATCTGGGCCAGCTCGGCGTCCGAGAAGGACGCCACCACCTCGTCGCGCGTCTCGACCCGCAGCAGCCGCAGCAGCGTGTTGGCGAACGCGTTGATCGTGAAGATCACCGGGCGCAGCGCACGGGAGAGCGCCACCAGCGGCGGACCCAGCAGCAGCGAACTGCGCACCGGCTCGGCGAGCGCGATGTTCTTCGGCACCATCTCGCCGAACAGCATGTGCAGATAGGTCGCGAGCGTCAGCGCGATCACGAACGACACGGCGTGCCCGGCGCCGTCGGGCACACCCACCGCGTGGAACACCGGTTCGAGCAGGTGGGCGATCGCCGGCTCGGCGACGACGCCGAGGACCAGCGTGCACAGGGTGATGCCGAGCTGCGCGGCCGCCATCAGCGCCGACACGTGCTCCAGACCCCACAGCACGCTCTTGGCGCGCCGGTCGCCCCGGTCCGCGTACGGCTCGATCTGGCTGCGGCGCACCGAGATCAGGGCGAACTCGGCGCCCACGAAGAAGGCGTTGACGACCAGCGTCGCCAGACCGATCAGCAGCTGTACGACGGTCATCGACGCGCCCCCTTGTCGTCCGTGGTCCCCGCCGTCCGCGGCGGTGCGGCGGGCCGGTCACCGGCCGGCGCGTGCAGCAGGACGCGTGCCGCGCGGCGTCCGGTGGCGTCCACCACCTCCAGCCGCCAGCCCGCCGTCTCCAGGGTGTCGCCGGCGTCGGGGATCCGGCCCAGCCGGGCGGCCACCAGCCCGGCGAGGGTCTCATAGGGCCCCTCCGGCGCGCGCAGGCCGACCCGGGCGAGCTGGTCCACGCGCGCGGCGCCGTCGGCCGAGAACAGCGCGCGCCCGTCCTCGTCGGTGCCGGCCCGGGCCAGCTCGGGGGTCTCGTGCGGGTCGTGCTCGTCCCGCACGTCGCCGACGACCTCCTCGACGATGTCCTCCAGGGTGGCCACTCCCGCCGTGCCGCCGTACTCGTCGATCACCACGGCCATGGTGCGCCGTCCGGACAGCCGGTCCAGCAGCCGGTCGACGGTGAGCGATCCGGGGACCAGCAGCGGTTCACGCATCAGCTCCGACACCGGGACCCGGGCGCGGCGCTCCGCCGGCAGCGCCAGTACGTCCTTCACGTGCGCGGTGCCGACGACGGCGTCGAGGGTCTCGCGGTAGACGGGGAACCGGGACAGCCCCGTCGCCCGGGTCACGTTCGCCACGTCCTCGCAGGTCGCCTGCACCTCCAGGGCGATGACCTGGACGCGCGGGGTCATCACGTTCTCCGCGGTGAGGTCCGCGAGGTTCAGCGTGCGGACGAACAGCTCGGCGGTGTCCGGCTCCAGCACGCCCTCCTTGGCGGAGTGCCGGGCGAGCGCCGCCAGTTCCTGGGGCCCGCGCGCGGACTCCAGTTCCTCGGCCGGCTCGAGGCCGAGCCGGCGCACCATGCGGTTGGCCGCGTTGTTCAGATGGGTGATGAACGGGCGGAAGGCGGTGCTGAACCACCGCTGCGCGTTGCCGACCCGCTTGGCCACGGCCAGCGGCGAGGAGATCGCCCAGTTCTTCGGCACCAGCTCGCCGACCACCATCAGGAACACGGTCGACAGGGCCGTGCCGATCACCAGTGCCAGGGAGCGCGCCATGGAACCGGAGACACCGATGTCCTGAAGGGGTCCCGAGATCAGCGCCGCGATCGACGGCTCCGCGAGCATGCCGATCACCAGGTTGGTGACCGTGATGCCGAGCTGCGCGCCGGAGAGCTGGAAGGTCAGGCTCCGTACGGCCTTGAGCGCGCCCGCCGCGCCCCGCTCGCCGCGCTCGACGGCCCGTTCGAGCTCGCTCCGCTCCACGGTGGTGAGGGAGAACTCGGCCGCGACGAACGCCCCACAGGCGAGCGAGAGCAGGATCGCCGCCAGAAGAAGGAGCACTTCGGTCATCGGGTCACCTCAGTCCCATGGTCGGACAGGAAGGGAACAGACGCGCGATGTCGCGGACCGGGAGGCTCGCCCATGGGCGGACGCACACAACCTTTCATGGAGGACCGAGTGGCCCCCCAAGAGTAAAGGATCAGCAAAAGATGGCCGTCGTGCGGTGGATCAGCCGGTCAGCGGCTTCACCCAGCGCCGCCACCGCTCCTCCGGCGCGTACCCCGCGGCGCCCCACGCGTGGTGCGCGGTCTCGTTGCGCCGGAGCACCATGGCGTCCGCGCGGCGCCCGCCGAGCCGTACGAACCTCTCCTCGGCGGCGGCCAGCAGCGCGGCGCCGATGCCCCGCCGGCGCAGGTCCGGGTGGACCGCGAGACGGTACAGATGGCAGCGCCAGCCGTCGAAGCCCGCGATCACCGTGCCGGCGAGCTCGCCGCCGTCCTCGGCGAGGATCAGCGCCCCCGGATCGCGCGCGATCAGCCGCTCCACACCGGCCCGGTCGTCGCTGATGCTCGTGCCTTCGGCGGCCACCTTCCAAAAGCCCAGTACACGGTCGAGGTCCTTGGGCCCGGCGGCCCGTATGCGCGGCTCGTTCATGCGCCGATCCCAGCACGCGGGGGAGCGGCCGGCGGGGAATTCCACGATCCGGACCGGCCGCCGTGCGGCTCACTCGTGCGCGATGGCCTCCAGCACGTTCATCCGCGACGCCCGCAGCGCCGGCAGCAGGGCCGCCGCGACACCCACCACGGCCGCCCCGATCACCACCGCCGCGATGGTGCCCCACGGGATGGCGAGAGCCGTCATGCCCTCCAGGGCCAGGACCTGCTGGACGCACAGCCCCCACACCAGCCCCAGCACGAGCCCCAGGAACGCGCCGAACACCGCGATCACCACCGACTCCAGCCGGATCATCCGCCGCAGCTGCCGCCGGGACAGACCGATCGCCCGCAGCAGCCCGATCTCACGCGTGCGCTCGACCACCGACAGCGCCAGGGTGTTGACCACGCCCAGCACCGCGATGACGATCGCCAGCCCGAGCAGGGCGTAGACGAGGTACAGCAGGACGGCGATCTGCTCGTGCACCAGCTCCTTGTAGTCGGCCTGGTCACGGGCCTGCACCTGCGGGTACGGATCGAGCGCCGCGTCCAGCCGGTCGCGCAGTTCGTCCACGCCCGTGCCGTCGGCCGCGTTGACGTACAGGGCGGAGTCCTGCCCGCCCGGCACGTACTCCTCGACGGTCGCGATGCCGAAGACCAGCCCGCCCTGCATCCCGAAGCCCTCGCCGCCCTCGACGTCGGTGAGGGCGGCCACCGTCAGCTCGGTGCTCCTGCCGCCGGGGAACTCGACCGGGACCGTGGTTCCCACGCGTACGTCGTGCTCCTCGGCGAACCCGGCGTCCATGGCGATGTTGCCGTCCGCGAGGGCCGCCGCCGTGTCGCCGCTCGTGTACGTCACACGCGCGACGTCGTCGACGCGGTCGTCGTACCCGGCCGCGGTGGTCTCGATCCGCTCGCCGTCCGGCAGGCGCACCGCCACCGGGGCGAAGCGCTGCCGCACGACCAGCCCCACCCCGTCGGTCTCCCGCACCCGTTCGGTGATCTCCCCGGGGAACGGCATGAAGTTGGCGTTCTGGATCACGAAGTCGGCCCCGAGCGTCCTGTCGATCTGCTCGTCGAACGAGCGGGACATCGAGGCGCTGGCCACCGACATCCCACCTACCAGGGCGAGCCCCACCATCAGCGCGGCCGCCGTGGCGCCGGTACGGCGCGGATTGCGCAGGGCGTTGCGCTGGCTCATCCGGCCGACGGATCCGAACAGCGCGGGAAAGGCCGCGCCCAGCACCCGGATCACCGGCCGCACCAGCAGCGGACCCGCGACGACGGTCGCGATCAGGGTGAGGACGACCCCGAGCCCCAGCAGCGAGGCCGCCGAGGAGGTGTCGCCGGCGAGGACACAGCCCGCCAGCGCCGCCGCACCGAGCACGCCCACCACGGATCCCACCACCGCGCGGGCGCGCAGCGGGCGCCCGACACCGGCGATGTCGGCGTCGGCCAGCGCGGCCATCGGCGACACGCCCGCCGCGCGGCGGGCCGGGAGATACGCCGCGAGGAAGGTGACGCCCACGCCGACGGCGTACGCCGTGACGGGCGTGGCCCAGCCGACGACCATCTCCGTCGTCTTCAGATTCATGCCGATCGCGCTCATCAGCCGGATCAGACCGAAGGCGAGCCCGATGCCCGCGGCCAGACCCACCGTCGACCCGACCAGACCGAGCAGCACCGCCTCGGTGAGCACCGACCGCCGCACCTGCCGCCGGTCCGCGCCGAGCGCACGGAGCAGACCGAGTTCCCGGGTCCGCTGGGCGATCAGCATCGAGAAGGTGTTGACGATCAGGAACACGCCCACGAGCACGGCGATCCCGGCGAATCCGAGCATGACCCACTTGATCACGTCGAGGAACCCGCCGAGCTCCTCGGCGGCCGTCTCCGCCGTCTCGCCGGCCGTCCGCACCTCATAGGCGCCGGCCCCCAGCTCCGCGGTGACGCGCTGCTTCAGCTGCTCGTCGGAGACGCCCGGCGCGGCGGTGAGCGAGACGGTGGTCGCCCGGTCGGCGTCGCCCAGCAGCTCGGCCGCGGCGATCCGGGGGTCGAGGAAGACCAGGGCCGCGCCCGGGTTGGTGGTGGTGAACGTCGCGATGCCGACGACCTCCACCCGGAAGGTGCCCGGCTGGGCCTGCACGGACAGGGTGTCGCCGATCTCCACGTCCTTGGCCTCGGCGGTGTCCGCGTCCAGGACCGCCTCGCCGCCTCCGCGCGGGGCGCGGCCGGAGGTCAGTTCCACCACGCTGCGCTCGGTGACGTGCCAGTCCACCGCGAGGGTGGGCGCGCCCGTGGTCGGTCCGACCGGCTCGTTGTCGGCGTCGACGACCATGAGGTTGTCGACCTCGACGTCGGAGTGGGCCGACTCGACACCCTCCAGCCGCGACAGCTGCCCGGCCAGCGCGGCCGGCAGGGTCTGCACCGCCCCGGTCGGCACGGCCGACTCCAGGTCCTCCCGGGGCGCCACGGTGACGTCGGCGGAGGTGGAGGCGAACAGCCGGTCGAAGGTGCGGGAGACCGTGTCGGAGAAGATCAGGCTGCCCGCGACGAACGCCACGGAGAGCACGACGGCCAGGGCGGACAGCAGCATCCGCCCCTTGTGTGCGAGAAAGCTCCTCAGTGTCGCCCTCAGCACGGTGTCAGTCCTTCCCGGGCGCGCGGGTGACGTCGAAGCGCTTCATCCGTTCCAGCACCGATTCCGCCGTGGGCTGCCGCATCTCGTCCACGATCCTGCCGTCCGCGAGGAAGAGCACCAGGTCGGAGTGGGCGGCGGCGCCCGGGTCGTGGGTGACCATGACGACCGTCTGGTCCAGCCGGTCCACGGCCTCGCGCAGGAAGCCCAGCACCTCCAGACCGGCCCGCGAGTCGAGGTTGCCGGTCGGCTCGTCCGCGAAGATCAGTTCCGGCCGGGAGGCCAGCGCCCGCGCGCAGGCCACCCGCTGCTGCTGGCCGCCGGACAGCTGAGCGGGCCGGTGCCCGAGCCGGTCGCGCAGCCCCAGCGTGTCGATGACCTGGTCCAGCCACTTCTCGTCGGGCTTCCGGCCCGCGATGTCCATGGGCAGGGTGATGTTCTCGCGCGCGTTCAGGGTCGGGACGAGGTTGAACGACTGGAACATGAACCCGATCCGGTCCCGCCTCAGCCGGGTCAGTTCCCGGTCCTTCAGCCCCGTGATCTCGGTGTCGCCCAGCCACACCTGGCCGGCCGAAACGGTGTCCAGACCCGCCAGGCAGTGCATGAGCGTGGACTTCCCGGAGCCCGAGGGACCCATGACCGCGGTGAACCGTCCGCGCGCGATGTCCACGTCCACCGAGTCCAGGGCCAGCACGGTCGTCTCGCCGGAGCCGTACGCCTTGGTCAGGCCGCGGGCGCGGGCCGCGAACCCGTCGCCCGGCGCGACGCCGGGGGCGTGCTCCGCAGCAGATGTGGACAAGGCCGCCTCCTCCGTATGGGCGTACGGTCGTGCTGTCGCGCCGAGGGTAGTGTGACGGGCCCCACAGCGGATATCCCCCGTGAGTCGGGCTCCCCGGGCCGGTGTAAGGGGCACATTTCCTGCCCGGCCGGCCGCACTTGCCGCAGCTAGCGTCCTGGCGCTAGCTTCGAGGTATGGCGAAGACCCAGCTGAACGTCCGCGTGGACGAGGGCACCGCCCGCGCGGCGCGGGAGCGTGCCCTGGAGCGCGGGATGAGCGTCAACCGCTACATCGAGGAACTGGTCCGGCAGGACACCGGCGAGGCGGGCCGCGCGTTCGTGGAGGCCGCCGCCGACTTCATGAAGCAGTACGAGAGCGTCTTCGCCGAGGAGTTCGGCAAGGACCGCGAAGGCGCGCGCGAAGGTCGCCACTGAGCCGTTGAACAGCCTGCGCATCGACCTCGCGTGGCTGCTCATGCTCGCCGAGCAGCAGACCCCGGGGGACCCCCAGGTCACCGACTGGGGTGCCCTCGTCGCCGCCGTCGCACGCCACGAGGCCGAGATCTTCGACGTCCCCGTCTACGGCAGCCCGCACGCCCGCGCCGCGGCCCTCCTCCAACTGCTGATCCACATCCCCGCGCTGGAGCGCTCCAACGCCCTGTTCGCCTCCGCCGTCGCGTACGCCTATCTGGTCGCCAGCGGCCTGAAGGTCGTCACCTCACCCGAACAGGTGCGCGATCTGGCCCGGCTGGTCAAGAGTGGGCAGGCGACCGTCGAGGACATCGCGGCCGAGTTGCGCCGCTGGAGCGAGTGATCAGCTCCCGGCCGCCGGGGCGTCGCCCACCGGCCGCCACGCGGTGCCGAGGACACAGTACGACTGGGGCAGCGCCGGTCCCTTCTCCGGCACCATCGTCCGCCGGTACGGGCCGAGTTCGAACCCCGCCTCCCGCAGCGCGCCGACCGGGTCCCGCGCGACGTGGCAGCCCCCGGCCAGGGGCGGCCACACCGTACGGTCCAGCGCCCGCTGGGTGAGGCGCATGACCGGGCCGCCGCCCCGGCCGTGCTCGAAGAACCGCACCTCACCGCCCGGCCGCAGCACCCGCCGGACCTCCGCGAGCGCCCGTGCCACGTCCCGCACGCTGCACAGCACCAGCGAGAGCACCGCCGCGTCGAACGCCTCGCTCTTGACCGGCAGCGCCTCGGCGACCCCCGGCGCCACGTCCACCGGCACCTCGGCGCGCAGGGCGGCCTCCACGGCCAGCGTGCGCAGCGCCCGCTCCGGCTCGATCGCGACGATCTCCGAGACCGTGCCCGGGTAGTGCCCGAAGTTCAGCCCGTTGCCCGCGCCGACCTCGATCACCCGCCCCGACAGCCCGCCGAGCAGTCGGTCGCGCATTCCCGCCAATCCCAGACGGGTCTCGGCGGCCACGCCGGCCCGGGCGTAGTAGCGGGCGAACACGGGGTGGTGCACGGGATCACGCGTCGCCTTCGCGGAGCGGGCGGACCGTAGCGGCATGAGGACCTCCCGAGGACGGACCTACGGCGATTCTCCCCCCGGGCCCGTCCGGCGAACCCCCGCCGGGAGGGGGCCGCGTCGAGGCTGTGCCGCCGCACCCCGCGAACGCCCGGCCGGGAGATCCGGTGCACCTCGCCGGCCAGGACGCCCCGCGGCCGGAGAGCCGGCCGGCGTGGCACCCGACACCGGGGGTCCGGCCGGGGCGCGCGTACCGGGCCCTGCCCGCCCGGCGCCCGGACCCTGCCGCCGCCAGGCATTCGGCGCGCAGGAAAGGCTCCGCGCCCAGGCACGCCCGGGCGCCGGCGCCGATCGGGGCGAGGCGCGGGCCTGAGAGGCTCGGCATCCAAGCCGGAGGGGCCGGCCCCTCCGGCTTCCCCCCACTGCCGTCAGGGGGCCTCGCGCACCCGGAACGCCTCGGCGTCCCAGGTTCCCTCCAGACGGGGCGCCAGCCAGTGGGGCGCCGACGCGCGGAACCCCGCGGGGTCGAGGGCGCCCGCCCCGGCCGGTACGGCGCCCAGGAGTGGAGCCCCGGTCACGTCCGGCAGGTCCAGCAGATTGCAGCGCGCCGCCAGGTCCGGCTCACCGGGCCAGCTGCCGATCACCACACCCGCCGGGTCCAGCCCCCGCGCGCGCAGTTCCCGGGCCGTCAGCTCCGTGGCGTTCAGGGTGCCGAGCCCGGCGGGGGCCACCACCAGCACCGGCGCGGACAGCAGCGCCGCCGCGTCGGCCAGCGTCCCGCCGGCCGCGTCGAACCGTACGAGCAGCCCGCCCGCGCCCTCCACCAGCACCAGATCGTGCTCGGTGGCGAGCTTGGCGGCCCGCTCCGCGACCTCGTGCGGATGCACCGGGGCGCGACCGGCCCGGCGGGCCGCCGTCGCGGGCGCCAACGGGTCCGGATACCGGGCGAGTTCGTCCGTGGTCACCGCACCGGCGAGGCGCGCGACCTCCTCGGCGTCCCCCGGCTCGTCCGGCCGTACACCCGTCTGCGCCGCCTTCAGCACGGCCACCGACCGGCCCGCGGCCAGCGCCGCCGCGGCGACCGCGGCCGTCACCACCGTCTTGCCGACCTCCGTGCCGGTGCCCGTGATCACCATCACCGGCATGTCATCCCTCCTCCGCCGCCGCGCACACCGCGCGGGCGATGCGCGCCACGTCCGTGTCGCCCGTGACGTACGGCGGCATGGTGTAGATCAGGTCGCGGAACGGCCGCAGCCACACTCCCTCGCGCACCGCCGCGCGCGTGGCCGCCTCCATGTCGACGGCGTGATCCAGCTGGACGACCCCGATGGCGCCCAGCACCCGCACATCGCGCACGCCGGGCAGCGCGGCCGCCGGCGCCAGCCCGTCCCGCAGTCCCGTCTCGATCCGCTTGACCTCCGCGAGCCAGTCCTGCCCGAGCAGCAGCCCGATGGAGGCGCAGGCCACGGCCGCCGCCAGCGGATTGGCCATGAACGTCGGACCGTGCGCCAGCACCGGCACCTCACCGCGCGAGATGCCCCTCGCCACCCGCGCGGTGCACAGCGTCGCCGCCATGGTCAGATAACCGCCGGTCAGCGCCTTGCCCACGCACATCACATCCGGTGTCACCGCCGCGTGCTCCGCCGCGAACAGCGCGCCCGTGCGGCCGAACCCGGTCGCGATCTCGTCGAACACCAGGAGTACGTCGTGCGCGTCGCACACCTCGCGCAGCACCCGCAGATACGCGGGGGAGTGGAACCGCATCCCGCCCGCGCCCTGCACCACCGGCTCCACGATCACCGCGGCCACCTCGCCGGCGTGCCGCTCGACCACCGACCGCAGGTGCTCCGCGTACTCCTCCTCGTACCCGGCGGGGGGCGCGTCCGCGAACACCTGGCGCGGCAGGACCCCGCTCCACAGCTCGTGCATCCCGCCCTCGGGGTCGCACACCGACATCGGCTGCCAGGTGTCGCCGTGGTAGCCGCCCCGCCAGGTCAGCAGCCGCCGCTTCTCCGGCCGGCCCAGCGAACGCCAGTACTGCAGGCACATCTTCACCGCGACCTCGACCGACACCGACCCGGAGTCGGCGAGGAACACGTGCTCCAGGCCTTCCGGAGACATGTCGACAAGGAGCTTCGCCAGCCGCACGGCGGGCTCGTGCGTGAGCCCGCCGAACATCACATGGCTCATCCGCGCGAGCTGTGCGCCGGCCGCCTCGTTGAGGACCGGGTGGTTGTAGCCGTGGATCGCCGACCACCAGGACGACATGCCGTCGACCAGCTCGCCCGAACCGTCGGCGAGTTTCAGCCGCACCCCGCTCGCCGACTCCACGACGAGCGGTTCCTGACGGCCCGGCATGGGCCCGTACGGATGCCACACATGCCGCCGGTCCAGCTCCAGCAGTTCGGCGACGGACCGCTCAGGCATTGGGCGCGAGATCCGTTCCGGCACCCCGGCGGCGCACGGCGACCAGGTCCGTACGAGGCTCCTCGGAGGCGCTCCCGCAGGAGGCCGCGGCCGGACCGCACGCCCCGCCGCCCTCGTGCGACCCGCAGCCGCCGCCCGCGCGGTGCTCGGGCAGCGTCACCTCACCGGCGCCCTCCACCTCGAACCCGGCGTCCGCGATCATCTCCAGGTCCGCCTTGCCGGCCTGGCCCTCGCTGGTCAGGTAGTCGCCGAGGAAGATCGAGTTGGCCAGGTGCAGCGCGAGCGGCTGCATCGAGCGCAGGTGCACCTCGCGGCCGCCGGCGATCCGCACCTCGACGTCGGGGCAGACGAACCGCGTCATCGCCAGGATGCGCAGACACCGCTGCGGGGTCAGGTGCCACTCCTTGGCGAGCGGCGTGCCCTCCATCGGGATCAGGAAGTTGACCGGCACCGAGTCCGGGTCCAGCTCGCGCAGGGAGAAGACCACGTCGACCAGGTCCTCGTCGGACTCGCCCATGCCGGCGATCAGACCCGAGCAGGCCGACAGACCGGCGGCGTGCGCCTTGCGCACCGTGTCCACCCGATCGGCGTACGTGTGCGTGGTCGTGATGTCGCCGTACGTCGACTCGGAGGTGTTCAGGTTGTGGTTGTAGGCGTCCGCCCCGGCCTCGCGCAGCCGCTCCGCCTGGCCGTCGGAGAGCAGCCCCAGACAGGCGCACACCTCGACGTCCTCGTGCTGCTCCTTGATCGCCTTGATGGTGTCGGAGACCCGGTCCACGTCACGGTCGGTGGGGCCCCGGCCGCTGGCCACCAGGCACACCCGCTTGGCGCCGCCCGCGAGTCCGGCGGCGGCCGCCCGGGACGCCTGGTCCGGCTTGAGCCAGGTGTACTTGAGGATCTCGGCCTTGGAGCCGAGCCGCTGGGAACAGTAGGAGCAGTCCTCCGGGCACAGGCCGGACTTGAGGTTGACGAGGTAGTTGAGTTTCACCCGTCGGCCGAACCAGTGCCGCCGCACCTTCCCGGCCGCGGCCACCACATCGAGCAGGTCGTCGTCGGACGTCGCGAGGACGGCCAGTGCTTCCGCGCGGGTCGGCGTCTCGCGCCGAAGCCCCTTGTCCACCAGCGTGTTCAGCAGGTCCATGAGAGCCGATCCTGTCCTACCCGACCCGCTCCGGCCAAGGAGAGTTCGTACAACAGAGGCGCTCGCGGGTGTGGGTATTGCCACACAGTGGCCCGCCCGGCCTCCCGCTAGTGTCTGTCCACTGCCTACAAAATCCCCGGAGGACCCATGGCGTTCGGCTGGATCGACGAGCAGGCGGAACTGCGCCGCCGGGCCGGACTCGTCCGCACCCTGCGTCCCCGGTCCGCCGACACGCCGCTGCTCGATCTGGCGAGCAACGACTACCTGGGTCTGGCCCGGCACCCCGAGGTCACCGAGGGGGCCGCGCGGGCCGCGCGGACCTGGGGCGGCGGCTCGACCGGGTCCCGGCTGGTCACCGGCACCACCGCGCTCCACGCCGAGCTGGAGGGCGAACTGGCCGGGTTCTGCGGCTTCGAGGCGGCCCTGGTCTTCTCCTCCGGCTACGCCGCCAACCTGGCCGCCGTCACCGCGCTCGCCCCGCACGGCTCGAGGATCGTCTCCGACGCGGGCAACCACGCCTCGCTGATCGACGGCTGCCGGCTGGCCCGCGGCACGACGCACGTCGCCGCGCACGCCGACCCCGATGCCGTGCGCAAGGCGCTCCAGGCGCACGACGGCCCCGCCGTGGCCGTGTCCGACACCGTCTTCTCGGTGGACGGCGACGCCGCCCCGCTCGCGGAGCTGGCCGAGGTGTGCCGGGCGCACGGCGCGGGCCTGGTCCTCGACGACGCGCACGGCCTCGGTGTCCTCGGCGACGGCGGCCGCGGCGCCCCGCACGCGGCGGGCCTCGCGGGCGCCGACGACGTCGTCGTCACCGTGACGCTGTCCAAGTCCCTCGGCAGCCAGGGCGGAGCCGTGCTCGGCCCGGCCCGGGTGATCGGCCATCTGGTCAACACGGCACGGACGTTCATCTTCGACACGGGACTGGCGCCGGCGGCGGCGGGCGCGGCCCTGGCGGCGCTCCGGCTGCTGCGCCGCGAACCCGGGCGGGCCTCGCGGGCGGGCGCGGTGGCGCGCGAACTGCACCGGCGGCTGACGGCCGCGGGTCTGGAAGCGGTGCGTCCGGACGCCGCGGTCGTCTCCGTGCGTGCCCCCTCCCCGGAGCAGGCCGTGCGATGGGCGGCCGACTGCCGGGCGGCCGGCCTGGCCGTGGGCTGCTTCCGTCCTCCTTCCGTGCCCGACGGCGTCTCACGGCTCAGACTGACCGCCCGCGCGGACCTGTCCGGGGCAGAGATCGAACGCGCTGTACAGGTGATCGGCGAGACGCGGCCATGAGTCGGCGTGGCACGGCCGTGCGTCGCGCGATGGGTCGGTCGGATCGGTGGATGTGAGGTCGGGTCAGCGGACCGCGGTCACGAACTCCGCCCAGCGTCCGGGGGAGAAGAGCAGCGCGGGCCCGTCCGGGTCCTTGGAGTCGCGTACGGCGAGCAGTCCGGCCAGCGGCCCGGCGGCCGGCCTGGCCGTCTCGACGCAGTTGTTAGCCCCCGTGCTGTAGCTGCTGCGCAGCCACCGCACACCATGCAGTGCGAGGCTGGTGGCCATGGTCCGAGGCGGTACGGGCATCGTGCCTCCTTACGCGCCGGCGGCTGCGCCGGCGATGAAATCCAACGAGTCCTCGGGTGAAAGGGCGTGGATCGAAAGGGCGTTGAAGGCCTCCGAGTAGGCCCGGAGGTCTTCTTTCCGCTCCAGATAGAGGCTACTCGTCAAGTGGTCGAGAACAACCACGTCGAGATCAGAAGTGCGCGAAAATGAAAAGATGACGAAAGGGCCGGTGACGCCGATGTGCGCCCCGGCGCTGAACGGCAGTACCTGCAACCGCACTTGGGGCAGCCGGGCCGCCTCGACCAGGCGTGTCAGCTGACGGGACATCACTCCGGGGCCGCCGACCTCCCGGCGCAGCACGGCCTCGTCGAGGACCGCGCTCAGCTCCAGGGGCGGTTCCGTCCGCAGGACGTCCTGCCGGGCCAGCCGCACCTCCACCAGCGCGTCCAGACGCTCCTCCGACGCGCCCTCCAGGGCCGCCTCCGTCACCGCACGCGCGTACTCCGGGGTCTGCAGGAGCCCCGGGATCACCGTGGTCTCCAGGGTGCGCATCGCGCTGGCCTGAGACTCCAGGCTGATGAAGTCCCGGTACGTCGGCGGCAGCACCCCCCGGTAGGCGTGCCACCAGTGATGCCGGCCGTCGCCGTCACCGGATCCCGACAGCACCAGCAGCAACTCCCGCAACTGCGGATCGGCCACCCCGTAGGCGTCGAGCAGTAACCGCACATCGGCCGGTTTCACCCCGCTCGTGCCCGTCTCGATCCGGCTCACCTTCGACTGGTGCCAGCCCGCCAGCCGGGCCGCCTCACCGCTGGTGAGTCCCGCCGAGGTGCGCAGCGCGCGCAATTCGGCGCCCAGTTTGCGGCGGCGCACCGCGGGACCGTGCTGCATGGGCTTCTCCTTACTCCTTCCGAGCCGCCCGGATACGGTCTCCCGTCGCAGAGTTCACCGCTTTGAGCGACAGATATATGCATATCTTGGTGGATCGCCGCCCTGCGCCGTGCGGTGATGGCAGTCTGGCGACGAACCACCAGTGCGGGACCGTACTCGAACCAGCCGCTCCGTGTCGGACTGCGGGCCCCGTGGGAAAGGGACGACGTAGCCATGGCCGACCATCTGGAAGCATCCGTCACCCTGCCGAGCGATCCCGCCTCGGTCTCCGCCGCCCGGACCCATGTGGTGGGGACAATGGTGGAATGGGGCATGCCGGCGGACGCGGAGTTGTCCGACACCGTCCGGCTGATCGTCTCCGAACTCGCCACGAACGCGGTGCAGCACACCTTCGGGCAGTCGCCCACGTTCACGGTGGACGTCGTCCTGGTCCGCGACGAACGGGTGCACATCGGCGTGACGGACAGTCACCCGCGCTTCCCCAAGCGGCTGCCCGCCGCGGTCCAGCAGGACAACGGGCGAGGGCTCGTCATCATCCGCTGTCTGACCGCGGAGTGCGGGGGAAGGCTCAGAATCCGCCCCACGCGCGAGGGCGGCAAGACCGTCTCGGTCGAACTCCCGTGGACGGGCGCCGCCCCCGCCGCCGAAGCGGTCACGGCGGTGGGGCGGCAGGAGCCGTACAGCACGCCGTAGGGGCAGCGGAGGCCCGGGAACGGCGTGCGAGCCGGGACGGCGGGGCAGGGGGCGGCGGCACACGTGGGCGCCGCCGCCCCGCGACGTCACCGCACCCGGCCGTACGAGACGCTCTTGGTCCAGATCTTCTGCAGACGCACCACGTCCCCGGTCTTCGGGGCGTGCCAGATCTTGCCCTTGCCCGCGTAGATGCCCACGTGGTACACGTAGCCGCCCGAGTGGAAGAACACCAGGTCCCCGGCCTTGCGGCTGCCGGCGGAGATGTGGCGGGTCTTGTTGTACTGCTGGGCTGCCGTGCGCGGCAGTTTCTTGCCGGCCTTCTTGAACGAGTAGAGCGTCAGGCCCGAGCAGTCGAACCGGTTCGGTCCGGTGGCACCCCACTGGTAGGGCGAGCCCTTCTTCGACGCGGCGACGCGCAGGGCCTTGGTGGCGTGGCTCGCGGCGGCCGCCTCCGAGGCGCCGCCGGGGACCACGATGGAGCCGCCCACGGCGGCGAGGGTGAGGGCCGAGGCCGTGCCGGCCCGGACCATGAGAGACGGGACACGATTGAGCGCAGTCATGCGCAACCCTTCGTCAGCCGCCTGTGAAGGATGACCTGTCGGATTCGGGCTGGCGAAGTGGCCCGGCCGCACGAGTGCGGCTTCACCCCAAGGGCTGCTCGGAACAGGTGTTCCGGCGACCCGTCGTGCTTGGGTCCTCCATTCCTGCCGATCCACTCCTGTCGACCCGTCATCCGGGCGGCGGCAGGACTCGGCGTCCGCCCGGATCGCCCCGCCGCGGCGGCGGGGTCTTGTCGTCAGTCAGGGATCTTGGCTCATCGCGCGATCGAAAACACAACGGAACGTGGGATTTGTGTTGTTACTCACCACTCATCCGTTCGGGTGGACGCCGCCTTGTTCGAGCTCCCCGCCGGTGTCCGGTGAGCCCCGGACCAGCGGTGGACCGGCCCCTTCCGCTCCCGGCCGCGTGGTCCGCGCAACTCGGACCGCTCCAAAACAGGAGGTTCGTCTACGCCGGACGGGGGTACGCCGTTCGGTCCGTTTCGGCGCGTGCCGCAGCGCTCCGGCAGCCCGGGTTCCGGGGCGTCAACTGCCGGAATCGGGAGGCAGTGTGACCCTGGCCGTGCGCCGCTCGCCGTCGAGTACGCGCAGCGCGCGGGCCAGCGTGCCCGCGTGCAGTTCGCTCTCGCCGCGCCGGTGCATCAGGGTCAGCGCGTCGCGCAGCGCGACGGCCTTGCCGACCAGTGCCTGGGCCGCGCGCAGTCCGCGGTAGGTGTCGCCGCCCAGGGCGGGGTTGACCCGGCCGAGCAGGTCGGCGACCTCGAGGTAACGGTCGATCAGTTCGGCCTCCGCGCGGGTGAGGGCGGGCAGCGGGGGCAGTTCCGGGGGCAGCATCGGCGGCTCACCTCGTGCCGGTGCCGGAGCGGGCACTCCGGCGGAGCAGCTTCGTGCGCGGGCCCGCCGTCCGGTGCCCGGACGCCGTGCGTCGGGGGGGCTCGGGCGGGACATGGCGGGCGGACGGTCGGGTCATCGGGCCCCTCCTGTCTGGCAGTCTCTGTAAAAAATGTACAGGACGTACATGACGTTAGGATGGACCCATGGCCTACGAGATTCCGGTGACCCAAGCCAGGGCTGAGCTCGCCGACCTGATCAACCGCGTGGTGTACGGCGGTGAGCGGGTCGTCGTGACCCGGCACGGCAAGCCCCTCGTCGCCCTCGTGTCCGCCGATGACCTGCGACGGCTCGAAGAAGCGCAGCAGCAGCCGCAGGCCGCGGAGGAGCAGGTGATCAGCACGGTGGCCGGCGTGCGCGAGGCCGCGTCCGCCCCTGGCGAACGCGGGCGCTTCGGCGTCGCCGCGGAACACCGGGGAACGGCCGGCCCCTGAACCGCGGCCGCCGGCGAGGTCAGTTCCGCGGCAGCCGCGGAAACCGGCGCTTCTCCTCCGCCTTGCGCGCGGCCTCCTCGGCCTTGGCGACGGCCGCGTACTGGTCGACGTACTCCTGCTCGGAGAGGGAGAGGATGGCGTACATGATCTCGTCCGTGACGGCGCGGAGGATCGCCTTCTCGTTCTCCATCCCGGCGTAGCGCGAGAAGTCCAGCGGTTCGCCGAAGCGGATCACCACGGGGTGGATGCGCGGGATCACCTTGCCGGGCGGCTGCGCCTCGAACGTGCCGATCATCGCGCAGGGGATCACCGGGGCGCCGGCCTTCAGGGCCATCACCGCGACACCGACCTTGCCCTTGTACAGGCGGCCGTCGTGCGAGCGCGTGCCCTCGGGGTAGATGCCGAGCAGTTCCTTCCTGCCCAGCACGCCCAGGCCCTCACGGATGGCGGCCTGCCCGGCGTCCTTGCCGGAGCGGTCGACGGGGATCTGGCCCGCGCTGTGGAAGAAGAACGCCGTCAGCCTGCCCTTGAGGCCCGGGCCGGTGAAGTACTCGGCCTTGGCGAGGAAGGTGATGCGCCGTTTGAGCACCGCCGGCATCAGAAAATGGTCCGAGAACGACAGGTGGTTGCCCGCGACGATGGCGGCACCGGACGACGGAACGTGCTCCAGGCCCTCTATTCGCGGCCGGAAGACCAGTCTCAGCAGCGGGCCCAGCAGCACATATTTGAGCAGGTAGTAGAACAAAAGCACGCTCCTCGACTCTGACGAACGGGCAGTGCCACCGCGTTCCAGCAGGTCATCCGGCACGTCGTGAGGTGCCAGTCTAGAACCGGGCGGCGGGGCCCGGCACCACGTTCGGCGCACCCCCTCCGGGCACGTCCGTTCCCGGCCGCTGAACGCCCGTCAGGAGCCGCGCGGAGGCGAGTAGGCTCGTCGGTATGCGGATCTCCGTCTCCTCCGACATGGACGAACCCGTGGCCCGGGCCCTCCTCGCCGAGCTGCGCGAGCGCGGCCACGACGTACGCGCGCACGGCGCTCTCACCCCTGGGGACGACCCGCAGTGGGCGGTCTGCTCCGAGGCGGCGGCGCGCGCGGTCGCCGAGGGGGCGGCCGACCAGGCGGTGGTGTGCTGCTGGACCGGCACGGGCGCCTCGATCGCCGCGAACAAGGTGCCCGGCGTGCGGGCCGCCCTGTGCACGGACGCCTACACGGCGGACGGCGCGCGCCGCTGGAACGACGCCAATGTGCTGGCCCTCAGCCTGCGGCTGACGTCCGCCCCGTTGCTGAAGGAGATCCTGGACGCCTGGTTCGCCGCTTCGCCCAGCGACGACCCCGAGGACCGGAGCAACGTGGAACGGACCGTGCGGCTCGACCGCACGCGCACCGGCTCCTGACCCGCGGGCGGACGCCCCGTCACGCCGGCGGCGCGGTCAGCGACTGCTCCGCCCAGATGATCTTCCCGTCGGGAACGAACCGGGTGCCCCACCGCTGGGCCAGCTGGGAGACCAGCAGCAGCCCGCGTCCGCCCTCGTCCGTCGTACGGGGATGACGCAGATGGGGTGCGGTGGCGCTGCCGTCGAGCACCTCGCACACCAGCGCCCGCTCACGGATCAGCCGCAGCCGGACCGGCCCGGAGGCGTGCCGGATGGCGTTGGTGACCAGTTCGCTGACGACCAGTTCGGTGGTGAAGACCAGGTCGTCCAGCCCCCAGCGGGACAGCTGCCGGGTGATGGTCCTGCGGGCCTCGGCCACCACGGCCGGATCCGCCGGCAGGTCCCAGACGGCGACCTGTTCCGGGGCCAGACGCCGGGTACGGGCCATCAGCAGGGCCACGTCGTCGTACGGACGGGTCGGCACCAGCACGTCGACGACGGCCCGGCAGCTCTCCCCGAGCGCGTGCGGAGCGCCTGCCAGCGCCTGCCGCAGCCGCTCCCGGGCCCGTTCCGTGTCGGACGGGGACCCCTCGGGGGCCAGCAGACCGTCCGTGTGCAGGGCGAGCGTGCTGCCCTCGGCCAGGGTCAGCCGCACCGCCTCGAACGGCGGGCCGCCCACGCCGAGCGGCGGACCCAGCGGCAGGTCCACGAACGTCACCGTGCCGTCGGGCGCGAGCACGGCGGGCGCGGGATGGCCGGCGGCGGCCATCGCACACCGGCCGTCCAGCGGGTCGTAGACGACGTGGAGACAGCCGGAGCCGACGGACTGGCCGGGGGCGCCGGCCGCGGGCTCCTCCTCGCCGTCGTCCCGCGCCGACCGGGACGTCAGGTCGTCCAGATGGGCGAGCACCTCCTCGGGCGGCAGATCGATCGCGGCCAGCGTCCGAACGGCCGTGCGCAGCCGCCCCATGGCCGCGGCGGCGGCGATGCCGTGCCCCGGCACCTCACCGACGACCAGCGCCACTCGGGCGCCGGACAGCGGGATCAGGTCGTACCAGTCGCCGCCCAGACCGGTCAGTTCGTCGGCCGGGCGGTAGCACGCCGACACCTCCACGGCGTCCTGCTCGGGCAGCCGACGGGGGAGCAGGCTGTGCTGGAGCACCAGCGCGGCGTCCCGCTCCCGGGTGTAGCGCCGGGCGTTGTCCACGCAGACGGCGGCACGCGAGACCAGGTCCTCCGCCAGCGCCAGATCGTCCGCGTCGAAGGGGTGCTCGCGGCGGCGGCGGAAGAACGTGGTGACCCCCAGGGTGACGCCCCGGGCCCGGATCGGGACGATCATCACGCTCTGCAGGCCCAGCTCCAGGAAGGTGGACTCCCGGCCGCCCGGCGGCCCCACGGCCCACTCCACGGCGAGCGGGTCGAGCTGCTCCTGACGCCAGGACCGGCCCGTGGCCAGACAGCGCACGGGCGGCGAATCCGCCAGGTACGTCACGACCGCGCCGGTGTCCACGGCCGTCCGAGGCAGGTCCTCGTACCGTGAGCGGTGTCCCGCGTGGCGCAGCGGCACCGGCTCGGAGCCGCCGATCGGTCCCGGCGGGACCTCGGCGCCCCGCAGCACCGTCTCCAGCAGGTCCACGGTGACGAAGTCCGCGAGCCCCGGCACGGCCACGTCCGCCAGCTCCTGGGCGGTGTCCATGATGTCCAGGGTGCGGCCGATGTGCCGGCCGGCCCGGACGAGCAGGGCGAGCCGCTGACGGACGCGGTGCCGCTCTGTGATGTCGACGACGGTGTAGTACACGCCCATCGGCCGGCCGTGATCGTCGTCGAGCCGGGTGAACGCCAGCATGTGCGCGGTCTCGCGCAGCGGCGCCGACCGCACGCGGCCGACATGCTCGTAGTCGATCACCTGTTCGCCGGTCTCCAGGACGTGGCGCATCTGCGCCTCGACGGCGTCGGCGTCCAGACCCGGCTGGATGTCGGCGAACCGCAGGCCCAGCCGCCGCTCGGGCGGACCGCCGCCGAACTGCTCCAGCGCCGCGTTGGACCATACGAAGCGCAGGTCCGTGTCCACGATCGCGATACCGGTCGGCGCCCCGGCGACCATCTGCTCCAGCACGGCGCGGCTCATGTCCCAGCCGGCCGAGTCCGCCGGCTCCGAGAGCAGGACCAGCAGCGACGAACGGCCGCGCGGCCCCACGGTCGCGGTGAGGCGCACCATCACCGGGACCGGGCGGCCGTTCCGGTGCCTGGCCGTCATCAGTCCCGCCCAGTCGCCGCCGGTCCGGCACCGCTCGAGCAGCTCCGGCACCCGCTCGGCGCCGTCCGGGGTCAGCAGCTCGCCGAACATCCGGCCCACCGCCTCGGGCGCGCGGTACCCCAGCAGCCGCTCCGCGCGGCCGGTCCAGCTCGACACCCTGCCGTGCGGATCGAGCAACAGGGGAGCGGCGTCGGCCACATCGAACCCCTGCCGGGCCCCGTCCTGCTCCTTGTGTCCGCCCACGGCCGACCTCTCTGTCGCTGAGAGTGGTCTACCACCTCTTGTCCCCATCTTCACCCGTGGAGCGGGGCGAGGGCTCCCCGGGCGGGGCAGAGCGGTGCCGTACCCCGCCGCGGCGGGGTACGGCACCGGGCGGTTCAGGAGAGCACCTTCTCCAGGGTGCCGAGGGCGCCCCGGAGCTCCTCCTCCGTGATGGTCAGGGGCGGGGCCAGCCGGATGGTGGAACCGTGGGTGTCCTTGACCAGGACGCCCTCGCGCATGAGGCGCTCGCTGACCTCACGGCCGGTGCCGATCGCCGGGTCGACGTCCACGCCCGCCCACAGGCCGCGGGTGCGGAAGCCGACGACGCCCTTGCCGGAGAGCGCCCGGAGGCCCTCGCGCAGCACCCCGCCCAGTTCCGCCGCCCGGCGCTGGAAGTCACCCGTCTCCAGCAGCTCCACCACGGCCGTGCCGACCGCCGCGGCCAGCGGGTTGCCGCCGAAGGTCGACCCGTGCTCACCGGGGTGCAGCACCCGGAGCACCTCCCGCCGGGCCACCACCGCCGACACCGGCACGATGCCGCCGCCCAGCGCCTTGCCGAGCAGCACCACGTCCGGGACGACCGACTCGTGCTCCACGGCGAGCGTGCGGCCGGTGCGGCCCAGCCCCGACTGGATCTCGTCCGCGATGAACAGGCACCCCTCGCGGCGGGTCAGCTCGCGGACCCCGGCGAGGTAACCGTCGTCCGGGACGATCACCCCCGCCTCGCCCTGGACCGGCTCGATCAGCACCGCCGCGGTCGTCCCGTCGACCGCCTCCTCCAGCGCCGCGAGGTCGTTGTACGGGACCACGCGGAAGCCCGGGGTGAAGGGCCCGAACCCGGCGCGGGCCACCTCGTCCGTCGAGAAGCTCACGATCGTCGTCGTACGGCCGTGGAAGTTGTCCGCCGCCACCACGATCGTCGCCCGGTCGGCCGGGACGCCCTTCACGTCGTAGGCCCACTTGCGGGCCACCTTCACGGCGCTCTCCACCGCCTCTGCGCCGGTGTTCATCGGCAGCACCATGTCCAGCCCGGTGAGGGCGGCCAGCCGCTCCGCGAACTCCGCGAGCCGGTCGTTGTGGAAGGCGCGCGAGGTCAGCGTGAGCCGGTCCAGCTGGCGGTGCGCGGCCTCGACCAGCGCCGGGTGCCGGTGGCCGAAGTTGAGCGCCGAGTAGCCGGCCAGCATGTCGAGGTACCGCCGGCCCTCCACGTCCTCAACCCAGGTGCCCTCCGCGCGGGAGACGACCACGGGCAGCGGATGGTAGTTGTGCGCGAGGACCGGCTCCTCCGCGCCGATGAGCTCGGCGGACGTACGCGCGGGGACGACAGAGGTCATGAGCGGATCTCCTGAGTGCAGCACTTGATGCCCCCGCCGGCCTTCTGGAACTCGGACAGGTCGACGGGGACGGGGACATAACCGCGGTCGGCGAGCCGGGCGGCGAGGTCCGCCGCTCCCGGCGAGACGAACACATGGCGTCCGTCGGAGACGGAGTTCAGGCCGAACGCCATCGCGTCCTCGCGGGTGGCGATCACCGCGTCCGGGTACAGCCGCTCCAGCACCTCGCGGCTGCCCGGCGAGAACGCCTCCGGGTAGTAGGCGACGTTCTCCTCGTCCAGCACGAACAGCGCCGTGTCCAGGTGGTAGAAGTACGGATCCACCAGCGTCAGGCCGATCACCGGGACGCCGAAGAACTCCTGCGCCTCGCGATGCGCCTCCCGGGTGGTGCGGAACCCGGTGCCGGCGAGGATCCACCGCCCGGCGGGCACCAGGTCGCCCTCGCCCTCGCACACCGACTCGGGATGCTGGACGTCGTACCCCTCGGCCTTGAACCAGGCCTCGTACGGCACCGACTCCGGGCGCCGCTCGGGGGCCAGGTAGCGGGAGCCGAGGACACGGCCCTCCACGACGACCGCCGCGTTCGCGGCGAACACCATGTCGGGCAGTCCGGGCTCCGGCTTCACGGTCTCCACGGTATGGCCGTGGGCGCGGTAGGTGCCGATCAGCGTCCGCCACTGGCGCTGGGCGAGGGACACGTCGACGGGACGGTCGGGGTGCATCCAGGGATTGATCGCGTACCGGACGGCGAAGTGTCTGGGTTCACAGACGAGGTAACGCCGACGGCGCGCCACACGGGTTCCGGGCACAGAGGGGTTCCTCCGCTTCCACGCGGTGCCGACAAGGGGGTGCCTCCACGGTAGGAAGCCACCAGGACGGCCGACAAGGAACAAGAGCTGCGCGTCCACGCACGATCACTGCGTGTTCGCTCCGCTCAGCGCACGTCCGGTGCGCCGCCCGGAGCCGGCTGGGTCACTCCCGCCTCAGGACTGTCCGGCAGCAGGTGGGACAGCACCATCACGCTGATCGTCTTGCGGATGAACGGCTCCTGGCGGATGCGCTCCAGCACCTCCTCGAAGTGCTCCACGTCCCGCGCCCGCACATGCAGCAGCGCGTCCGCGCCGCCCGTCACCGTCATCGCGGCGGCGATCTCCGGATGGTTGCGCACCACCTCCGCCAGCCGCCTGGGCGGCGCCGCCCCCTCGCAGTACACCTCGACGTACGCCTCCGTGCGCCAGCCCAGCGCCGACGGCCGCACCGTCGCCGTGAACCCGGTGATCACCCCGGTCTCGCGCAGCCGGTCCACCCGGCGCTTGACCGCCGTCGACGACAGCCCGACGGCCGCGCCGATCTCCGCGAAGGACGTCCTGGCGTTCGCCATCAGGGCGGTGACGATCTTCCGGTCGAGTTCGTCGAACGGCGTGGGCCTGCTGCTCATGCGGGCACTGTATCCAGCGCCGTCCGGCAGCCCCTGCCCCTCCGGCCGGACGGCCACGCCCGCGCCCGGCACATGTCCAGACGTGGAAATCACCCCTACACTCCACCTTCATGCTGCGCGCCCTCGCCGTCGACGACGAACGCCCCTCGCTGGAGGAACTGCTGTACCTGCTGAACGCGGACCCGCGCATCGGCAGCGCCGAGGGCGCGGGCGACGCCACCGAGGCGCTGCGCCGCATCAACCGCGCCCTGGAATCCGGCCCCGACGGACCCGAGGCCATCGACGTCGTCTTCCTCGACATCCAGATGCCCGGGCTCGACGGCCTCGACCTCGCCCGGCTGCTCGGCGGGTTCGCCCGGCCGCCGCTCGTCGTGTTCGTCACCGCCCACGAGGACTTCGCCGTCCAGGCCTTCGACCTCAAGGCCGTCGACTACGTGCTCAAACCGGTCCGCAAGGAACGGCTGGCCGAAGCGGTCCGCCGCGCCGCCGACCAGCGCGGAAAGACCGCCCCGCGCGACACCGCCCCGCGCATCCCCGTGCACGGACCCGACCCCGACCAGATAGCCGTGGAACTCGGCGGCGTCACCCGCTTCGTCGCCGTCGACGACATCACCCACGTCGAGGCCCAGGGCGACTACGCCCGGCTGCACACCGACCGCGGCAGCCATCTCGTACGGATCCCGCTGTCCACCCTGGAGGAGCGCTGGCGCTCCCGCGGCTTCGTACGCATCCACCGCCGCCATCTGGTCGCCCTGCGCCACATCGGCGAACTCCGCCTCGACACGGGCACGGTGAGCGTCCTGATCGGCTCCGAGGAACTCCAGGTCAGCAGGCGGCACGCCCGCGAACTGCGCGACCTGCTGATGCGCCGGACCACGAGCTAGGGGGAGGCACGCATGCCCCAGGACCCGACCGAACGCCGCGTGGTCGTCACCGGCCCGCCCCGGCGTGCCCGCCGCACCTCCGGCTACTACCGGCCGCGCACCGAGATCGACGAGCAGACCACCCTCGGCCACACCTACGTCCGCTCCCTGATGCGCATCCAGCTGCGCGCCGGCCTCACCGTGTTCGCCGTCCTCGCCCTGCTCATCGGCCCGCTGCCGCTGGTCTTCGCCGCCGCCCCGGACGCCCGCCGCCTGGAGTGGGCGATCCTCGGCTTCGGGCTCTACCCCCCACTGGTCCTGCTCGCCCGCTGGTACGTACGCCGCGCCGAACGCAACGAACGCGACTTCGTCCGGCTCGTCGAGGACCGCTGAGACCCGGGGACCGCCCGCACCGTGAACTACACCTACGCCGTCACCGCCGTCGCGCTCGTCGTCCTCGCGACCGTCCTCGTCGGCGCCTTCGGCCTGCGCATATCCCGCACCACCTCCGACTTCTACGTCGCCTCCCGCACCGTCGGCCCCCGCCTCAACGCCGCCGCCATCAGCGGCGAGTACCTCTCCGCCGCCTCCTTCCTCGGCATCGCGGGGCTCGTCCTGGTCCAGGGCCCGGACATGCTCTGGTACCCGGTCGGCTACACCGCCGGCTATCTGGTCCTGCTGCTGTTCGTCGCCGCCCCGCTGCGCCGCTCCGGCGCCTACACGCTGCCCGACTTCGCCGAGGCCCGGCTCGCCTCGCAGACGGTACGGCGGCTCGCGGGTGCCTTCGTGGTCGGCGTCGGCTGGCTGTACCTGCTGCCCCAGCTCCAGGGCGCCGGGCTCACCCTGACCGTCCTCACCGGCGCCCCCGACTGGCTCGGCGGCGTCATCGTCGCCGTCGTGGTGACCGTGATCGTCGCCGCCGGCGGCATGCGCAGCATCACCTTCGTCCAGGCCTTCCAGTACTGGCTGAAACTCACCGCCCTGCTCGTCCCCGCCCTCTTCCTGGTCCTCGCCTGGCAGAGCGACGGCGGACCCAGCCACGCCTTCGACGAGCCCGCCGCCTTCCGCGAACAGCGGGTGGTCCGCATCGACGACACCCTCCACCTGCGGCTCGCGCAACCGCTCACCGTGACCGTGGACGGCACCGTCGACGGCCGCGACCACGACGGCACGGAAGTCGCCCTGACGGCCGGCACCCACCGCATCGACGGCGGCACCCGGCTCACCTTCGCCGAGGGCGCCGAGGTCCCCGCCGCCGGACGCGGCGCCGACGACGCCCTGTCGCCCTCCCGCGCCGAGTCCCGCGAGGAACGCCCGCTGTACGCCACGTACGGGCTGATCCTCGCCACCTTCCTCGGCACCATGGGCCTGCCCCACGTCGTGGTCCGCTTCTACACCAGCCCGCACGGTGTGGCCGCCCGCCGCACCACCGTGGCCGTCCTCGGTCTGATCGGCGCCTTCTACCTGCTGCCGCCCGTCTACGGCGCCCTGGGCCGCCTGTACGCCCCCGAGCTCACCCTCACCGGCGACGCGGACGCCGCCGTCCTGCTGCTGCCCGGCCGGATGATCGGGGGAGTGGGCGGCGACCTCCTCGGCGCGCTGGTCGCCGGGGGTGCCTTCGCCGCGTTCCTGTCGACGGCCTCGGGCCTCACCATGGCCGTGGCCGGGGTGCTCACCCAGGACGTGCTGCCCTCGCGCGGAGTACGGCACTTCCGGCTCGGCACCGTGCTGGCGATGGCCGTGCCGCTCGCGGCGAGCGTCCTGGTCGGCGGGCTGCCGGTGGCCGACGCGGTGGGACTGGCCTTCGCCGTGTCCGCCTCGTCGTTCTGCCCGCTGCTGGTGCTCGGCATCTGGTGGCGCCGGCTGACCCCGCCGGGCGCGGCGGCCGGGATGCTGGTGGGCGGCGGCTCCGCCTTCCTCGCCGTCGCCGCGACCATGGCCGGCCTGCCGGGCGCCGGGCCCTGGCACGCCCTGCTGGCCTGGCCCGCGCTGTGGTCGGTGCCGCTGGGCTTCCTCACCATGATCCTGGTGTCCCTGGCCACCCCCGGCCGGGTCCCGCCGGGGACGGCGGCGGTGCTGGCCCGCTTCCATCTGCCGGAGGAACTCCGCACGGAGGAACGGCGTACGGAGGTGTCCGCATGAGCGGCTTCCTCGCCGGCCTGCTCGTGGCCGTCCTGCCCCTGCTGGCCGCCGGGTTCTGGCTGGGCCGGCGCACCGCCAGGCCCACCAGCCTCGCCGGACTCGGCACGCCCGTCGAGCACGCCACCTTCGAGACCCTGCACACCGCCTCCCTGGCCACACCCCCGCTGCGCGCGGGGCTGACCGAGGAGACCGCCGGCAAGTCCGCCCGCAAACTCCGCTCGCTGCTGGGCACGGACGCGCTGTGCCTCACCGACCGCGAACAGGTCCTGGCCTGGGACGGCGCCGGCGCCCACCACCGCACCGAGATCATGGAGCGCCTCACCGGGCCCCTCGACACCGGTCGGGGCGAGGCCTTCCCGCTCACCTGCGACACTCCCGACTGCGCGGTGCGCTGGGCCGTCGTCGCCCCGCTCACCGTCGACGACCGGGTGCACGGCGCGCTCGTCGCCTGCGCGCCCCGCGAGTCCGCGGTGCTGGTGCGGGCCGCCGGGGAGGTCGCCCGCTGGGTCTCCGTCCAGCTCGAACTCGCCGACCTCGACCAGTCCCGCACCCGCCTCATCGAGGCCGAGATCAGGGCGCTGCGGGCGCAGATCTCCCCGCACTTCATCTTCAACTCCCTCGCCGTGATCGCCTCGTTCGTGCGCACCGACCCCGAGCGGGCCCGCGAACTGCTCCTGGAGTTCGCCGACTTCACCCGCTACTCGTTCCGCCGGCACGGGGACTTCACCACCCTCGCCGACGAGCTGCACGCCATCGACCACTACCTGGCCCTGGTCCGGGCCCGCTTCGGCGACCGTCTCTCCGTCACCCTGCAGATCGCCCCCGAGGTGCTGCCGGTCGCGCTGCCCTTTCTCTGCCTCCAGCCGCTCGTGGAGAACGCCGTCAAGCACGGTCTGGAGGGCAAGGCAGACAAGTGCCGCATCCAGATCACCGCGCAGGACGCGGGCGCCGAGGCCCTCGTCGTCATCGAGGACGACGGCGCCGGCATGGACCCCGGCCTGCTGCGCCGCATCCTCGCCCGCGAGGTCAGCCCCACCGGCGGCATCGGCTTGTCCAACGTCGACGACCGGCTCCGCCAGGTCTACGGCGACGACCACGGCCTCGTCATCGAGACGGCCGTGGGCGCAGGCATGAAGATCACCGTCCGGCTGCCGAAGTACCAGCCGGGCGTGCACCTGACGGGGCGGCTCACCCCGCGGTGAGGTCAGCCGCCCCGGGGTGCCGCTCAGGTGCTGCTGGTGGCCACCACCCCCAGGGTGATCAGGCCGAGGACGACCCAGCCGAACCACAGCCAGCCGTTGCTGCCGAGCGCCACCGTGTACGCCGTCACGGCGACCAGGGCCCCCACGGTGAGCACTCCCATGGTCTTCGTCGAGGTTGAACCGTTCGTGGTACCGGGCATCGCAACACCCTCCTCATGGTTCGGCTCCCTCCATGGTGCCCCCGTTCCGTCTCTTTACGGTGCACACGACCGAATGTGTGCCCGATTTCCAGGCCCCGCCACCCGCCCACGAGCCCGCCTCGTGCAGCGACGGGTCGAAGCCGTAGTCACGCGGCGGCACCGCGCGCGCACACGCCGCGTCCCCCTCCGCGCGGGCCTCGGCGAGCGTGACGTCCTCGCCCAGCCGGGTGAACCCCAGCACCTGCTCCTCGTGCTCCCCGTCGCACGGCACCAGCCGCGCCTGTCGCCGGGAGGGCACGTCCAGACAGTCCCGCCGCTGCATCGTCGCCGGGTCGGCGAACGCCGTCCCCGTCCGGCGCCGGTCCCCGAGCGGCCCGTACACCGGCCCGTGCGCCCCCAGCACCAGACACGCCGTGCGCCGCCCGGCCGCCTCGAACCCGTCGGGCGCCGGTACGACGGCCACCGCCCGTACGTCGGCCAGCCGGCCGCGCAGCTCCCGCGTCCGCTCCTCGCACAGGGCGGGCCCCCGCTCCAGGGCCTCCTCGGCCGAGTCGGACGCCACGAGGGCCATGACCTGTCCGTCGGGCGCCCGGCCCGCGCAGGCCGGGTCGACGGTCAGCCGGGGCGCGCCGGTGAACCGGGCGCCGCCGGGCCAGCCGGCCCGTACGCAGTCACCCTCCTTGAGCGGCTCCACCAGCCCGACGGCCTCCCCGTACGGCAGCGCCGTCCCGCGGTCGCCCGGCTCCCGGTCGGCCAGCGCGTACCAGGCCCCGCCCAGCGTCAGCACCAGGCCCAGACCGCCGGCGAGAGCGGCCCGCAGGGCGTGCGGGCGGCGGCGCCGGCGGGTGCCGGCGGGGGAGGGGAGGCGTGGCGTCACCGGAGGCGCCGGGTGCTCTCCGGTGTCCCACGGCGGCCGGGAGCCGAGGTCCGTCTGCGGGCGCGGATACGTCTCCGCGTGGGGCGTCACGATCCGCGCCAGCTCGGCCTCCGCCTCCCGCGCGGTCGTCCGCAGCGCCGGGTCCCTGGCGAGCAGTCCCCGCAGCACCGGTTCCAGGGCGCCCGCCCGCACCGGCGGACGCGGGTCCTCGGTGACCACCGCGGCGACCGACGCGAGCGGGGACTCCCGCGCGAAGGGGGCGCGCCCCTCCACCGCGTGGTAGAGCGTGCAGCCGAGCGAGAACAGGTCGGCCGCCGGCGTCGGCGGACCGCCGGTGGCCCGCTCCGGCGCCAGATAGCCCGCGGTGCCCACCAGCGCGGACGCCATGGTGTACCGCGTCTCCCCGGTGTCCGGCTGTACGGAGACGCCGTAGTCGGTGAGCAGCACCCGCCCGTGCGGTGAGCCGGTGCGGTCCGGCGCGAGCAGGATGTTCGCCGGTTTCACGTCCCGGTGCAGCACGCCCCGCTCGTGCCCCGAGACCAGGGCGTCCAGCACGCCCAGTCCGATCCGGGCGCACTCGGCGGGAGCGAGGCGGCCCGTCCGGGCGAGCAGGTCCCGCAGGTCGACGGCGCCCGCCACGTACTCCATGACGATCCACGGCAGCCCGTCGTGCTCCAGCACGTCGTGGACGGTCACCACATGGGGGTGACCGCGCAGACCGGCCGCGTGGCGGGCCTCCGCGCGGGCCCGGGCGACCCGGGCCTCCCGCTCCTGGCCGGGCTCCGCCGGATCGCCGAACACGATCTCCTTGAGCGCGACCTCGCACGCCAGCCGCCGGTCGTGGGCGAGCCAGACGTGCCCCATCCCACCGCCGCCCAGCCGCCGCAGCAGCGCATACCGGCCGGCGATCACCCGGCCCGCCCCCGATGTCGGCGATCCCGCGTGCATCCGGATCACCCCCGGATCCGGCCGGGACGCCCGGCGGTACCGGTCTTTCCCTCCGCACATGCGTGCGGGACGCGGACGGATTTCGGAATCGCCGTCCTCTTCACCCCGCGCGCACAGGCACGCATTCCCATTTACCGCTCCCCCCGCGGTTCCCCCGGACGCATCATGCTACTGGAGGAAATTGCCCGCTCAAGGGGACGGGAACACCGGGTGAATTCAGTTTCCGGACGAGTGCAAAGAGGCCAGATAGGCGTTGTACGCCTCGAGTTCCTTGTCGCCGTCCCGGTCGGCCGCGCGGTCCTTGCGCCTGGCCTGCCGCTGCTCCGAGCCGTACCACTGGTACAGCAGCGCGAGCAGCACCAGGACGGAGGGCACCTCGCTGAACGCCCAGGCGATACCGCCGGCCGCGTTCTGGTCGGCGAGCGCGTCGATGCCGAGCGAAGCGGGCGGGTTCTCGAAGGTCGTGACCATCGGCGCCGACGCCATCATCAGCGCGATGCCGAAGAAGGCGTGGAACGGCATGCCCGCGAACAGTTCCAGCATCCGCATCAGATAACCGGGCCGGTGCGGGCCCGGGTCCACGCCCATGATCGGCCAGAAGAAGACCAGACCGACGGCGAGGAAGTGCACCATCATCACGATGTGCCCCACCTGGGAGCCCATCAGGTAGTCGAACAACGGCGTGAAATACAGGCCGTACAGGCTCGCGATGAACATCGGGATGGTGAACAGCGGGTGCGTGACGACCCGCATGTAGCGGCTGTGCAGCAGCATCAGCAGCAGCTCGCGTGGTCCCTTGCGGCCCCGGCCGGCCGGCGGCAGCGCGCGCAGGGCCAGGGTGATCGGGGCGCCGAGCAGGATCAGGATCGGCGACACCATGCTGATCATCATGTGCTGCACCATGTGCACGCTGAAGACGACCATGCCGTAGTCGTTCAGCTTGGTGCACATCATCAGTGCGATGCTCAGCACACCGATCACGAACGCGACGGTCCGGCCCACCGGCCACTTGTCACCGCGCCGCACCAGCCGGACCACGCCCCAGCCGTAGAGCGCCAGCCCCAGCAGGCAGGCGACGAGGAAGAACGGGTCCGCCGACCAGGCGAGCCCTCGCCCCAGCGTGAACGGCGGCAGATCCATCGTCATGCCGTGCCCGCTGTGATCCATCCGCCGGCTCCATTTTCGTGCAGGTTGTACGCAATCCGTCCGCACCAGAGTAGAACCGCCCCCGGCGACCTCTGTCACCGGGGGCGGCGAATGCGCCCTGAAGGGGCGCGAGGAACCACGGGCGGTCCGCAGCCCGCGGACGACCTCTCACGGACCGAGCCGAACCCGGAGGCTCACAGCACGCACTCCGCCTCCGCGTACCGCGCGTCCGGCACCGTCTTCAGCGTCTCCACGGCCTCCGCGAGGGACACCATCACGATGTCCGTCCCGCGCAGCGCGGTCATCCGCCCGAACTCCCCGCGGTGCACGGCCTCCACCGCGTGCCACCCGAACCGCGTCGCCAGCACCCTGTCGTACGCCGTGGGCGTCCCGCCGCGCTGCACGTGCCCGAGGATCACCGGCCGTGCCTCCTTGCCGAGCCGTGACTCCAGCTCCAGGGAGAGCTGCCGGGCGATCCCGGCGAACCGCTCATGGCCGTAGACGTCCTTGCCGCCCTCGTCGAAGTCCATCGTCCCGGCCTTCGGCTTGGCCCCCTCCGCGGCGACCACGATCGCGAACCGCTTGCCGGCCGAGAACCGCTCCCCGACCTTCGCGGTCAGCTCGTCGATGTCGAAGGGCCGCTCGGGCACGACGATGGCGTGCGCGCCGGCCGCCATGCCGGAGTGCAGCGCGATCCAGCCCGTGTGACGGCCCATGACCTCCACGATCAGCACGCGCTGGTGGGACTCGGCGGTGGTCTTCAGCCGGTCGAGGGCCTCGGTCGCCACCCCGACGGCCGTGTCGAACCCGAAGGTGACGTCGGTGACGGCGATGTCGTTGTCGATGGTCTTCGGCACGCCCACTATCGGCAGGCCGTTGTCGGAGAGCAGCCGGGCCGCCTTGAGCGTGCCCTCACCGCCGATCGGGATGATCGCGTCGAGGCCGAGCTCCTGGACGTGCCCCTTGGCCCGCTCCACACCGTCCCGCAGATGCTCGGGACGGACCCGGGAGGAGCCGAGGATGGTGCCGCCGCGGGCGAGGATGCCGCTCACCGCGTCGAGGTCGAGCTTGAGGTAGTCGCCCTCCAGGAGGCCCTTCCACCCGTCACGGAAGCCGATGACCTCGTCGCCGTGGTCGACGACGGCACGGTGCACGACGGACCGGATGACGGCGTTCAGGCCGGGGCAGTCGCCGCCGGACGTGAGGACACCAATGCGCATAGCCCGAAACAACCTTCTCGATGTGGGCCGGGACCGGACCGCGCTGTCCGGCTCGATCCCCGCCACCCTAGCGGCTGTGGGGGCCCGGACCGCATCCCGCGTCCGCCTGCTGGACGACCCCGCTCACCTGTGCGGAGCAGGCGTCAGACGGGCCCTCGGGGCCCGCCCGACGCCCGGTGTCCACGGACTCGCGGAGGCCTCAGGCGGGCTGCTGCGCCGCCGCGATCCGCTCGTTCCGCAGCGCCTCGTACCACCGGTCGTCGGTCGGCGGCAGCGCGTTGACGTCCAGCGCCAGCTTCAGCAGCAGGTCGGCGATCTGCGGGTTGCGGGCCAGCACGGGGCCGTGCATGTACGTGCCGAAGACGGTGTCGTTGAACGCGCCCTCGGTGCCGTCCCCGGTGCCGTTGCCGTTGCCGAAACGCACCTGGGCGAACGGGCGGGCCGTGGGGCCCAGGTGGGTGACGCCCTGGTGGTTCTCGAACCCGGTCAGCGGGGGCAGGCCCAGCTGCGGGTTGATGTCCGCCAGCACGTCGCCCACGCACCGGGCGCCCTCACCGCGTACCGAGACGACGTCGAGCAGGCCGAGGCCGGGCTCGCGCTGGCCGAGGTCGTTGATGAACTCGTGGCCGAGGATCTGGTACCCGGCGCACACCGAGAAGACGATCGCGCCGTTGCCCACCGCGCGGTGCAGCCCGCCGTCCCGGCGCAGCCGCTCGGCGGCCAGCCGCTGCGGACGGTCCTCGCCGCCGCCGATCAGGTAGATGTCGCCCGAGGTCGGGATCGGCTGGTCGCTGCGCACGTCGAGCCGTGCCACGTCCAGGCCGCGCTGGCGCGCCCGGCGCTCCACGACGAGCACGTTGCCCTGGTCGCCGTACGTGCTGAGCAGGTCCGGGTAGATCCAGACGACCCGCAGCTGGTTGTCGCTCACTTCAAGTCCCCTGAGGTGTCGTGGTCAGTTGCCGACGCGGCGGCGCAGGTCCTGGAACGCGGTGTAGTTGGCGATGACCTCGATCCGGCCCGGCGGGCTCAGCTGGACCGCCTGGTCGAGGTTCTCGCACACCTGGAACTGCTGGTTCGCCACCTCCAGCCGCACCGCCAGGTCCAGCTTGCGGTCGCCGACGACGCAGATCGGGTGCCCGGTCAGCCGCGTGTAGTCGACGTCCCACAGCCAGGAGGTGTCGGTGCCGTCGGCGGAGCGCGCGTTCACCGACAGGATCACCGGGGTCGGCGGCGGGTCGATCAGCGAGAACGTCTCCAGCCAGCCCGCGGGGTTCTTCGCGAGCAGCAGCCGCAGGTCGCGGCCCTCGAACTGGACCACGTCGTAGCGGCCGGCCACGGCCTGCACCTGGTACATGCGCTCCAGGGCGACCTGCGGCGGCACCCCGAACACGGCGGCGACGGCCGCGGAGGACGCGGCGTTGGCCTTGTTGGCGCGGCCCGGCAGCTGGAGGTGGATCGGCCAGGCGGAGCCGTGCGGGTCGAGGACGTGGTCGCCGGAGAGCGCCCAGCTCGGGGTGGGCCGGCGGAAGCCGCACTCGCCGCAGAACCAGTCGTCGCCGGGGCGCTGCATCACACCGCCGCAGGACGGGCAGGACCAGGCGTCGTCCTTCCACATCTGCCCGGCGGCGACCCAGATCACGTTGGGGGAGGACGAGGCGGCCCACACCACCAGCGGGTCGTCGGCGTTGGCGACGACGACGGCCTTGGAGCCGGCCAGTCCCTCGCGCCAGTTCTCCGCGAGCATCCGGGTCTCGGCGGCGCGGTCCAGCTGGTCGCGGGAGAGGTTGAGCAGGGCGATGCACTTCGGGTCGGTGTCGCGGGCGACACCGGCCAGGTACTTCTCGTCGACCTCGATGACACCGAACTTCGCGTCCGAGCGCCCGGCCAGCGCCGAGGTGATGCCGGCCGGCATGTTGGCGCCGAGCGCGTTGGAGACGACCGGTCCCGCGGCCCGCAGTGCCTCGGCGATGAGCCTGGTCGTGGTGGTCTTGCCATTGGTCGCGGAGACCAGGACGCAGTCCAGGTTCTGCGCGAGCCGGGCGAGGAGATCGGGGTCGAGTTTGAGTGCCACCCGGCCGCCGATCACCGAACCGCTGCCGCGTCCGGCGGCGCGGGATGCCGCCGCGACCGCCTTGCCCGCGGTCACGGCCAGCTTGGCCCGCGGCGAGAGCGGGTCCGAGTTGCCTGCCATCAGTTCTCGATCCTCCTTGCGTACGCGCCGCGGCTGTGCCTGACGGCCACGTGGTGAGAGCTCAGCCTATCGAGATCCATTCGCACTCCAGAACCGCGGCATCATCGTGAGACGGGCGTTGCTGCGAGGACCGTACTCTTGCGGCCATGCGACAAGGCTCCATCCCCGGCGTCCGCGGACGCGTACGGCCCCTCACCCTGCTCGGCGACCCGGTGCTGCACACGCCCTGCCGGGAGGTCACCGGCTTCGGCCCGGAACTCTCCCGCCTGGTGGAGGACTTGTTCGCGACGATGTACGCGGCCCGTGGTGTGGGCCTGGCCGCCAACCAGGTCGGCGAGCCGCTGCGGGTGTTCGTCTACGACTGCCCGGACGACGAGGACGTCCGGCACCGGGGCCATGTGGTGAACCCGCGGCTGGTCGAGACGGACGGGGTGGTGGTGCGCGGCCCGGAGGGCTGTCTCTCCCTGCCCGGCCTGGAGGCGGGGACGGAGCGGTACGACCATGCCGTGGTCGAGGGCGTCACGGTGACCGGCGAACCGGTCACCGTCCACGGCACCGGCTTCTTCGCCCGGTGTCTGCAGCACGAGTACGACCACCTGGAGGGCCGCATCTACGCCGACCGCCTGACGGGATGGCGGCACCGCAGACTCATGCGGCAGGCGAGCCGCGCGCCCTGGAACCGCCCGGGGTGAGACCCCGGCGGACCGGGGAACGACGGAACGCCCGGCCGGTCCGACCGGTCGCCGAGCCGGACCGAATGCCCCGAGAGCCGGGGGAGGGGCGTGGTCCGGGGCGGCCCGATTGCCGTTCGGTTGCGTTCGGGAGGGTCCGGAGCGGGGTCGGGGAGCGGGTGGTGCTCGGGGTGGGGTGTGGGCTGCGGAGGACGGGGTGGGAGTCCGGCCGGGCTGGAAGCCGTTCGGCTGAGGTCCGGAGCGGGATCCGGGTCGCGGGTGTCGTTGGGGCCGGGCGGTGGGAGATCGGGGCGGATCGGAAGCCGCTCGGCTGCGGTCGGGAGGGTCAGGGCCGGGTGCCCTGGGAGCCGGGGAGTGGGGCGCTGACCGGGAGGGGCCGGAGCCGTCGGATCCGGGAGGCGAGCCGTTCGGGCGGGAGGGCCGGGGATCGGCCGGGACAGGGGCCGAGGGGGCCGCTCCCGCCGGGCGGGAGCGGCCGTGTGTTCTCAGAAGCCCGGCCCGCCGACCTTGTCGCCCGCCGCCGCCAGCCGCCCCCACAGCAGATCCGCCAGGCTGCGGACCAACTCCGCGCGGGAGCAGGGCCGTTCACCGAGCCACCAGTCACCGGCCGCGTGCATCATGCCGACGATGCCGTGTCCCCACACCCTGGCCAGCTGCTGGCTGCCCGGCCCGAGGTCCAGCCGCTCCTCGATCACCTGGGCCAGCTCCTCGCCCATCCGCCGCAGCAGCGGCGCCGAGTGCTTGCCGACGTCGAAGCCCTGCTCACTCGGTGCCCCCTCCGCCGGATGCATCAGGAACCGGTACACCTGCGGGCGCGCCTCGATCGCCGACAGATACGTCTCCAGGGTGGCCTCGACCCGCTCGCGCCGGTCCGCCGGGGCGTCCAGCGCGGCCCGCAGCGAGTCCAGCAGCGCGTCGGTGTGCCGCTTGGCCAGAGCCGCGTAGAGTCCCCCCTTGTCACCGAAGTGGCGGTAGAGGATCGGCTTGGTGATGCCGGCCTCGGCGGCGATCGCGTTCATCGAGGCCCCGGGGCCGTCGCGCAGCACCACTCGGTCGGCGGCCTCCAGCAGCTCGCGCCGGCGTCGGTCGGCGGACCGCTGCTGATCGGTCCGCTGTGTGGTGTCCATGATCTCTCCCCACCCGTGCTGGTTCGGTGACGCCTGCGCAAACTAGCACTGAAGGTCCAGCCGTCATCGAACGGGATACCGGCAGGCTCTCGGGAGTTGACTTTTCCTACCCATGGGTAACAGACTCGGGGTTACCGCAAGTAACATGCATGTGTGCTGCCGCTGGAGGGGTCATGGCCGAGTTCACCATGGAGCTCAACGACGAACAGAAGGAGGTGCGGGACTGGCTGCACGGCTTCGCCGCCGATGTGATCCGCCCCGCGGCCGCCGAATGGGACGAGCGTGAGGAGACTCCCTGGCCGGTCATCCAGGAGGCCGCCAAGGTCGGCATCTACTCCCTGGACTTCTACGCCCAGCAGTACTTCGACGCAAGCGGCCTGGGCATTCCGATGGCGATGGAGGAGCTCTTCTGGGGCGATGCCGGCATCGCCCTGTCGATCGTCGGCACCGGCCTCGCCGCCGTCGGCGTCCTCGCCAACGGCACCGAGGAGCAGATCGGCACCTGGATCCCCCAGATGTACGGCGACGCGAACGACGTCAAGGTGGCCGCCTTCTGCTCCTCCGAGCCCGACGCCGGCTCCGACGTCGCCTCGATGCGCACCCGCGCGGTGTACGACGAGGCCAAGGACGAGTGGGTGCTCAACGGCACGAAGACCTGGGCCACCAACGGCGGCATCGCCAACGTCCACGTCGTGGTCGCGGTCGTCGACCCGGACCTCGGTTCCAAGGGGCACGCCTCCTTCATCATCCCGCCGAACACCCCCGGCTGCTCCCAGGGGCAGAAGTTCAAGAAGCACGGCATCCGCGCCTCGCACACCGCCGAGGTCATCCTGGACAACGTGCGCGTCCCCGGCTCCTGCCTGCTCGGCGGCAAGGAGAAGCTCGACGAGCGCCTCGCCCGCGCCCGCGAGAAGGCGAAGAAGGGCGGCGAGCGCGTCAAGAACGCCGCGATGGCCACCTTCGAGGCGTCCCGCCCCGCCGTCGGCGCCATGGCGGTCGGCACCGCCCGCGCGGCGTACGAGGTCGCCCTCGAGTACGCCACCACGCGCGAGCAGTTCGGCCGCCCGATCATCGACAACCAGGGCGTCGCCTTCCAGCTCGCCGACATGCGCACCCAGATCGACGCCGCCCGCCTCCTGGTGTGGCGCGCGTCCTGGATGGCGATCAACGGCAAGCAGTTCACGGCCGCCGAGGGATCGATGTCCAAGCTGTTCGCCAGCGAGACCGCCAAGAAGGTCACCGCCCAGGCGATCCAGATCCTCGGCGGGAACGGCTACACGCGCGAGTACCCGGTGGAGCGGATGCACCGCGACGCCGCGATCTACACCATCTTCGAGGGCACGAGCGAGATCCAGCGCCTGGTGATCGCCCGCACCCTGTCGGGCATGCCCATCCGCTGAGGCGGCCCACCCGAACGACCCGGCGGTGCGGGCGGCACCGCCGGGTCTCCCCTGCCGGCGGTGAACCGCGCGTGCTACGACGCGCCCCCGCTGCTGTGGGCGATGCACGCCACGTCGATCCGGTCGGCGAGCTTGGCCAACTCGATCGTCAGCGCGGCGACCGTGTCCTCGTCGAGCCCGTCCTCCCCCGCCTCGACCAGCCGCACCCACCGCCCGCCCACCGTGCGCAGCAGCTTGCTGACATCGGCGGCGGCAACCTGCAAGGTCCCGCGGTCGTCGACGATCAGAGGCAGAGTCACTTCGCGGTTCACAGTCGGGATCGTAGCCGCGCAACCATCACGCACCCTGCCAAACCGTGGTGATGTTGCAGAACTCGCGGATTCCGTGCCCGGACAGCTCACGCCCGTACCCGGACCGCTTGACCCCGCCGAACGGGAACGCCGGATGGGACGCCGTCATCCCGTTCACGTACACGCTGCCCGCCTCCAGGTCCCGGACGAACCGGTCGACCTCGGCCTCGTCACGGGTCCAGACGTTGGAACTGAGCCCGAAGTCGGTGTCGTTGGCGATCAGGACCGCCTCGTCGATGTCCGCCGCCCGGTACAGCGTGGCGACCGGGCCGAACGCCTCCTCGCGGTGGATGCGCATCTCCCGGCCGATACCGGCCAGCACCGTCGGCGGATAGAACCAGCCGGCCCCCTCGGGACGCTCGCCGCCGCACAGCAGGGTGGCGCCGGCCCGTACGGCGTCGTCGACCAGTTCCTCCAGGTCGTCGCGGCCCTTCTCGCTGGAGAGCGGTCCGACGTCCGTGTCCTCCTCCATCGGATCGCCGACCTTCAGCGCCTTCATGCCCGCGGTGAACCGCTCCGCGAAGGCGTCGTAGACGTCCGTGTGGACGATGAATCGCTTCGCGGCGATGCAGGACTGCCCCGTGTTCTGCGTCCGCGCGGTGACCGCCACCTCGGCGGCCCGGTCCAGGTCGGCGGAGGGCATGACCACGAACGGGTCACTGCCGCCCAGTTCCAGCACCGTCTTCTTGATCATCTCTCCGGCGGTGGAGGCGACCGCGCGGCCGGCGGGCTCGCTGCCGGTCAGGGTGGCCGCCTTCACCCGCTCGTCCCGCAGCAGGTCGTCGACCGCGGCGGAGCCGATGAGCAGCGTCTGGAAGCAGCCCTCGGTGAAGCCCGCGCGGTGGAAGAGGTCCTCCAGGTACAGCGCGGTCCGCGGCACGTTCGAGGCGTGCTTGAGCAGTCCCACGTTGCCCGCCATCAGCGCGGGCGCCGCGAACCGCACCACCTGCCACAGCGGGAAGTTCCACGGCATCACGGCCAGCACCGGACCCAGCGGCCGGTAGCGCACCAGCACGCGGGAGGCGCCGGAGTCCTTCACGTCGGAGGCGTCGGGTTCCTCGTCGGCGAGGAGCCCGGCGGCGTGGTCGGCGTACCAGTGCATCGCCTTGGCGCACTTCGCGGCCTCCGCGCGGGCCTGTTTGACCGGCTTGCCCATCTCCGTGGTGATCACCCGGCCGATGGAGTCCTGGTCCTCGTGGATGATCTCGGCGGCCCGGTGCAGCAGCCGGGCGCGCTCGTCGAACGTCGTCGTCCGGTACGTACGGAAGGTGGCCTCCGCCAGCTGGAGCCGGCGCTCCAGCTCCTCCTCGTCCATGGGGTGGTACGTCTTGACGGTCTCGCCGTTCGCCGGATTCACCGTGGCGATGTGCATCGCTGACCTCCCTGGGGACGGGCTGTGCCTTCCGACCCTCCCGCGCGGCGGTGGGCGGCGCAACGCGGAAAGGGCTTCTCAGGGCGAGTGCTCAGCCAAGCGGTCGAGAAACGCGGCCTGCGCGGAGACGATCACCTCCCGGGCCCGGTCCAGGGCGAACCAGGCGACCCGGTCCAGCTCCGGGAATTCCTGGATCCGCCCCGACCTCGGCGGCCACTCCATCGCGAACGTGCCGGGCACGACCGTCGCCGGGTCGAGATCGGCCTCGACCGCCCACACCGTGACGGTCTTGCCGCCGGACTGCCGGACCTCCCCGAGCGGCAGTGCCTCCCCGTCCGGCGGCGGCAGCCCCAGCTCCTCCCGGAACTCGCGGCGCGCCGCCTCCCAGGCCGGTTCCCCGGGGTCGTACTCGCCCTTCGGCACGGTCCACGCCCCGGCGTCCCGCCGTGCGAAGTAGGGGCCGCCCATATGACCGAGCAACACCTCGATGCCCTGACCGGTGTGTCGGAACACCAGCAGTCCGGCGCTCCGTGCGCCCTTCACGGCGCGGTCCCGGGGTGCGCGGCGAGTAGTGCCTCCACCGTGTCCGCCTCCTCGGGGCGCTTGTCCTCGCGGTAGCGGATCACCCGGGCGAAGCGGAGGGTGACTCCCGCCGGGTAGCGGCTGGAGCGCTGGAGGCCGTCGTAGGCGATCTCCACGACGAGCTCGGGGCGCACCGTCACGACGTGGCCGCTCTCGCCGACCGCCAGCTCCCGCAGCCGCTCGGTCTGCCAGGTCAGCATCGCGTCGGTCATGCCCTTGAAGGTCTTGCCGAGCATGGCGAACCCGCCGTCGGCGGTGCGGGCGCCCAGGTGCAGATTGGACAGCTTCCCGGTGCGGCGGCCGTGGCCCCACTCCGCGGCCAGCACCACCAGGTCGAGCGTGTGCACGGGCTTGACCTTCAGCCAGGACGCGCCGCGCCGGCCCGCGCTGTAGGGGGCGTCCAGGCCCTTGACCACGACGCCCTCGTGGCCGCGCTCCAGTGTCTCGGCCAGGAACTCCTCCGCCGCGCCCAGGTCCCCGGGGCCGGACACCACGGTGCGCCGCACCCGCATCGGCTCCGGAACCAGCCGGGCCAGCTCCGCGTGCCGCTCGGAGAACGGCAGGTCCAGCAGGTCGCGGCCGTCGACGGAGAGCGCGTCGAAGAAGACGGGGGAGACGGGGACCTCCCGCGCGGCCGTCGCCACGTCCGTCCGGGAGCCGACCCGGCCGGCCGTCTCCTGGAACGAGCGGGGACGGCCCGCACCGTCGAAGGAGATGACCTCCCCGTCCAGGATGAACCGCTCACCGCGCAACTCCAGGGCCGCCGCCGTCACTTCCGGCAGCCGGCCCGTGATGTCGTCGAGGGTGCGGGTGTGCACGCGCACGGCGTCGCCGTCGCGGTGGACCTGGACGCGGATGCCGTCGAGCTTCTCCTCGACCGCGCAGGCCCCCAGCTTCTCCACCGCCTCCGCGACCGAGGAGGCGCTGTGCGCCAGCATCGGCAGCACCGGGCGGCCCACCGTGAGGCGGAACCGCTCCAGGGCTCCCGGGCCGTCCGCCAGCAGTGCCTCGGCCACCGACTGCAGCGAGCCGGCCAGCATCACCGCCCGCCGCACATCGGCCGGCGGCGCCCCGGTCGCCCGCGCCAGCCCTTCGACGGCGACCGCGTCCAGGGCGCCCTGCCGCACCTCGCCGGTGAGCAGCCCGAACAGGAACCGCTGCTCGTCCTCGGTGGACGCCCCGAGCAGCTCACCCACCAGCCGGGCCCGCTCGGCCTGCGAACCCGGACCGGCCACCCCGCCCAGCTCGGTCAGCCGTGCGTCGACCTCGCGCACGGTCAGGGACGGCTCGGCGGCGGGGGCGACCGGACGGCTCAGCACCTTCCAGCCCACCCCGATCCGGCCCTGCGGCAGCCGGCCCGCCAGATACGGGATGACGACCGGCACGTCGTCCGCCTCCGCCTCCCGGAACAGCTCCGAGAGCAGGGCGATCTTCCGGGACCGCGCCGGGGCGGCGGCGACCTCCTGGGACACACGGGCCAGCCGGGACAGCAGCATGCGGCCATGGTGCTACGGAGGCGGCCGCTCCACACCCCGGCCGCCGGATGCCTATCCGTCGACCGCGGCGTCCAGGCGGCTCATCAGCAGGTCCCCGACGATCGCGGCCGCCGCGCGGTAGCCGCCGCTCGCCGCGTGCACCACCTGCTCGGCGAACCCGATCGCGTTCCCCGCCGCCCAGACACCGGGAACCGTGGTCAGACCGGTCGGGTCGACCACCGGGTAGGCGCCGAACGGGGTCTCGTCCATCTCGGCGCCCAGCCGCTCCAGCAGACCGGTCCGCGGCAGCGGGCGCGGCCCGGTGAAGAGCACCGAGCGGGCGTGCGTGGTGCCGTCCGCCAGCCGCACCCCGGTGATCCGGTCGTCCTCGACCATCAGCTCCGCGACCTCACCCGGCACCACGTCGACCCCGGCGGCGGCCAGCCTGCGCAGGTCCTGGTCGGACAGCTCGGCCTCGGCGACCCGGTGCAGGAAGAAGGTGACGTCCTTCGACCACTGGGACACCATCAGCGCCTGGTGCACGCTCAGCGCGCTCGACGCGAGCACACCGAAGGCCTCGTCGCGCACCTCCCAGCCGTGGCAGAACGGGCAGTGCAGCACGTCCCGCCCGAACCGCTCGGCGACCCCGGGAACGTCCGGCAGCTCGTCCTTCAGCCCCGTCGCGACGATCAGCCGCCGGGCCCGTACGGCCGGTCCCGCGTCGAGTACGACGGTGAAGTCCCCGTCCCTGGTGACGTCCGTGACCCGGTCCCGGACGAGCTCGACGCCGTAGCGCGCGATCTCCTCCCGGCCCAGCGCCAGGAACTCGGCCGGCGACATCCCGTCCCGGGACAGATAGCCCTGCATGTGCGACGAGGGCGCGTTGCGCGGCTCGCCGGCGTCGACGACCAGCGTGCGGTGCCGGGCCCGGCCCAGTACCAGCGCGGCGGAGAGGCCCGCCGCACCGCCACCGACGACGACCACGTCGTAGGCCCCGTCGCGGTCCGTCCCGTTCGTCCCGCTCTTCTCGTTCGTCTCGTTCATCGTGACCACCTCCATGACGACGACGGTCGCCCAGCCGGTGCCGCATTGACAAACACCTTTGCCGATTCTGCAATAGGAAGATGACGACGGACGACGTACTCGCGGACGTGGGCCCCAGGCTGCGGCGGATCAGGAAGGAGCGGGAGGTGACGCTCGCGGCGCTGTCGGAGGCGACCGGCATATCCGTGAGTACCCTCTCGCGGCTGGAGTCCGGGCTGCGCAGACCCAGCCTGGAGCTGCTGCTGCCGATCGCGCAGGCCCATCAGGTGCCGCTGGACGAACTGGTCGGCGCGCCGCCGGTCGGTGATCCGCGCGTCCGCGCGTCCGAGCCGATCGTGCGCTTCGGCCGCACCCACTGGCCGCTCACCCGGCAGCCCGGCGGCCTCCAGGCGTACAAGGTGCTGGAGCCCAAGAGGCGGCTGGAACCCGAACCGCGGACCCACGAGGGCTACGAGTGGCTGTACGTGCTGTCCGGGAAGCTGCGGCTGGTGCTCGGCGACCACGACGTGGTGCTGACGGCGGGGGAGGCGGCCGAGTTCGACACACGTGTGCCGCACTGGTTCGGGTCGACGGGGGAGGGGCCCGTGGAGTTCCTCAGCCTGTTCGGTCCGCAGGGGGAGCGGATGCACGTCCGCGCGAGGCCCCGGCGGAAGTGAGCCCCTCCCGCCGGGCGTGACGGACGAGACTGTTCCCTGATCGGCAAGCGACCGCTTAGTATGCGGTGGACCCGGTCAGGCGAACACGACGTTCACAGCCCCGTGGAGGCCCCGCATGCAGGCATGGCAAGTGCACGAGCTCGGCGAGCCCGGCGAGGTGATGCGCCTCGGGGAGGTGGCGCGGCCGACTCCCGGTGAGGGGCAGGTCCTGCTGAAGGTGCGCGCCGCCAACGTCAACTTCCCCGACGCCCTGATGTGCCGGGGCCAGTACCAGGTCAGGCCGCCGCTGCCGTTCACCCCCGGTGTGGAGATCTGCGGCGAGACCGAGGACGGACGCAGGGTGATCGCCAACCCCGCGCTGCCCCACGGCGGCTTCGCCGAGTACGCCGTCGCGGACGCCGTCGGCCTGCTGCCCGCGCCGGAGGCGCTGGACGACGCGGAGGCCGCCGCCCTGCACATCGGCTACCAGACCGGCTGGTTCGGCCTGCACCGGCGGGCCCGTCTGGAGGCCGGCGAGACCCTGCTCGTCCACGCCGCCGCGGGCGGGGTCGGCAGCGCGGCCGTGCAGCTCGGCAAGGCGGCGGGCGCCACCGTCATCGGCGTGGTCGGCGGCGCCGCGAAGGCGGCCGTCGCCCGCGAACTGGGCTGCGACACGGTGATCGACCGGCGCGAGCAGGACGTCGTCGCCGCCGTGAAGGAGGCCACCGGCGGCCGGGGCGCCGATGTGATCTACGACCCGGTCGGCGGCCAGGCCTACGCCCAGTCGGCCAAGACCGTCGCCTTCGAGGGCCGGATCGTCGTCGTCGGCTTCGCGAGCGGGTCCGTCCCCAGCCCCGCCCTGAACCACGCCCTCATCAAGAACTACTCGATCCTCGGCCTGCACTGGGGCCTGTACAACACCAGGAACCCCAAGCTGGTCCAGCACTGCCACGAGCAGCTCACCGACCTCGCCGCCCGGGGCGCCGTCAAGCCGCTGGTGAGCGAGCGCGTCCCGCTCACCGGGGCCGCCGACGCCGTGCAGCGGGTCGCCGACGGTGTCACCACCGGGCGGGTCGCCGTGCTGCCCTCGCCGGAGAACGGAGCCGCCGCATGACCGACGCCGCCGAACTGCGCCGCCGCACCCAGGAGTTGCTGGCAGCTCACCCGCCCGCCGACACCGAGCGCCTGGACTTCCTGCGCGCCCGCTTCGACGCCGGACTCGCCTGGGTGCACTTCCCCGAGGGACTCGGCGGCCTCGGCGCCCCGCGCTCCCTGCAGGCCGTCGTGGACGCCGGACTGGAGGCCGCCGGGGCGCCCGACAACGACCCGCGCCGCATCGGCATCGGCCTGGGCATGGCCGCGCCGACGATCCTCCAGTACGGCACCCAGGAGCAGAAGGAACGCTTCCTGCGGCCCCTGTGGACCGGCGAGGAGGTCTGGTGCCAGCTCTTCAGCGAGCCGGGCGCCGGCTCCGACCTGGCCGCCCTCGGCACGCGCGCCGTGCGTGAGGGCGAGGACTGGGTCGTCGACGGGCAGAAGGTGTGGACGTCCAGCGCCCACGTCGCCCGCTGGGCCATCCTCATCGCCCGCACCGACCCGGGCGTGCCCAAGCACCGGGGCATCACCTACTTCGTCTGCGACATGACCGACCCCGGGGTCGAGGTGCGCCCGCTGCGCCAGATCACCGGCGAGGCCGAGTTCAACGAGGTGTTCCTCACCGGTGTCCGCATCCCCGACGCCCACCGGCTCGGCGAGGTCGGGGACGGCTGGCGGGTCGCGCAGACCACGCTCAACAACGAGCGCGTCGCCATCGGCGGGATGCGGCTGCCCCGCGAGGGCGGCATGATCGGCCCGGTCGCGAAGACCTGGCGCGAACGGCCGGAACTGCGCACCCACGACCTGCACCAGCGGCTGCTGAAGCTCTGGGTCGAGGCCGAGGTCGCCCGGCTCACCGGCGAACGACTGCGCCAGCAGCTCGTCGCCGGGCAGCCCGGCCCCGAGGGCGCCGGCATGAAGCTGGGCTTCGCCCGCCTCAACCAGGAGATCAGCGGCCTGGAGGTGGAACTGCGGGGCGAGGAAGGCCTGCTGTACGACGACTGGACCATGCGCCGCCCCGAGCTGGTCGACTTCACCGGGCGCGACGCCGGCTACCGGTACCTCCGCTCCAAGGGCAACAGCATCGAGGGCGGGACCAGCGAGGTCCTGCTGAACATCGTCGCCGAGCGCGTCCTGGGCCTGCCGGCCGAGCCGCGCACCGACAAGGACGTCGCGTGGAAGGACCTGGCCCGATGAGCGATCTTCTCTACTCGGAGGAGGAAGAGGCGCTGCGCGCCGCCGTCCGGGACCTGCTCACCGACCACTGCGAAGCGGCGGGCGTGATCGCCCGCATCGAGTCCGGCGCCCCGCACGACCTGTCCCTGTGGAAGGCGCTCGCCGACGGCATGGGCCTGGCCGGTCTGCTCGTGCCCGAGGAACGGGGCGGCCAGGGCGCCACCCACCGCGAAGCCGCGGTCGTGCTCGAGGAACTGGGGCGCGCGGTCGCTCCGGTGCCGTACCTGACCAGCGCCGTGGTGGCGACCGAGGCGCTCCTGGCCTGCGAGGAGGCCGGCGACCTGCTCGCCGGACTGGCGTCCGGGCGGCGGATCGGCGCCCTCGCCGTGGGCCTGCACACCGCTCCCGGCGCCGCGTTCACCACCGTACGGCTGGAGAACGGCGCTCTGCACGGGGAGCTGACCGGTGTCGCCGACGCCGCCGTCGCCGACGTCCTGCTGGTGCCTGCGGACGACGGCGGGCTGTACGCGGTGGAGGTCCGCGAGGTCACCGTCACCCCGCAGACCTCCCTGGACCTCACCCGGCCGCTCGCCCGGATCGCCCTCGACGGCGCGCGGGGCCGCCGCCTCGGCGAGGCCGGGCCCGCCGTGCGCCGCGCCCTGCGGGCCGGCGCCGGACTGCTCGCCTCGGAACAACTCGGCACGGCCGAAGGGTCGTTGACGGAGACGGTCCGCTACCTGAAGGACCGCAAACAGTTCAACCGTCCCGTCGGCGGATTCCAGGCACTCAAGCACCGGCTCGCCCAGCTGTGGCTGGAGACCGTCAACCTCCGCGCGGCCGCGCGGAACGCCGCCGACGCACTGGCCACCGGCGAGGACACCGACGTCGCGGTCACCGTCGCCCAGGCCTACGCCGCGCCCGTCGCGGTCCGCGCGGCGGAGGAGGCGCTGCAACTGCACGGCGGCATCGGCATGACCTGGGAACACCCGGCGCACCTCCACCTCAAGCGCGCCAAGGCCGACTCGATCGCCTACGGCACGGCGGGCGCCCACCGCGAGGCGCTCGCCGAGCTGGTCGGCCTGCGCGCTCCCTGACCGGCAGGCCGGCCGGAGAAGCCCGTCCCTGCCGGGGCGGGCTTCTCCCTGCGCGCCCGTGGCGCCGATGAGGTGAACGGGCGACGGCGGATCGGCCAACTCCCCGCACGGCACTGCTCTTTGACCCTGTCCGGACTCCATACTCGCTGGGACCCCGTACGGCACTTCCAGGGAGGAAGAGCATGGCCCTCACCACCCGTCGCAGAGCCCTCAGCACCCTCGGCGCCGCCCTCGCCGGTCCGGTCGCCCTCCCCGCGGCCCAGGCGCCGGCCGGTGAACGGAAGCACCGTCCGCGCCCCTTGTGGCGCGCACACGCCCACAACGACTACGAGCACCCGCGCCCCCTCCTCGACGCCCTCGACCACCGCTTCGGCAGCGTCGAGGCCGACATCTTCCTCGTCGACGGCCAACTCCTCGTCGCCCACGACCCCGAGGACCTCGATCCGTCCCGAACCCTCGCATCCCTCTACCTCGATCCGCTCACCGCCCGGGTCCGCGCCCAGCGCGGCGCGGTGTACCGCGGACACCGGGGGCCGTTCCAGTTGCTGATCGACATCAAGACGGAGGGGTCGTCCACCTACCTCGAACTCGACCGCCAACTCCGCCGCCACCGGCACCTGTTCACGACCTACGCGCACGGCAGGGTGCTGCCCGGCCCCGTCACCGCCGTCGTCTCCGGCGACCGCGCCGCCCGCGCGCCGATGGAGGCCCAGCGGGTGCGCCGCGCCTTCTACGACGGCCGGCTCACCGATCTCGCCACCCCCGCACCCGCCTCCTTCGTCCCGCTGATCAGCGACAACTGGACGCTCAACTTCACCTGGCGGGGCGTCGGTCCCTTCCCCCCGGCCGAGCGCCGGAAGCTGCGCGGCATCGTGCGCACCGCCCACGCGCGCGGTCAGCGGGTGCGGTTCTGGGCCACCCCGGATCTGCCGGGTCCCGCCCGCGACGCGCTGTGGGGCGAACTGGTCGCGGCGGACGTGGACCACCTCAACACCGACGACCTCGCCGGGCTGGAATCCTTCCTCGACGCCCGCCGGAGGGCATGAACCACACGTTCGGCGGACAGGTCAGCAGCCCGGACGAACCCTCCGCTACGCCACACTTGCGGCCGAACGCCGCGAAACGGATGTGGCGGAGGAGGTTGACGATGGCCATTTCCATCTCTGTGGTGCTGCTGCTCTCGGTCCTGGCGGTGATCTTCCTGCGCAACAGCGGGCTGAAGGTCTCCCACGCGCTGGTCTGTCTGCTGCTCGGGTTCTACCTGGCCAGCACCAGCATCGCGCCCACGATCCACAGTGGCCTCACGGCGACCGCCGACATCGTCGGCAGTCTGCGGCCGTGAGGCCACGCCGCGGACCGTGGCTCAGCGGCCGGCCGCCGCGTCGCGCGGCAGCACGGTGACCCGGTGGAAGTTGCACCCGGCCGCCGTCGGCGACGCGGACGGGGGCCGGTTCTGGTGCGCCTTCAGAGCGACGCTCACCAGGCTCAGCAGCAGGTCCACGTCCGTGGCGCAGTCCAGATGCACCGTCACCCAGCACGACCCCGGGATCAGCTGGATGGCACTCGATCCGCCCAGGTCGTAGTGGAAACGCTCGATCGCGCGGTGGGTGAGGTGGAGATCAACGTCCCGCGCGGAGTGGAAGTGGACGATCTCCTCCCGCGCGGTGCGGAGCGCCTGCCCCGTACCGCAGGCAGCCGGGGAGGCCGAGAGGTCGGGCCAGGTGAGCAGTCGCTCCATGGCACGCTGAGCCGGTGTCATGCCCTCATCGTTGCCTGCTCAACGTCCGTCCACCAGGAGTTGGACGATTCGTAATCGAGCGGTGAGGCGGCCGAGCCACCGCGGCTCGCACGGCCCCGACGCTCCTGGGACACCCTGGGCCCCTGTCAGGCCCGCTCGGCCACCGCCGCCGGGTCGTCCAGTACTCCCCGGACCACCGAGTGTGCCGCGCCCAGCAGGGGGCCTTCCGGGCCCAGTGCGGACACGGAGACGGGGCAGGCCGGCCCCGCGGTACGGCGGTCCAGCTCGGACCGCAGGGAGGGCAGCAGCCAGGGCGCGAGCCCGGACAGGGCGCCGCCCAGCACCACGTTCTCCGGGTCGAGCAGATTCACCGCCCCGGTGAGGGCGATCCCGAGTGCCGTGCCCGCGTCGTGCAGGGCACGCCGTACCCCGGCGTCGCCCTGCGCGGCGCGGCCGGCCAGGAGACCCACGCGGTCCTCGCCCGGCTCCAGTCCGGCCGCGCGCAGCACCGCTTCCTCACCGGCGTACTGCTCCAGGCAGCCCCGTCCGCCGCAGGCGCATCCCGGCCCGTCGGGCCACACCGGTACATGGCCCAACTCGCCCGCGAAACCCCGGTTTCCGTGCAGCAGACGCCCGTCCACCACGACCGCGGCACCGATACCGATCTCCGCCGAGACATGGAGGAAGTCGCGAGGCGTGCCCTCGCCGAGCCAGAGTTCCGCCAGCGCGCCGAAGTTGGCCTCGTTCGCCACGGTGAGCGGGAACCGCGCGGGGAGCAGATCCCCGAGGTCCGTGTCGAGCCACCCGAGGTTCGGGGCGCGGACCACCGTCCGGGCGTCGCGGGCCACCAGACCCGGTACGGCGACGGCGAGACCCGCCGGCCACAGCCCCTCGCCCTCCGCCTCGGCGACGACCCGGTGGATCAGCTCCGTGAGCTCCCCGAGCACCGGCTCGGGGGCGCGGTCCCGGTTCGGTACGTGCCGCACCGCCCGGGCCCGGACCTGTCCGCGCAGGTCGACGGCGCAGACCGCGAGATGGTCGACGCCGACCTCGGCGCCGATCCCCGCGGGGCCGGTCCCGCTGACGGCGAGCGCCGAGCCGGGCCGGCCCACGCGCCCGGGCCGTTCGGGCCCCAGTTCCTCCAGCAGGCCCGAGCGGATCAGCTCGTCGACCAGCGTCGACACCGCCGCGCGGGTCAGGCCGATGCGTGAGGCGACGGCGGCCCGGGACAGCGGCCCCTCGGCGCTCACGGTGTGCATCACGCGTGAGAGGTTGCGGCGGCGCATGCCCTGCTGGGTGTCGGGCAGTGCGCGCCCCGGGCCGGTCGGCCGGGTCCTGTGCGGCGGTGCGCTCATTCCTCCGTCGTTCCTCGGTCTCTGCGGTCGTCGGTGTGCTGTCGGCCGGTGCGTGTACGGGCGAGGCCGGTCCGGTGGCTCCGCGCCCGCCGGCCGTCGCGGCGGCGGGCACGGTGTGCCGCGTGAGTGGGCGCGGTCAGTCGGTGTCCGTACCGCGCTCCAGCAGCGTGGCCGCGTCGGAGAGTACCCCGGCCAGCCGGGCCAGGGTCTCCTCGTCCCGTTCCACGGCGTCCAGCACCGGGCCGTCCGCCGTGTTCCAGCGTCGGGCGACCGCGGCCGGGTCCTCCCCGGTGAGCAGCCCGGCCGCCTGCGCCGCCGCACCGAGCGCGACCAGTTCCTTCGCCTCGGGCACCCGCACGGGCCGCCCCGACAGCCGCCGTACGGTCTGCTGCCAGGCCGTGCCCCGGGCGCCGCCGCCGATCAGCAGCAGGGGCGCCGCCGGGTCGGCGTCCTCGTCGAGTACGAGGTCCAGCGCCGCCAGCAGGGAGTACACGGCGCCGTCATAGGCGGCCTGGAGCAGCTGACCCCCCGTGGTGTCGTGGCGCAGACCGTGCAGCAGGCCGGAGGCGTCCGGGAGGTTCGGGGTGCGCTCACCGTCGAGGAAGGGCAGCAGGGTCACGCCGCGGCCGGGTTCGACGGCCTCGCGGTCGAGGCCCAGCAGGGCGGCCACCCGGTCCACGGCGAGCGTGCAGTTGAGGGTGCAGGCCAGCGGCAGCCAGTCGCCGCGCGCGTCGGCGAAGCCCGCCACCGTGCCGGTCGGGTCGGCCTGCCGGTGCCGCGACACCGCGTACACGGTGCCCGAGGTGCCGAGGCTCATCACCGGGGTGCCGGGAGGCACCCCGAGGCCCAGCGCGGCGGCGGCGTTGTCACCGGTGCCGCACGCCACCAGGGTCCCCTTGGAGAACGGCAGGCCGTGGCTGTCGCGCACCGTCCCGGCCACCTCGCCGGGCGGCACCACGCGCGGCAGCAGCGCCGGGTCGAGGCCCACGTGGGCGAGGATCTCCTCGTCGTACGCCTCCGTGCCCGAAGCCCACCAGCCGGTGCCGGAGGCGTCGCCGCGGTCGGTCGTGCCCTCACCGGTGAGCCGCTCGGTGAGGTAGTCGTGGGGGAGGCGGACCGCCTTGGTGGCGCGCACCGCGTCCGGCTCGTGCTCGGCCAGCCAGGCCCACTTGGTGACCGTGAAGGAGGCGGCGGGCACGCTGCCCGTGCGCTCCGCCCAGAACTTCGCGCCGCCCAGCTCCTCGACCAGCCGGCGGCCCTGCGGCGCGGAGCGCACGTCGTTCCACAGCAGCGCCGGACGGACCGGCTCCCCGTGCCCGTCCAGGGTGACCAGACCGTGCTGCTGCCCGCCGATCGAGACCGCGGCGGCCTCGTGAGCCGCCTCGCCGCACTGGCGCAGCGCCTCGGTCAGGGCGTCCCACCACTGACGGGGGTCACTCTCCCGGCCGGCTCCCGAGGTCACCGTGTGCGGGGCCTGGCCGCTCGCGACGACCCTGCCGGTCGCCACGTCGACGACCAGCGCCTTGGTGGACTGGGTGGATGTGTCCACGCCGACGACGAGCGGACCCTCGGCTGCTGACATCGGTCTCTCCCTCTTCCGCACCCGGCGGGGTGTGTCTCTTCCCAGAAATGTTCCTGCATACTAATTTGTAAACCGCCATGACGAAATAGTCTCAGCGAGCGAGGAGCCGCGGCATGAACTACCAGCCCACCCCCGAGGACAAGTTCACGTTCGGACTGTGGACCGTCGGCTGGCAGGGACGGGACCCCTTCGGAGACGCCACGCGCGGTGCCCTCGACCCGGCGGAGTCGGTCCGGCGCCTGGCCGAGCTGGGTGCCCACGGCGTGACCTTCCACGACGACGACCTCATCCCCTTCGGCTCGAGCGACAGCGAGCGCGAGGAGCACATCAAGCGGTTCCGGCAGGCGCTGGACGACACCGGCATGAAGGTGCCGATGGCCACCACCAACCTGTTCACCCACCCGGTGTTCAAGGACGGCGGCTTCACCGCCAACGACCGCGACGTGCGGCGTTACGCGCTGCGCAAGACCATCCGCAACATCGACCTCGCGGTCGAACTGGGCGCGCAGACCTACGTCGCCTGGGGCGGCCGCGAAGGCGCCGAGTCGGGCGCCGCCAAGGACGTCCGCGTCGCCCTCGACCGGATGAAGGAGGCCTTCGACCTGCTCGGCGAGTACGTCACCTCGCAGGGCTACGACATCCGCTTCGCCATCGAGCCCAAGCCGAACGAGCCGCGCGGCGACATCCTGCTGCCCACCATCGGCCACGCCCTGGCGTTCATCGAGCGCCTCGAGCGGCCGGAGCTCTACGGCGTCAACCCGGAGGTCGGCCACGAGCAGATGGCCGGGCTGAACTTCCCGCACGGCATCGCACAGGCCCTGTGGGCGGGCAAGCTCTTCCACATCGACCTCAACGGCCAGTCGGGCATCAAGTACGACCAGGACCTCCGCTTCGGCGCGGGCGACCTGCGCGCGGCGTTCTGGCTGGTGGACCTGCTGGAGTCGGCCGGGTACGAGGGCCCGCGGCATTTCGACTTCAAGCCGCCGCGGACCGAGGACTTCGACGGCGTGTGGGCCTCGGCGGCCGGCTGCATGCGCAACTACCTGATCCTCAAGGAGCGCGCGGCGGCCTTCCGCGCGGACCCGGAGGTGCAGGAGGCGCTGCGCGCGGCCCGGCTGGATCAGCTGGCCCAGCCCACGGCGGCCGACGGCCTGCAGGCCCTGCTCGGCGACCGGTCCGCCTTCGAGGACTTCGACCCCGACGCCGCCGCCGCGCGGGGCATGGCCTTCGAGCGCCTCGACCAGCTGGCGATGGACCACCTCCTGGGCGCCCGCGGCTGAACCGCTCACCGCGCGGGGCGCGGCCGTCCCGACGCATCACGGGACGGTCGCGTCCCGCGCCCGGCGTCGCGCATGGGGCTGCCGTGTCCCGCGCCTGGCGTCGCGCATGGGGCTGCCGTGTCCCGCGCCTGGCGTCGCGCATGGGGCTGCCGCGTCCCGCGTCACGTGTCGCGCACGGGACGATCGCGCCCCGCGCGTGCGTGGAACGGCACGGCGTTGTTCCCGCGCGAGCCGGCTACGCGCGCTCCGCGTGAAGTGCGCCGCGATGACGGCCCCGGCGGCCCGACCCCGCATCGACGTCCGCGCTGCGCCCTCGCGCGGGCGCCGGGTCGGCGGCGACCATGGTGGGTATGGCCACGCCACCCGTACCGCCCCAGCAGCCGCCCCGTCCGCCGGACGGCACCCCGCCCCCGGGCGGCGGCTTCGGTCCGCCCTCGCACGGGGGCGGACCGCCGCCCGGAGACGACGGTGACGGCCCGGGACGAGGCCCCGGCGGGCGCAGACTCCTGCTGGTGCTGCTCGCCGTGATCGGGGCGATCGCGGCCGTCTCCCTCATCGTGTTCATCGCTTCGGACGGCGACGACTCGCCGGACAAGGAGCCCGGCGAGAGCAGCACGGACACCGGCGGTCCCCCCAGCGGGCTGCCGTCCGGCTTCCCGACCGAGCTGCCTTCAGGGCTCCCCACCGAGTTGCCGTCCGGCTTCCCGACCGAGCTGCCCTCGGGACTGCCCACCGAACTGCCCTCGGGCTTCCCGACCGAACTGCCGAGCGGGTTGCCCAGCGAGCTTCCGAGCGGCCTGGAGTCGCTCCTGCCGTTCCTGGGGGACGTCCAACCGTCCTGACGCGGGACGGCGGCGGGCGATCACTCCACGCCGGTGCCCTCCGCCGAGGCTAGCGCGGTCGCCGGGTCCTGGGCGGGGCCACCCGCCGGCACCCAGCGGCCGCGTTCCTTCCGGTACGGCCACCAGCGCCCGTCCCGGCTCAGACGCAGCTGCACGGGCGCGTCGACGACCGTCCAGCGGTTGGCCCGCGACCGGAGCGCCGGCCGTTCGCCGTCCTCCCATGCCGACTCCAGCGCCGCCCGCGCCCGCGCGAGGCCGTCGCCCCGCACGGGCCACTCCTCGTCCAGCACGGCCAGCGCCGCCGGACCACCGTGCCGCCAGGCCCGTACCGCCACGGCCAGCCCGTCCCGGCCGCGTCCCGACCCCCCGGCGAGCCGGTCCGCGACCGAGCCGGAGGGCTCACCGGCGGCCAGCTCCACGGCGTCCCCGGCCACCGTCGGCTCCGGCTCCACGGCACGCTCGTCGTGTCCTGCCCGCAGCGCCTCCGCCAGCATCCGGTGCGCCCGCGCGGCGGTCCGGGCGGCAAGGAATTCGAGCGCGGACGCGTCGACTCCCGCCTCCGGCCCGGCCTCCGTGTCGAGCGACGGCGGAACCCCGGGCTCCGCCGGAAGCACGGGCACCCCGGGAAGCGACGGCAGGATGTCCCCGGCCGCGTACGCCTCGGCCGCGTCCACCCCGTCCGCGTCCCGCGCGGGCTGCCCGGCGGACGCGTCGCCACGTGTGTGGAGCGCGTCCAGCAGGTCGCGTTCCCCCCGTCCGCGCATCAGGAGCAGGACGAACGGGTCCTGGTCCAGCAGCCGGGCCATCTGGTAGCACAGCGCCGCCGTGTGACCGCAGTGGTCCCAGGCCCCGCAGTCGCACTGCGGTTCCAGATCGCCCAGGCCCGGCAGCAGGTCGACGCCGGCCAGCTCCGCGTCCTCGACCAGGTGCGTGGGCATCTCACGGTCGAGCAGCGCCGCGACATGACCCGCCCGTTCGGCGGCCATGTCCAGGAACCGGTCCCACTGCTCCCCGGAGAGCTCCTGCAGCAGCACGTCCGCGCGGTGCGCGGTGCGGTCCCGGTCCTGGACGACCGCCGTGATGCGGCCGGGCCGCACGGAGACCGCGCCGACCGCTCCCGCGCGGGCGAGCCTGCGGCCCGCCTTGAGCTGCCCGGGGTCCAGGGCCGTGCCCTCCAGCGCCGTCAGCCAGGCCCGGCCCCACCAGCTCTGCGCGAAGCCCCGGCCCCGCGCGGGCGGCAGCGCGGCGAAGGTGCGCTCCACGCCGGCCTCGTCGTCGTACGAGTTCATCGCAGCCCCTCCCGCAGTTCGACCAGGTCCGCCAGTTCGGCGTCCGTCAGTTCGGTGAGCGCCGCCTCGCCGGTGCCGAGCACCGCGTCGGCCAGCTCCCGCTTGCGCACCAGCAACTCGGCGATACGGTCCTCGACCGTCCCCTCGGCGATGATCCGGTGCACCTGCACCGGCCGGGTCTGGCCGATGCGGTAGGCCCGGTCCGTCGCCTGCGCCTCGACGGCGGGGTTCCACCAGCGGTCGTAGTGCACGACATGCTCCGCACGCGTGAGGTTCAGCCCGGTGCCCGCCGCCTTCAGCGACAGCAGGAACACCGGCACCTCGCCGTCCTGGAAGCGGCGCACCATCGCCTCGCGCGCGGCGACCGGAGTGCCGCCGTGCAGGAACTGCGTCGGTACGCCCCGCGCGGCCAGATGCCGCTCCAGCAGCCGGGCCATCCCCACGTACTGCGTGAACACCAGGACACCGGCCTGCTCGGTGAGGACCGTGTCGAGGAGTTCGTCCAGCAGTTCCAGCTTCCCGGACCGTCCGGCGACCACCGGCCGCTCCTCCTTGAGGAACTGCGCCGGGTGGTTGCAGATCTGCTTCAGAGCGGTCAGCAGCTTCACGATCATGCCGCGCCGCTCCATGCTCGCGGCGCCGGAGATCTCGGCCAGCGCCTCGCGCACCACGGCTTCGTACAGCGCCGTCTGCTCCGGGGTGAGCGACACGGCGTGATCGGTCTCCGTCTTCGGCGGCAGCTCGGGCGCGATCCCCGGGTCCGACTTGCGGCGGCGCAACAGGAAGGGCCGTACCAGCCGGGCCAGCCGGTCCGCGGCGGCGGGATCCCGTCCGCCCTCGACGGCGTCCGCGTACCGCGCACGGAAGGTGCCGAGCCGGCCCAGCAGACCGGGTGTCGTCCAGTCGAGGATCGCCCACAGCTCCGACAGGTTGTTCTCCACCGGCGTACCGGTGAGCGCGACGCGCGCGCGTGCGCCGATGGAGCGCAGCTGCCGGGCCGTCGACGAGTAGGGGTTCTTCACGTGCTGGGCCTCGTCGGCGACGACCATGCCCCACGTGACCCCGGCCAGCCGGGCGGCGTCCAGCCGCATCGTGCCGTACGTGGTGAGCACCACCTCGCCGTCGGTGAGGTCGTCCAGCGCCCGCCGGGCGCCGTGGAAGCGGCGCACGGGAGTGCCGGGTGCGAACCGCTCGATCTCCCGCTGCCAGTTGCCCATGAGCGAGGTCGGGCAGACCACGAGGGTGGGGCCGGCGGACGCGGGATCGGTCCGGCGGTGCAGATGCAGCGCGATCAGGGTGATGGTCTTGCCCAGACCCATGTCGTCGGCGAGGCAGCAGCCCAGGCCCAGGGAGGTCATGCCGGCCAGCCAGTTCAGTCCGCGCCGCTGGTAGTCGCGCAGGGTGGCGTTGAGGGCGGCGGGCGGTGCGACCGGTTCCTGGGCCTCGGGGTCGGCGAGCCGGTCCCGCAGAGCCGCCAGCCATCCGGTGGGCCGTACCTCGACCCGGCTGCCGTCGGCCTCCACGGAGCCCATGAGCGCGGCGCCGAGGGCGTCGACAGGGGTGATCGTGGAGTTGCGGCGCGCACGGGCCCGGGCCAGTTCCCGGGGGTCGATGAGCACCCACTGGTCGCGCAGTCGTACGAGGGGACGGTTCAGCTCGGCCAGCCGGTCCAGTTCCTCGCGCGTGAGACGCCGGTCGCCCACGGCGAACCACCAGTCGAAGGCGAGCAGCGCGTCGGCGGACAGGAACGACGGTCCTTCCCCGAAGCCCGCCCCCGCGGGCCCCGGCCGGTCGTCGTCCCCGGGACCGACCTCCGCGCGGGTGGTGAGTTCGCGGACCAGTTCCTTGGGCCAGTGCACGTCGACACCGGAACCGGCCAGTGCCCGGCCGCCTTCGCCGAGGAGGTCGGAGATCTCCTCCTCCGCGAGCTCGACCGCGTCCGGCACGGTCGCCGACAGCAGGGGTGTCAGCGGCGCCCAGGCTCGCGCCGCGCGGCGCAGCGCGAGCAGGGCGTCCATCCGCGCGGCGGGGCCGAAGTCCGCGCCCGCGCCGCCGGACCACACGTGGGCGGCGTCCGCGACGAGGGCGGGGTCACCCACCCCGTGCATCTGCAGGACGGCCCGGAAGGACACGCCGGTCGCGTCGGACGTGTCGGACGTGTCGCCGGGCGCGCCGTCGGAGGCGTCGTCCGCCGTGTCCGTCAGCCCCCGCACCTCGATCCGCAGCGACAGCCGTACGCCCGCGTCGTGGCCCGCGGCGACGTCGGCGGCCCAGGCCCGCAGTCCGGGCAGCCGTTGGGGCTCCGGCACCGCGAAGGCCGCGGTGCCGGTCACGAGGCGGGCGGCGGGCGAACGGGGGAGGGTGTCGGCGACGGCGTCGAGGAAGGAGCGCAGCAGGCGTTCGGGATCGGGCAGCCGCGGCGTCCCGCCGCCGTCCAGCGGCACGGCGTGCGCCTCGGGCGGCATCGCGGCGGCGAGCCGGCGGATCGCGTCGGCGTCCGCCGCGTCCAGCGGGCCGACGCGCCAGGCGTCGTGGTCCGCGGGGGAGAGGCCGGGCAGCAGCAGACCGCGCGCCACCAGCTCCAGGGCGTGCAGGGCGGCGGCGCCCCAGAACCGGGCGGCCCGGTGGCCCCCGGCGCCGGCCCGCGCCCGCGTGAGCACCGGGAGCGCGGCGCCCACGGGCAGCAGGACGGCAGGCACGCGTACCGCCTCGACCCCGCCGTCGCCGGGCATGACGACGGTCAGGTCCTCGGCCGACGCCGAGTCCGGGGCCGGCGGGGCGGAAGCGTCGGGCCGCCAGAAGGCGATCCGGCCCGTGCGGGCGGGATCGCCGGGTACGAACACGGCAGGGCAGTGGGCCAGTCCGGAGGGCAGGGAGGGCAGGGAGGGCACGGAGAGCACGGACGGCACGGAGAGCACGGACGGCACGGAGCTGACGGAGGGTACGGAGGAGGATGCCGGGGGAGTCGTCTGCGCAGCGATGTCGGAAGTCCTCAAACTTGACTAGTGGGCCGGAGTCGCCGAGAGTACAGCATGAGTGGCGCCGGCCGGGTATGCGTGTGCTGTGATCCGAGTCACCATGGAGGCGCGTCGTGGGCCTCGACTCGGCAGGCTCCGGCGGGCTCGGGGAGACCCTAGGGGGCGCACCTCAGGGGCGTCTCAGGGTCGCGGTCCGGAACCGCCGGAGGGGCGGGCCCGTTTTCACGACAGAGAGCGGCAGTGGCCGCGAAGGAGGCGACACTCATGTCGAACAACGCCAAGATCGCCGCGGGGGGTGTGGCGGCCGGACTCATCCTGCTCATCTGGCTGCCCTGGTGGGCCGCGCTTCTGATCATCCTGGGAGTCCCGGCCGCGGCCTATCTCGCCCTCGACCCCGCACAGCGGCGCAGGCTGCGCCGCGTGTCGCGCAAGGAGCTGGGCCGCTGAGGCGCCGTCGCGACACCGCCTCACCGTCGCCCGGCGCGCAGCGGTCGGCCGCCTCGCCGTCCGCGGGCGTCCTCGCCGGGTCGTCGCCGGGCGGGCTGAGCGGCGCGCGCCGGCGCGGCGCACGAGACGTCCGGTCCCCGCGTTCCTGTTGAGGGCCGTACGCCTGCTCAGAGCGGGCGTACGGCCATCCGGTCCAGGGCTTCGAGCAGGCCCGGCAGTTCCGGCCCCCGGCCCACCGGGAGGACCTCGCCGGGCTCGTCGTCGAGCAGGACGAAGGCGATGTCGTCCGTCCTTGCCACCAGCGACCACCCGGGGCCGTCGGCGCGCAGCGTGCGGGCACCGCCCGGAGCGAAGGACGAGCGGACCCGGCCCAGCGGCGGCGGCGAGTCGACATACGCACGCGCCTCGGCCAGCACCCGCCGGATCCCGCTGTGACCGCCAGCCGGGCCGCCCGCCGGCGCATCCCGGTCGTCGCCTTCCGCGCCGCCCTCCGCAGAGCCGTCGGGGTCGTCGCCCGTCTCCGCCGGTCCGCCCGGCGCGGGGAACGCCGTGTCGTCCACCTGTTCCCGCCACGTCGCCCATTGGAGCGCGATCTCGTCGGCTCCCAGACGCCGCTGGGCCGGGCCCCAGACATCGGCGTCCGGCGGCGTCAGCGGGGCGCCGTCCGCGACATCGGGACCGGGATCGTGCGGAGCCGGCACGTTCGGCGCCGCGACGGCGACCGCGAGGGGCCAGCCGGGCAGCGCGGTGACGACCGTGCGCTCGTCCGGCGACAGGTCGTGCTCCATACCGCAGTCCCATGACGCGATCGCGACGGCGACCAGCGAGACGTCGTCGACGACGACGGTCCACCGCGCGCCCGCGCCGTCCTGGCCGAGCACCAGTCCGTAGCCGTCCGCGACCGGCGGAAGGCCGAGCGCCGCACACGCCTCCGGATAGTCGTCGCCCAGCACACTCGGGAACTTCGCCGGCGTGAGCAGCGCCGCCGTCAGCACGTAGAGCGCATCGTCCGCGGCGGCGACGGCTTCCTCGTCCGTCCCGGCCATCCCAGCCTCCCCATCGGTTCGTCCGTCGGCGCGCACCCTATGCCGACCCCCAGTCCCTTGTCACGACCCCGCAGCCACGCCCGGAGCTGCAGCTTTCCGGCCGGACGGGGCGAATCGGCCACGCACCGGCGGGCGGCTCAGGCGGCCGGCAGCCCCAGCAGCGCCCGCGCGACCGCCCCCGGGGACTCGTTGCGCTCCCGCGCGAGCGCGACGACCGCACGGCACGCCAGCTCGTTCACCCCGAACGACAGCGCCTCCGGCGACACCCAGCCCGCCGCCTCGTCGATCCTGTCCTGATCGTCCTCCGCGCACGCCGACACATAGACCGCGGCCGCCTCGAACAGGTTGTGCGGACGCTCCGCGGGCCCGGAGCGTTTCTCCGTCCGCAGACTGCCGGTCACCCTGCTCCCGATCCCCCGCACCCTCTCCCACATACGCCCGCCTTCCCCTGCGCAGTTGTCCTCACCGACCGTTCATCTCCTGCTGCTCAACGTAGAGTTGCAGCTTCGACGGCAGAAGGGGCAGAACGGTGCGGCGCTTCGAACGGCTGGAACGGATCCGGCGGATGGACCCCTACCGGGAGGCCACGGAGATCTACCGGCTCAGCTCGGCCTACGAGTTTCCCTGGGACTACACCAGGGCCCTGGAACTGGCTCTCTACCGAACCTACGCCGTGCCCCGCATCGGCCGGCTGCTCGCCGAGACGGCCGAGCTCACCGAACGTTCCCAGAAGCGCTACGACGACACCTCGCTCCTCCTGGACGCCGTCGTGGAGCACGGATTCGGCAGTGCCCGGGGCAGGACCGCGATCCGCCGCATCAACCGGATGCACCACGCCTACGACATCCACGACGACGACATGCGTTACGTCCTGTGCACGTTCGTGGTGATGCCCCGACGGTGGATCGACGCCTACGGCTGGCGCAGGCTGTCGCGGCACGAGATCGTGGCGACCACCGTCCACTACCGGACCCTGGGCCGGCACATGGGGATCAAGGACATCCCCGGCTCCTACGAGGAGTTCGAAGACTGCCTGGACGCCTACGAGGAGGAGCACTTCGACTGGGACGAGGACGCACGGCGGGTCTCGGACGCCACCCTCGACCTCATGGCCTCCTGGTACCCGCGTGCGCTCGCCCCCGTGCTGCGCACGGCCACGCTCGCCCTGCTCGACGATCCCCTGCTGCGCGCCTTCCGCTACCCCCCGCCGAGCGCGGCCACGCGCGCGTGGGTGCGCCGCGCGGTCCGGCTGCGGGGCCGCGCGGTCCGGCTGCTGCCGCCCCGCGACGCCCCGCACTTCGCGCGCCAGAACCGGGAGATCAAAAGCTACCCCGACGGCTACCGGCTGGCGGACCTGGGCACCAGCCCCGTACCGGGACTGCGAGGCTGTCCGGTACGGCACCCGGACTGAACGCCGGGCGGACGGCGGGGGTTCAGCCCACGCGCGCGGCCAGCGCCAGGAACCGGGTGTCCTCGTCGGTGTACGAGGTCATGCGCCAGCCCGAACGCGTCAGCAGGGCCCGCAGATTCGGCTCCGCGCGGAGGTCGTCCGGTGTGATCGTGCGGCCCTGCCGGGCGGCGAGCGCCGCCCGGCCGATCGGATGGAACAGCGCCAGCACCCCGCCGGGCCGCACCACGCGCGCGATCTCGCGCAGGTTCCCCGCCGGGTCGGGCAGATGGGCGATCAGCCCGGCCGCGAACACCGCGTCCAGCGAGGAGGAGCGCAGCGGGAGGGCGGTGACGTCGGCCAGCAGCAGCAACCCGTCGCGGTCCCGTCCGGCCCGTGCCGCCGCCCCCAGCATCGCCGGGGTCAGATCGGCACCGAGGACCACGCCCGAGGGCCCCACGGCCGCCCGCAGCGGCGTCAGGGCCCGCCCGGTGCCGCAGCCCGCGTCGAGCACCCGGTCGCCCAGCCGCAGCCCGAGCCCGGCCACCGCGGCCGCGTAGGCCGGGCCGTCGTCGGGGAAGCGGCGGTCCCAGTCGGCGGCACGCGCGGTGAAGAACTCCTGGACGTGTGTGTGATCGTCGCTCATGCTCCGCATGATTCCTCACCGGGACGAGCGACACCGCTGCGCACACGTTCGAACGGGACGCGGTCGTTCCGGTGCACCCCTGCGTCAGCCGGCCCGCCCTTCGGGCGAACGACGGGACTGTGACGACAGGACCGACTCGGGGAAGGAGGTGCTGAGCCGCCTCGCCGAGTACGCCGGACGGATGCGCACCGCCCGGCTGCTCGACCCGGTCGGGCGACGGCGGGGGCAGTGGCCCGCGGCGGCGCGTCAGCCCGCGACGTCGCCCTCCGCCACGACCTTCTCGACGCCGACGCGGACGAGGAGTTCGCCGGGCACGGCGTTGCGCGCCCCGAACTCCTCGGCCCGGTCCTCGCCCATGTACCGCGCGCCGATCCGGGCGGCCCAGTGCCGGAGCTCATCCGGGTCCGCCGAGAGCCGCGCCCGGCCCTGCAGCACCACGAAGGCGAACGGCGGCCGGTCGTCGTCCACGCAGAGGGCGACCCGCCCGTCACGGGCCAGGTTGCGTCCCTTCACGGTCCGCTCCCCGGTGTTGAACACCACGTCGTTCCCGTCGAGCAGGAACCAGACCGGCGCCACATGGGGGCTGCCGTCGGCACGGACGGTGGACAGTTTCGCGGTGCGGGTTCCGCAGGAGACGAACTCCCGCCACTCTTCCTCGGTCATCTTGTGTCCCATGGCCTCCATCCTCCTTGCCCGGGGCCCGGTCGTGGGGAAGGCTGGCGTGGGGACCCTCCCGGCGGAGGGGACGGCACGCGGGGAACACCACGGGGAAGATCAGGGGGAGATTCACGACATGGGGCAGAACCAGGGACTCGACTGGCTGCTGGACGACCTGACCCAACGCGTCGCACACGTACGGCACGCGCTGGTCCTGTCGAACGACGGGCTGGTGACGGGCGCGAGCACCGGACTGCGCCGTGAGGACGCGGAGCACCTCGCCGCCGTGTCGTCCGGACTGCACAGCCTCGCCAAGGGCTCGGGGCGGCACTTCGGCGCGGGAGGGGTGCGCCAGACGATGGTCGAGTTCGACGACGCGGTGCTCTTCGTCACCGCCGCCGGCACCGGCAGCTGTCTGTGCGTGCTCAGCGGCGCCGAGGCCGACATCGGCCAGATCGGGTACGAGATGACGCTCCTGGTCAACCGGGTCGGTGAACACCTGGACGTGGACGCCCGCGGACCGAAACCCGGAACAGAGCTCTGACCTGCTCGTTCGTCCTCTCCCGTGGAGTTGTCCACAGGCTCGCCACGGAACGTGACGGAGCGGCTACGGTTCTTCCGGGCGGGCGCACCAGGCGCCGGCCGCACACCACTCCACGGGGGAGACGAGCATGCCCGGCCACCACACCCTCACGCACGGGACCACAGCCACCGCCGAGCGCGTCACGCCGGACCGTGACACCTGGATCACGACCGGCCGCGCGGCGCGGGAACTCTGCCTCAAACCCACCGAGTTCGACCTCGCCGTGCGACTCGGCCGGGTCCGCACGGCCCCCGGCGAGGGCGGCGTGGGCCGGCGCGTCGCCCGGGCCGAGATCGAGCGGCTGCGGGCCGGGCCGGGGTTTCCCGAGACCCTGCGCCGGAGCGTGCGGGCCGTGGGCACCACGGAGGGCGCGGCCCTCATGGAGATGCCGAGGACCCGTTTCACCCGCCTGGCGCGGCTGGGACTGCTGGTGCCCGTGAAGTTCTACCCGAACCGCTACCGCGCCGTGGTCTGGCTCTACCTGGCCGACGAGCTCCGGCTGTTCGCGGACGACGCCGGGAACGCGCCGCTGCTGACGGGACGCATGCCCGGGAACCTCAGGAGTCAGCTCGACACCGGCCTCGACCTGCGTCCGCGCAACTGGCGCACCCGGCACCTGGGTTTCCTGCTCCGCCAGGCCGAGGGGCCCTGGGCGCGGGCCGGAGCCGTGGCGTCGCTGCTCGGTCCGCCGCAGGTGGCCGAGGCCGTCCCGGACCCCCGCGACCGGTCCCGGCTGTCGGGGTTCCGCGAGCCGCCGCCCTCCCACGGAGCACCCGGCTCACCCGCCTTCCACATCGCCGAAGACCTCATGACCGCCCAGGATCCGGACGAGATCGCCTGGCTGCAGTCCGAACTGACCCGGCTGACGCACGAGGCACGGGAACAAGGGGCGGCGCCCGGCCCCGCCGCTCCGTGCCCTGGACCGGACCACCGGCGAACACCCCGGGCCGTCGCACCGGCCCGCGAGACACCCCGGCGCCTGTTCGCCCGCTGGCGGCGCGGAAACCGGTGACCTACAGCGCCCGGAACAACCCCTCCTGCACGACCGACACCAGCATCCGGCCGTTCAGGTCGTAGATCCGCCCGCGGGCCAGACCCCGGCCGCCCGTGGCGATCGGCGACTCCTGGTCGTACAGGAACCACTCGTCCGCCCGGAACGGGCGGTGGAACCACATGGCGTGGTCCAGCGACGCCATGTCGAAGCCGCGCGGCCCCCACAGCGGCTCCACGGGGATCCGCACGGCGTCCAGGAGGGTCATGTCACTGGCGTAGGTCAGGGCGCAGGTGTGCACCAGCGGGTCGTCGCCGAGCGGGCCGACCGCGCGCATCCACACCGCGCTGCGCGGCTCCGCGCCCTCGACGTCGTCGGCGTTCCAGCGCAGCCGGTCGACATAGCGGATGTCGAAGGGCTGCCGGCGCGCCATCCGCTCCAGCTGCTCAGGAAGCGCGCCCAGATGCTCACGGATCTCGTCGGTGACCGTCGGCAGCGACTCCGGGTCCGGGACCTTCCGGGCCGGCGGCAGCTGGTGCTCGAAACTCCCCTGTTCAGGCTTGTGGAAGGAGGCGGTGAGATTGAAGATCGTACGGCCCTGCTGCACCGCGGTGACCCGGCGGGTGGTGAACGACCGGCCGTCCCGGACCCGTTCGACCTGGTACACGATGGGCACCCCGGGCCTGCCCGGACGCAGGAAGTACGCGTGCAGCGAGTGCACGGGACGGTCGCCCTCCGTGGTGCGGCCCGCGGCGACCAGTGCCTGCCCGGCCACCTGCCCCCCGAAGACCCGCTGCAACGACTCCTGCGGGCTGCGGCCGCGGAAGATGTCGACCTCGATCTGCTCCAGGTCGAGCAGGGCGACGAGGCTCTCGGCCGGATTGGTCATGGGTGGGATTCTCCTGTGTTCACAACTGGCCGACATCGGTGACCCGGACGACCGCACGGCCCTCGGCGTCGGAGGCGGTGAGGTCGACCTCGGCGCTGATGCCCCAGTCGTGGTCCCCGTTCGGATCGTCGAAGATCTGCCGGACCCGCCACAGCGCGTTCTCCGGCTCCTGCTCGATCAGCAGCAGCTTCGGGCCGCGGGCGTCGGGGCCGGTGCCCAGCTCCTCGTACTCGTCCCAGTACGTGTCCATCGCCTCGCCCCACGCTCCGGCGTCCCAGCCCGATTCGGCGTCCAGCTCACCCAGCTCCGCCACCTGGTCGAGGGCGGCGAGCTCGACCCGGCGGAACATGGCGTTGCGGACCAGCACGCGGAAGGCGCGCGCGTTGGCGGTGACGGGCTTGACCTGGTCGGCCTTCTCCTGCGCCTCCTCCGCGGTCATCTCCTCCGGATTGGCCAGCTGCTCCCACTCGTCGAGCAGGCTGGAGTCGACCTGGCGCACCATCTCGCCCAGCCAGGCGATCAGGTCCTCCAGGTCCTCCGACTTCAGGTCGTCCGGGACGGTGTGCTCCAGCGCCTTGTACGCGCTCGCGAGGTAGCGCAGCACGATGCCCTCGGTGCGGGCCAGTTCGTAGTGGGACACCAGCTCCGTGAAGGACATCGCCCGTTCGTACATGTCCCGGATCACGGACTTCGGCGAGAGCGGGTGGTCACCGACCCAGGGATGACTCTTGCGGTACGTGTTGTACGCGTGGAAGAGCAACTCCTCCAGCGGCTTCGGGTAGGTGACGTCCTGGAGGCGCTCCATGCGCTCCTCGTACTCCACCCCGTCCGCCTTCATCGCGGCGACCGCCTCACCGCGCGCCTTGTTCTGCTGGGCGGCGAGGATCTGACGCGGATCGTCCAGCGTGGACTCCACCACGGACACCATGTCCAGCGCGTACGACGGCGACTCCGGATCCAGCAGTTCGAACGCCGCCAGCGCGAACGTGGACAGCGGCTGGTTCAGCGCGAAGTCCTGCTGCAGATCCACGGTCAGGCGGACGATCCGGCCCTCCGCGTCCGGCCGGTCGAGCTTCTCGACGATGCCGCCGTCCAGCAGCGAACGGTAGATGGCGATCGCCCGCCGGATGTGCCGCAGCTGCTGCCTGCGCGGCTCGTGATTGTCCTCCAGCAGCCGGCGCATCGCCTCGAAGGCGTTGCCGGGCCGGGCGATCACCGACAGCAGCATCGTGTGCGTGACCCGGAAACGGGAGGTCAGCGGTTCCGGCTCGGACCCGATGAGCTTGTCGAAGGTCTGCTCGCTCCAGGCGACGAAACCCTCGGGCGCCTTCTTGCGCACGACCTTGCGGCGCTTCTTCGGATCGTCGCCCGCCTTCGCCAGGGCCTTCTCGTTCTCGATGACGTGCTCGGGGGCCTGGGCCACCACGAAACCCTCGGTGTCGAAACCCGCGCGTCCGGCCCGGCCGGCGATCTGGTGGAACTCACGGGCCCGCAACGTCCGTACGCGGTTGCCGTCGTACTTGGTGAGCGCCGTGAACAGCACCGTGCGGATGGGGACGTTGACGCCCACACCGAGCGTGTCCGTGCCGCAGATGACCTTCAGCAGACCCGCCTGCGCGAGCTTCTCCACCAGCCGCCGGTACTTGGGCAGCATGCCGGCGTGATGCACACCGATGCCGTGCCGGACGTAACGCGACAGGTTGCGGCCGAACTTGGTGGTGAAGCGGAAGTTGCCGATGAGTTCGGCGATCCGCTCCTTCTCCTCGCGCGTGCACATGTTGATGCTCATCAGCGCCTGCGCCCGCTCCACCGCCTGCGCCTGAGTGAAGTGCACGATGTACACCGGCGCCTGCCGCGCCCCCAGCAGATCGGTGAGCGTCTCGGTGAGCGGCGTGTACCGGTACTCGTAGGACAGCGGGACCGGCCGGGTCGCCGAGCGGACCACGGCGGTGGGGCGACCGGTGCGGCGGGTGAGGTCCTTCTCGAAGAAGGAGACGTCGCCGAGCGTCGCCGACATCAGCACGAACTGCGCCTGCGGCAGCTCCAGAAGGGGGATCTGCCAGGCCCAGCCGCGGTCCGGTTCCGCGTAGAAGTGGAACTCGTCCATCACCACCTGACCCACGTCGGCGTCCTTGCCGTCCCGCAGCGCGATCGACGCCAGCACCTCGGCGGTGCAGCAGATGACCGGGGCGTCCGCGTTGACGGACGCGTCGCCGGTCAGCATGCCGACGTTCTCCGTGCCGAAGATCTTGCACAGTTCGAAGAACTTCTCCGACACCAGCGCCTTGATGGGCGCCGTGTAGAAGGTGACCTCGTCGCGTGCCAGGGCGGCGAAATGGGCTCCGGCCGCGATCATGCTCTTGCCGGAACCGGTGGGCGTCGACACGATCACGTTCGCGCCGGAGACCACCTCGATCAGCGCCTCCTCCTGGTGGGGGTAGAGCGTGAGACCGCGCTCCTGGGCCCACGACTCGAAGGCTTCGTACAGGGCGTCGGGGTCGGCGGTCGGCGGCAGCTGATCGATGAGGGTCACGCCCCCATCTTGCCTGCCCGCCGCCCCGATGCGGGAATCGGCTTCTGGCCCGAAGATCGCGAACGCTACGCTGTGTCGCCGGCGGGGTGTCCACGCGATGGGGCAACTGGACAGCGGCGAACGAGGAATGGGGCGGGCAACGGCGATGATGGGACCAGCACACTCACTGTCGGGCGCCGCGGCCTGGCTCGGTGTCGGTGCGGCGACGGCCGCGGCGGGACATCCGATGCCCTGGCCGGTGCTGCTGGCCGGCGCCCTGATCTGCGCCGGCGCCGCGCTCGCCCCCGACCTGGACCACAAGGCGGCCACCATCTCGCGGGCCTTCGGACCCCTGTCCCGCTGGCTGTGCGAAATCGTCGACAAGCTGTCCTACGCCGTCTACAAGGCGACCAGGAAGCAGGGCGACCCGCGCCGCTCCGGCGGGCACCGCACCCTGACGCACACCTGGCTGTGGGCCGTCCTCATCGGCGGCGGCACCGCGGCCCTGGCGATCACCGGCGGCCGCTGGGCGGTGCTGGCCATCCTCTTCGTGCACATGGTGCTGGCCATCGAGGGCCTGCTGTGGCGGGCGACCCGCGGCTCCAGCAGCGACGTCCTGGTGTGGCTGCTGGCGGCGACCAGCGCCTGGATCATCGCGGACATCCTCGACCAGCCGGGCAACGGCTCCGACTGGCTGTTCACCGCGCCCGGCCAGGAGTACCTGTGGCTGGGGCTGCCCATCGTGCTGGGCGCGCTGGTGCACGACATCGGGGACGCGCTGACCGTCTCCGGCTGTCCGATCCTGTGGCCGATACCGGTGGGCCGCAGGCGCTGGTACCCGATAGGCCCGCCCAAGGCGATGCGGTTCCGTGCGGGCAGCTGGGTCGAGCTGAAGGTGCTGATGCCCGCGTTCATGCTGTTGGGCGGCGTGGGCTGCGCGGCGGCGCTCAACGTGATCTGACGCCGCGGCCCGGCCCGGACCCGGCCGGGGCCCCGCGGAATTCAGCCGCTGGCGTCACCGCCGTACCGGCGCTCGAAGCGCGCCACACGGCCTTCCGTGTCCACGGTGCGGGCCTTGCCCGTGTAGAACGGGTGGCTCTCCGAGGAGATCTCCACGTCCACCACCGGGTACGTCTCGCCGTCGTCCCACTCGATGGTCTGTTCGCTGGTCGCCGTGGACCGTGTGAGGAAGGCGTATCCTGCGGCACGGTCACGGAAGACGACCGGCCGGTAGTCGGGGTGCTTGTCCTGCTGCATGGATGCTCCTCGGGCGACTCGGACCCGCGCTGCGGCGGGGGAGGGGCGGGGTCAGCCGGGCAGGGTGTCCTCGTCGACGACGTGCACGGCGGCCTCCTCGGCGGAGGCGGCGGCGCCGTCGATGCCGACGTCCATGGCGACCAGGGCCTCCTCCTCGTCCTCGTGCGCCCCTTCGTCGGGGGCCACGAGCCGGCCGGAGCGAGCGGCGCCGACCTCGTTGTCCAGGAGTTCCCCGTCGGTGCCCGACGAATCCCCGAGGCCGTCGCCGTTCATGGCGGCGGGATCCGGGAGCTCTTCGGCGAGCCGCTGGTCGAGTGTCTCGCCCTCGTGGCGCTCGGCCGCCGTCACGCCGTGGTGCTCCACGGCCCAGGGCCGCTCCGGAGGGGACCAGCCCCGGTCGAGGGGGTCGGCGACGCCGTCGTTCTCCAGGGTGTCCTCGGCGTCGAGCAGTCCGGCGTCGTCCTGAATCTCGGACGCGTCGGGCTGGTAGACATCGTCTCCCCAACCGTCCGCGCTGTTCACGGATACCTCCAGGGGGTGGGGGCGGGCCCGTTCCCGCCGCGGCCCGCGCCGGGCCGTCTGCACGGGGCGCCGGCGCCGCCCGTTCCCGGTCCGTCGGGCTCCGGGCGCTCCCCGAGCCGGTGCCTGACTCCAGCCTTCCACCGCAGTTCCCCACCGCGCAACGGCACACTTCCCGCAGGCGGCCCGCCGACCCCTCGCCCCGCCCCCTCCACCCTTGTCCATCCGTCATACCCGAGCACGCCCCCGCCCACCGGCACCCCCGGGATACCCCCTGCTCGGGGCTTCCCCGGGCCCGGTGGGCCCCCGTCCGCCTTGGCCGACCGGCACGCCCGAGCGCGCCACCCCGCCCACCAGGTGCCCCCAGGGCCCCCTGCTCGGTGCTTCGTCCGGCCCGGAGGGACCCTCCGGGCCGGGCCGGGCGGACAGGACGGTTGGGTGGGACGCGGTGTCCCGAGGCCTGCCGTTGGTCGGGGGTGTCTCGGGACGGTGGTGGGTCATCCGTGCCAGGACCGCCACAGCGCCGCGTACGCGCCGTTCGCAGCGACGAGTTCGTCGTGGCTGCCCAGCTCGCTGATGCGGCCGTCCTCCACCACGGCGATGACGTCCGCGTCATGGGCGGTGTGCAGCCGGTGGGCGATGGCCACGACCGTCCGGCCGTCCAGGACCCGGGCCAGGGAGCGTTCCAGGTGACGCGCCGCGCGCGGGTCGAGCAGCGAGGTCGCCTCGTCCAGGACCAGCGTGTGCGGGTCGGCCAGCACCAGCCGGGCCAGCGCGATCTGCTGGGCCTGGGCCGGAGTGAGCGCGAACCCGCCCGAGCCGACCTCGGTGTCCAGGCCGTCGTCGAGCGCACGCGCCCACCCGTCCGCGTCGACCGCCCCGAGCGCCGCCCACAGCTCGGCGTCCTCGGCGTTCGTGCGGGCGAGCCGCAGATTGTCGCGCAGGGAGCCCACGAAGACATGGTGCTCCTGGTTGACCAGGGCCACGTGGGCCCGCACCCGCTCGGCGGTCATCCGCGACAGCTCGGCGTCGCCCAGGGTGACCCGCCCGTCCCGGGGCGCGTAGATCCCGGCGAGCAGCCGGCCCAGCGTGGACTTGCCCGCGCCCGAGGGGCCGACCAGCGCCAGCCTGGTCCCGGGTGCGACCTCCAGGGACACCTCGCGCAGGACGTCCACGCCCTCCTGGTAGCCGAAGTGCACCCGGTCCGCGTGGACCCGGCGCCCGTCGGGGGCCAGCGCGGCGTCGCCGGCGTCGGGCTCGATGTCCCGGACCCCGACCAGCCGGGCCAGCGACACCTGTGCCACCTGCAGCTCGTCGTACCAGCGCAGGATCAGCCCCACCGGGTCCACGAGCATCTGCGCGATCAGCGCGCCCGTGGTCAGCTGGCCGACACCGATCCAGCCCTGCAGGACGAACACCCCGCCGATCATCAGCACCGAGCCGAGCACCGTCACATGCGTGATGTTGACGACGGGGAACAGCACCGACCGCAGCCAGAGCGTGTAGCGCTCCCAGGCGGTCCACTCCCCGACCCGCTGGTCGGTCAGCGCCACGCGACGCGTGCCGAGGCGGTGCGCCTCCACCGTCCGCCCCGCGTCCACGGTCTCGGCGAGCGCGGCGGCCACCGCGGCGTACCCGGCCGCCTCGGAGCGGTAGGCGGCCGGCGCCCGCCGGAAGTACCAGCGGCATCCCACCACCAGCAGCGGAACGGCGAGCAGCACGGCCGGTGCGAGGCCGGGCGCCGTGACGACCAGTCCGCCCAGCAGCAGCACCACCCACACCACGCCGATGGCCAGCTGGGGCACGGCTTCCCGCATGGCGTTGCCGAGCCGGTCGATGTCGGTGGTGATCCGCGAGAGCAGGTCGCCCGTGCCGGCCCGTTCCAGGACGCCCGGCGGCAGTCCGACCGACCGCACCAGGAAGTCCTCGCGCAGATCGGCCAGCATCCGCTCGCCGAGCATCGCCCCGCGCAGCCGGACCTGCCGGACGAACACCGCCTGGACGACCAGCGCGAGCACGAAGAACCCCGCGGTGAGCCCCAGGTGCAGCTCCCGCTCCCGCTCCGAGACCCGCTCCACCAGTCCGCCCAGCAGATACGGGCCGACCATGGAGGCGATCACGGCGACCGTGTTCACGGTGACCAGCAGCAGGAAGGCCCGCCGGTGCCGCCGCAGCAGCTCCGTGACGTAGGCGCGCACGGTCGCGGGCGCGCCCACGGGCAGGGTGGCGGCCTCGGTGGGGGCCGCCGGGTTGTAGGCCGGTGGCGCCACGCCGATCATGCTGTCTCCTCGATCTCTTCGAGCTTCTCCAGCCGGTGCAGGGCCCCGCCCTCGCGCAGGACCGGTGCCTCGCCCGGCGCGGCCTCGTCCTCGGTCTCGCGTGTCACCACGGCCCGGTACCGGGGCTCGGTGCGCACCAGTTCCCGGTGTCCGCCGACCGCCGCGACGGTGTCGCCGTGCAGGAACACCACCCGGTCGGCGCGGTCCAGCAGCAGGGGGGAGGAGGTGAACACCACGGTGGTGCGCCCCTCCCGCAGTCCGCGCACGCCCTGGGCGATCCGGGCCTCGGTGTGCGAGTCGACGGCCGAGGTCGGCTCGTCGAGGACCAGCACCTGCGGGTCCGTGACCAACGACCGGGCCAGTGCGAGCCGCTGGCGCTGCCCGCCCGACAGGGACCGCCCGCGTTCGGTGATGCGGGCGTCCATCGGATCCCCGGCGCCCAGCGAGCCCTGCACCAGCGCCGCGAGCACGTCCCCGCACTGCGCCGCGTCCAGCGCCTCGCGCGGGTCGACCGCACCGGACGCGGGCACGTCGAGCAGTTCGCGCAGGGTGCCGGAGAGCAGCACCGGATCCTTGTCCTGCACGAGGACGGCGCCGCGGGCGCGGTCCAGCGGCAACTCGTCGAGGGGAACCCCGCCGAGCAGCACCGAGGTGCCCTGCTCCGAGGCGTGCCCGCCGAGCCGTTCGGCCAGCCGTCCGGCCGCGTCGGGATCCCCGCAGACCACGGCGGTGAGCCGGCCCGCCGGGGCGAGCAGCCCGGTCGCCGGGTCGTACAGGTCACCGGCCGGTGCCTCGCCGGTCCGGGACCCCACGGTGTCCGTGGCCCGCTCCAGCGACAGCACACGCGCGGCCCGCCGGGCCGAGGGACGCGAGAAGGAGTACGCCATCGCGATCTCCTCGAAGTGCCGGATCGGATAGGTGAGCAGCATGACCGAGCTGTAGACGGTGACCAGTTCACCGACGGCGATCCGGCCGTCGCGGGCCAGATGGACGCCGTACCAGACCACGGTGATCAGCAGCAGCCCCGGCAGCAGCACCTGGATCGCGGCGATCAGCGACCACATCCGCGCGCTGCGCACGGCGGCGTGCCGCACCTCCTGGGAGGCGCGGCGGTAGCGGTCGAGGAACAGGTCCTCGCCGCCGATGCCGCGCAGGACGCGCAGGCCCGCGACGGTGTCGGAGGCCAGCTCGGTGGCCCGCCCGGCCTTCTCGCGCTGGATGTCGGCGCGCCGGGTGGCGGGGGGAAGCAGCGGCAGCACCGCAAGCGCCAGCACGGGCAGCCCCACGGCGACGACGACACCGAGCGCGGGCTGGTAGACCACCAGGCCGGCGCAGACCAGCGCGATCGTGACCGCCGCCGCGGTGAACCGCGACAGGGCCTCCACGAACCAGCCGATCTTCTCGACGTCACCGGTGGACACGGCCACCACCTCACCGGCGGCGACCCGCCGGGTCAGCGCGGAGCCCAGCGTCGCGGCCTTGCGGCCGAGCAGTTGCTGCACACGGGCGGCGGCGGTGATCCAGTTGGTGACGGCGGTGCGGTGCAGGAAGGTGTCCCCCACGGCGTTGCCCACGCAGGCCAGCGCCATCAGACCGCCGGCCAGGGCGAGCCTGCCCCCGGAGCGGTCGACGGCCGCCTGGACGGCGACGCCGACGCAGAACGGCAGCGAGGCGACGGAGACGAAGTGCAGCAGGCCCCACGCCAGTGACTTGAGCTGCCCGGACAGCTGGTTCCGGAAGAGCCACCACAGGAATCGGGAACCCGAGCGCGCGTCGGGCACCCCCGGGTCGGAATACGGAAGGTCTTGGATCTGCATGACGTCCCAGGGGCTCGGATCAGGAGGTGGCGGAAGAAGGGGAGTGAGAGGCGGGGGGAGCGGGAGGCGAGGGGACTGAACGGACGGACGGAGGGAGAACGGAAGGGAAGGACGCCTGCCGGTGAAGCGTTCACGGGCAGGCCTGCTCGCCGTCCGCGGACGGCGAGCAGCAAACCGTGACAGGTTGACCCCGCCACGCATGGCGGGGCAAGCGGTTTTCCACGCCACCGCACGGAACCGGCAGCCCCGCCGGCCGTACCCTCACCTCACCGGTGTCACACGGACGTCTCACGGCACGGCGGTGCGGTCTTCCCGTCGATCAGGGTGTCCAGCAACCCGCCCAGCGCCTCGCGCTGCTCCTCGCCCAGCGGGGCCAGGATCTCCTCCGCCGCCGCCCTGCGCGCCGCGCGCAACTCCCGCAGCGTGGCGCGCCCGTCGTCGGTGAGCTCGATCCGGATCACCCGCCGATTGGCCGGATCCGGCGCCCGCCGCACCTTGCCGCTCGCCTCCAGCCCGTCGACCAGCGTGGTGACGGCCCGCGGAACCACCTCCAGCCGCTCGGCCAGATCGGCCATGCGCGGCGGTGAGCCGTAGTGCGCCAGCGTGCGCAGCAGCCGGGACTGCGCCGGGGTGACACCGAGCTCACGCCGCTCCAGATGGCGCTTCTGGATGCGGTGCACCCGGCGGGTGAGCCGCAGCAGCTGCTCGGCCAGCAGGCCGTCGGGATCGGGGGCGGTCATGCGGGAACAATATCAGGATGACGTTCATTGTGAATATAGGTAACAATGAGCGTTGTTCCGCTCGCCCCGGGGGGCATCCTCCGGGCGTCCGTCCCGGAAGGAGACCATGCACCCCGATCACCCGGCAGACTGGATCCCGCCCGCCGGCACCGAGGAGCAACCCCGGCAGGTGCGGCGCATCCTGGGGCTCTTCCGCCCCTACCGCGGCCGACTCGCGATCGTCGGCCTGCTCGTCGGCGCCGCCTCGCTGGTCTCGGTCGCCACACCGTTCCTGCTGAAGACGATCCTCGATGTCGCCATCCCCGAGGGCCGCACCGGGCTGCTCAGCCTGCTCGCCCTCGGCATGATCCTCAGCGCGGTCCTCACCAGCGTCTTCGGCGTGCTGCAGACCCTGATCTCGACCACGGTCGGCCAGCGCGTCATGCACGACCTGCGCACCGCCGTCTACGGGCGGCTCCAGCGGATGTCGCTCGCCTTCTTCACCCGCACCCGCACCGGCGAGGTCCAGTCCCGCATCGCCAACGACATCGGCGGCATGCAGGCCACCGTGACCTCCACGGCGACCTCCCTGGTCTCCAACCTCACCAGCGTGGTCGCCACCGTCGTCGCGATGCTCGTACTGGACTGGCGGCTGACCGTCGTGTCGCTGGTGCTGCTGCCGGTCTTCGTCTGGATCAGCCGCCGCGTCGGCAACGAACGCAAGAAGATCACCACCCAGCGCCAGAAGCAGATGGCGGCGATGGCCGCCACGGTCACCGAGTCGCTCTCCGTCAGCGGCATCCTGCTCGGCCGCACCATGGGCCGCTCCGACTCCCTGACCGGCACCTTCTCGGAGGAGTCCGAGCGGCTGGTGGATCTGGAGGTGCGGTCCAACATGGCCGGCCGCTGGCGCATGGCCGTCATCACCATCGTCATGGCCGCCATGCCCGCGGTCATCTACTGGACGGCCGGCATCGCCCTGCGGACGGGCGGCCCGGAGGTCTCCATCGGTACCGTCGTCGCCTTCGTCTCGCTCCAGCAGGGCCTGTTCCGCCCGGCCGTGAGCCTGCTGTCGACCGGCGTCCAGATCCAGACCTCGCTCGCGCTCTTCCAGCGGATCTTCGAGTACCTGGACCTCCCCGTCGACATCACCGAGCGGGAGGATCCGGTGCGGCTCGACCGGATCAAGGGCGAGGTCCGTTTCGAGGACGTCACCTTCGGCTACGACGGCAAGGGCGGCCCGGTTCTCGACGGCATCGGCATCACCGTCCCCGCCGGCGGCAGCCTCGCCGTCGTCGGTCCGACCGGCGCCGGCAAGTCCACGCTCGGCCATCTGGTGCCGCGGCTGTACGACGTCACCGGCGGCCGGGTCACCCTCGACGGGGTCGACGTGCGCGACCTCGACTTCGACACGCTGGCCCGCGCGGTCGGCGTGGTCTCCCAGGAGACCTACCTCTTCCACGCCTCGGTCGCGGAGAACCTGCGGTTCGCCAAGCCGGACGCCACCGACGAGGAACTGCACGCGGCCGCGAGGGCGGCCCAGATCCACGACCACATCGCCGCACTGCCCGACGGGTACGACACGGTGGTCGGCGAGCGGGGCCACCGGTTCTCCGGGGGCGAGAAGCAGCGCCTGGCGATCGCCCGCACCATCCTGCGCGATCCGCCGGTCCTCGTCCTCGACGAGGCCACCAGCGCCCTGGACACCCGGACCGAGGCCGCCGTCCAGCAGGCCGTCGACGCCCTGTCGGCCGACCGCACCACGGTCACCATCGCCCACCGGCTGTCCACCGTGCGCGGTGCCGACCAGATCGTGGTCCTCGACGCCGGCCGCGTGGTCGAACGCGGCACGCACGAAGAGCTCCTCGCGCTCGACGGGCGCTATGCGGCCCTGGTCCGCCGGGACGCCCGACTGGAGCCGACAAGATGAAGATATGCCGGGTTTATGGCGTTATGCGGGTTACCGTGCCCGCATGCAGACCAACACTCCGTCACGGAACTCGATCCGACTGACGCGCCGGGGCCGGTTCGCCCTGGCGACGCTCGGGGCCGTCGTGGCCGGCACCGCCGTGGCGGTGCCGCTGCTGATCATGGACGGTGACGACGAGTCCCGCCCCACGACCCTGATCGTCCCGGAGGGCTGGCGGGCGAGCCAGGTGTACGCCGCCGTGGACAAGACCCTCGAGCTGCCCGCGGGCACCACGAAGAAGTCCCTCGCCAAGGTGGACCTGAAGCTCCCGAACGAGGCCGAGGGCAATCCGGAGGGCTACCTCTTCCCGGCCACCTATCCCCTCCAGGAGAACCCCACCCCGCAGAAACTGCTGGCGCGGATGGTCGACACGGCCAACAAGAAGTTCAACGGAGCCCCGATCGCGGCCGGCGCCCAGCGCAACGCGATGAACGTGTACCAGGCGGTCACCGTCGCGAGCATCGTCCAGGCCGAAGCCGCCACCAAGGCCGACATGGGCAAGGTGGCCCGGGTGATCTTCAACCGGCTGGAGCGCGGGATGCCGCTCCAGATGGACTCGACCGTCAGCTACGCCCTGAACCGCTCCACGCCGCGCACCACGAAGGCCGACACCGAGGTCGACAGTCCCTACAACTCCTACCGGCGCATGGGACTGCCGCCGACCCCGATCGACAATCCCGGCGAGGACGCGGTGCGCGCCGCGATCAGCCCGACCCCCGGCGACTGGCTCTACTTCGTCACGGTCGGGCCGGGCGACACCCGCTTCACCGCCGATCTCGCGGAACACCAGCGCAATCTGGCCGAGGCCGAAGCCCACCGGAAGAAGGCCGCGGAAGCGGCGGAGAAGTGAGCCTCCCGCACGGTCAGGCCGCGACCGGTTCCTGCCTCGTCAGCAGCCGCCCGATGTCCCGGACCGCAGCGCGTCCCGCCCGGTTGGCGCCGATGGTGCTCGCCGAGGGGCCGTAGCCGACCAGGTGGACACGCGGGTCGGCGACCGCCCGCGTCCCCTCCAGCCGGATGCCGCCGCCCGGCTCCCGCAGCCGCAACGGGGCGAGATGCCCGACCGCGGGCCGGAAACCGGTGGCCCACAGGATGACGTCGGCCGCCACCCGCCGCCCGTCCTCCCACCCCACACCGTCCGGCGTGACACGGTCGAACATCGGCTGCCGGTCGAGCACGCCGTCCGCGAGACCCTGCCGGATCGCGTCATTGAGCGGCAGTCCCGTCACCGAGACGACACTGCGCGGCGGGAGCCCCTGGCGCACCCGTTCCTCGACGAGCGCCACGGCCGCCCGCCCCGCCTCCTCGTCGAAGGGGCCCTCCCGGAAGACCGGGGGCCGCCGGGTCACCCACGTGGTGGCCGCCGCGTACGGGGCGATCTCCAGCAGGTGCTGGGTGCCCGACGCGCCGCCGCCGACCACGACCACCCGCTGCCCCGCGAACGCCTCGGGCCCCGGGTACTGAGCCGTGTGCAACTGCCGCCCCCGGAAGGTCTCCTGCCCCGGGTAGCGCGGCCGGAACGGCCGGTCCCAGGTGCCGGTGGCGTTGATCAGGGCCCGCGTCGCCCAAATGCCCTCCGAGGTCTCCACCAGCAGCCGCCCCTCGGGCCCCTCCCGCACCGCCCGCACGTCCACCGGCCGCCGTACCCGCAGGTCGAACGTCCGCTCGTAGCGGTCGAAGTACTCGCTGATCACCTCGGAGGAGGCCCGGGCGGGATCGGCGTCCGTGAGTTCCATGCCGGGCAGCGCGTGCATCCCGTGCACCGTGCCGTACGTCAGTGAGGGCCAGCGGAACTGCCAGGCGCCGCCCGGGCCGGGGGAGTGGTCGAGCACCACGAAGTCGCGGCCCGGCTCGAACCCGGTCCGCCGCAGATGGTAGGCGCTGGACAGTCCCGCCTGCCCGGCACCGATCACGACCACCTCGACCTCGCGCATATCGTTCACGTTTCTACCAACGCCGCGGAGGTCGTGGATCTTCCCGTCCGCCCTCCCGCGCCGCACCCGCCGCATCGGCCAGGATGGGGGCATGTCCGATGCCTTCAGCACCCGAGTCCTGACCATCACCACCGGTTCCGGTGAGCGGGTCGTCGACCTCACCGGCGACTGCGAGTCCTTCCTGCGGGAGACGGCGGCCGGCCGCGACGGCCTGCTGAACGTCTTCGTGCCGCACGCCACGGCCGGGATCGCCGTCATCGAGACCGGCGCCGGCAGCGACGACGACCTCCTGTCCGCCCTGCACACCCTGCTGCCCGCCGACGACCGCTGGCAGCACCGGCACGGCAGCCCCGGCCACGGACGCGACCACGTCCTGCCCGCCTTCGTACCGCCCCACGCGACCCTCCCCGTGGTGAACGGACGGCTGGAGCTGGGCACCTGGCAGTCGGTGTGCCTCGTCGACACGAACAAGGACAACCCCGACCGCCGGGTGCGGCTCAGCTTCCTCGGCTGACCAAGATCGTTCAGCTGGGGCGTGCCGCCGATTCTCCGTACCATGCGCGCTCGAACGGAGAGAAGAAATGCACGGTACGGACCTCAATGCGGTCGAACGTCCTTACGACGGATGCGGCAAGTGCCTGCTCGGAGTGCGGCGGCTGTCGCGCGTGAAGCTGGCGACGTCTTCGCCTGAGCGCCAGCGCGAGAACGTGCTCACTGCCGCCGCCTCCGTCGGGGCGCACATCATCGGCTGGCCGGACGACTGGGAGGTCTCCGGCACCACGGATCCCGTGACCCGCCCCAGCCTGGGCCCGTGGCTGCGTGACGAGAGAGGCCCGTGCGACGGCTTGGTCGCGGCAGCGGTGGACCGGCTCGGCCGCAAAGTCGTCGACTGCCTGAACACCGGCTACAAGATGCGGGACGAGAATAAGATGCTCGTCACGCACGGGCACGACGGAGCCTGGAATCTCGACAACCCCGCCGACGAGAACCGCTTCACCATGGAAAGCCTGGGGCGCGCAGATGGAACTGCGTGCGATCAAGCGGAGGAACGGTGACGCCGCCGTCAAGACCCGTGCCGCCGGCCGTCCGAAGGGCAAGCCATCGTACGGCTTCCAGTACGTGCGGAAGGTGATGGGAGGAAAGATCGATCAGGTCGAACTGCATCCGCACGCCTCCGAGGTGCTGCGGGAGGTCGCCCGTCACATCTTGGCCGATCCGGACAATGCCACCTGCAGTAGTGAGGCCACGTCTCAACCGTGCCGGGGAACTGTCACCGGCGGATCACCTGGCTGTGATGTACGGCAAGTCGGCAGGAGGCTGGCCGTGGTCTCCGCAGAGTCTGAAGAACATCCTTCTGTCAGAAGCCGCCCTCGGGTACCTGATGCACCGCAACAAGCCCGTCCTCGGGAGGGAGGATGGTAACCCGGTACGGCGCTCTGTGAAGGACTGTGGGACCGGGCCACACATGAGGCACTCAGGAGCGCCATCTTCTCCCGGAAAGCCCCATGGACCCGCCGTTCCAACCGTGAATACCAGCTGACCACAGTCGCCTTGTGCGGACAGTGCCATACGCGTTTTTATCCCCAGACGTCGAAGGACGCTCCTCCGCGCTACACGTGTACGGCGCGGAACAAGGGCTGGCTGCAGGCGCAGCACTGCCAACCCGCCCCGCTCATCAACGCCCATCTTCTCGATGCCTACGTCGAGGAGTGGTTCCTCCGGGAGCTGGGTGACGGGGTGATCTACGAGATGGTGTACGACCCGGGCAACGGCATCGCCGAACGCGTGGCGGAGACCCGGGCCAGCCATGAACGGCGGCGAGCTGACCGTGAAGCCGGGCTGTACGACGCCTCGGACGATGCCGCGTGGTTCCGGGACCGGTACGCCGCGCTGGGACGGGAGCTGGCCGCTCTCGAGGCTGAGCCACAGCGGGCGCCTGGCATGGTCCGACGGCCGACGGGCGAGGTGGTCGCCGATCGTTCGTTCCGCGCTCCGGATGTGCGGGCGCGAAAGGAAATTCTGATCGACTTCGGCGTCAGGGTGACTCTCTTCCCGGCCAGTGCACCCGTTCGCTGGGTATCCGGTTTCATGCACGGTCCCGAACAGGACCCCATGGCCCGGCTGTAGGCAAGAAGCCCCTGGGCGGCGCCGGGCGCGCTGCCCAGGGGATTCATCGGCGGGCTGTCGGCGGTCGATCAGTCACGTGTTTTCTTACCGGTTGATGTCGGCCTGTGCAAGCCAACCTTCTCCAAGATCCTATGGGAGTGATGCACGACGACGAGATGAGTGATGTGACTCAAATGGGAGAGCGGTGGCTGCGTGAGAAGGCAGTGGCGGAACTGCTGGTCGAGAAGATGGATTCCGGTGCGCACTGGTTGATCAGGTCGTGGGATCGGCGGATAGACCGAGCGATCGCCGAGGCGTTGCCGGCGGAGCGATGTTTCAGTGCTGCCGAATCGTGCGAGTTGGTACAGACTCTTTTGACCGACGAGCTGTTGGTGCGAATCGCAGACGCAGGTGCCGTGTATATCGATCGCACCGGAATCGCGGAGGGGGGGTGTCTCTGTCGAGATGGCGGATGCACTGGATCGAGTGAGCAGTACGGGTGTCTATGCGGCTGCCGTTTTGGCGGCATATGTCGGAAGTCGATCACGCGGAACTGTTGAGGGGAAGTTCCTCAGGCGCCGTTTCTATTTCACCTCCAAGCCGTGCCGGATCTCGGGCCAGTCTTCATGCGGTCGACGTCCTGGGCGTTGAGTCTTCGGCTTCGAGACCCGGCCCGTAGCGGTGCTTTGAGGAGCGGAGCGTTGGGAGCATGGATTCCGCTTCGTCGAACGGATGTCCGCACACGGTCGGGCGTTGAGGTGGCTCTTGCTCAACCAGTAGGGCAACGCCTCTCTTGGGGGGAACCAGCAGTGCCGTTCCGGTTGGCCGCATAGCGCGAGCCTCGCAGGCCCGAGGGGCAGAGGAGGGAGTAGAGCTTCCTCTGCTCCACGCATGAAAATCGTCCGACCAGACGGGACAAGGGAAACCTGGCTTCACTTGGCTTCCTTGTACCCCGCGAGTGCGAGCGGCGTAGGCGTCAGTGAACGTTCACTGAGCACGATACGCAAAAGTGCCAGGCGCGGGAGATGCTGGAGCGGCCGAGCCATAGCTGGCGATCTACCCAACCTGCCCTTTACAGGCAGCATCGACAGGATAGATGGTGACGCAAACGGCACGAACGTGAATTTCGACTTCAACTACGTCACCGCTGCTCGCCGACGAGGGAATCGCCACTCGGCTGCGTAATAGACTCGGAGATGACATTGTGGATACTTCCGTCACTAGCATCCACAACAGCTGAATGCAGGATACTTCCTTCTCGGGCCGAGAGACGCCAATGTATGCGCCATCGGCCGTCGCGGCGCTCGGCCAGGTAAATCGGCTGCTCTCGATCTTCAACAGCCGCCTTGATCCTGAAGTGTTTCTCAAAGGCCTTCCACGCCTCGGCTTCGCCGACACGCTCCTGCGGAAGTTCAGGATCATCGATGCGCCTCACCATGAGATCGGTCATGCGCCCTGATGGCTCGATCACGATGTCAAGACGCATGGGCATCAATACTTCTCCGCGCCGCCTACGCCACTCTACAATCCAGCCAATATCGGACCGATCGTCGATGGCCCGTACGTTCACCTTGGAACCTTGAAGGGCCCAGGGAGCATACTGAGACGCATATCGAGTGGCAATAAGCTTCGCTTCCTGTGCGGTACGGGAAGGACGACTCACCTTGGGGATCTTGTACGCATAGACACCCTCCCCGTGGTAGGTCGGGGTGAGGTGCACTGTGAACTGCTCACGGTCAGGCCAGGTGATCTCGGCAAAACCACCGGGGATCTGGGCAGTGACCAACCCCTCGCCCTCGACATTCTCCAGATAATCGGCATTGTCGATTTCATATGCTCCGTAGAACGCCTCACCGAGAGCGACGTTGAGAGCTTGGACCTGGTCGGCATCGGCTGTCGGAACCGCAGTGGGCAGTACTGTGCGTACCGGGTGAATGAGCGTCAGCCAGGCTCCGACGACAAGAGTGGCGACAACCGCGCCCACCACAGTGGCACGTTTTATTATCGGCCGACTGATGGGCCGGGCGCCACGCGTGAAGCCGCGGATGACGGCACCAAGCACGACGCCCGCGAAAACCCCGGCGATGTTAGTGATCAGGTCATCGCTGTCACACAGGCGGCTGATGAAGGGGACGACCGCCTGCGAGGTTTCCACGGCCGCAACGAGCACAACGCCGACAGCCACGGAAAAGAACAGCCTTCCCGTAGAAAGGACAGCAAATATTCCAAACGGTATAAAAAGTAGCACATTGAGTTGACCCTGCACGCCGGCAAAGGCATCGAGCACGCTCGGGTTGATCGCACACTCGCCTGCCGCCACGCCACTGCCGGCCCACGTGGTGAGAATCAGCGGCCCCACGGTAGATGATGCCCAGAGCCCACAGAAGACGGCTCGGGCGCGGCCGGCACGACGCGCGACCGGAAAGTAGGCAGCCACTGCGGCCAAGAGCGTGACCGTAACGGCCAGAGCCAGAAACAATAGATGGCCCTGAAATACAGCGTGAATCACAAGAAATTCCCCACAACGCAATGAGGGCCCACGCATCCGGTAGGGAGGCGCGGGCCCTCGCAAGTGCCGGTTGAACTAACAGTTGTACGCCGGAGGCGTCACGTAGGTGCTGCCACCGGCGTAAAGCTTGCCGTAGGTCGCACTGCAACTTGAGCCAGCACTCCACGTCTTGTCGTAGTGGAAAGGAGTGTTGGACATGTTGATCGAACTGGACCAGACCGTCGAACCGCCCCGCTCGTAACCAAGCTTGCCCGAAAGGCTGCCACCACTCTTTCGGTAATATCCGACGTGAACCGAAGAGCCCTTGTTCGCGAGATGAATGGAAAGATATCCATTATCGAGGGTAGTGCACCGATCTCCGCGGGTAATATACCCGTCCCTGGGGCATGACGTCACCGCGGCGGAGGCCGGGAGGGCGCCAATACCAAGAGAGGCAATCGCGGTTGCGCAAATTACCGCTACACGTATACCTGACCGCACAAAAACCGTCCTTCATAGATGGCTTACCCACAGCCGTGAGCATGATCAAGATATACCCCACCTCTTTGAAACCCGCAATCTCGATCCCGCTCAAGCAGGGTTTGATGCAACTTCTCCTGAGGTTTGCCCTGTAAAAAATGACTCAACTGGACCACTGCGCCCCTTTTAATCGCCATAACCCTACTCTTGCCACGCGTATTGATATCTCCACTTTCATCGCTCCTTTTGTACCTCAAACCGGTACTGAACTTGATTGGGGGATGTCGGGCCATCGGCCCGACTGATGAGTGTCGAGTTCGGTAGGTCTGTGCGAGTGAGATGTGCACAGGGCGGCGGGCTGACCGACGCCGGCAGGGTCGCGCGGGAGCGCATCCGGCTTCAGGCCGTGAAGCGCTTCGAGCTCGGAGAGAAGAACAGGGAGATCGCCGCCGCGTTGCGTGTGTCGGAGTGGTCGGTGGAGCGCTGGCGGAAGACCTGGCGGGAGCGAGGCGAGGCCGGGGCTCCTGCGCAGCGGGCAAAGCGAGGCAAGGCTGGTGCCAGCAACTGCAATGCTCGACGGAGCGGCGCCCGCACCCTCCGCGCCCGCCGGCGGACCGCAGCGCCGGTCGCTTCCCCGGGGCCCGGGCCCGCCTCGTACCCCGGCCTCAGCTCTCGGCGCGGACCACCGTGACCGGGCAGTCGGCGTGATACAGCAGCGCCTGGCTGACCGAACCGAGCAGCATCCCGGTGAAACCGCCGTGTCCCCGGGCCCCCGTCACCACCAGCTGGGCCTCCCGAGTCGCGTCGAGCAGGGCGTGACGCACCCGCGCCCGCTCCAGGCGCAGTTCCACCGCGACGTCCGGGTGGGAGGTCCGCCACGGCGCCACCGCCTCCTCCAGCAGCCGCCGGTGCCGCTCCTGGAGCCGGTCGAGATCCACCACCACGTTCAGCGGATCGGCCGGGCCCTCGTACGGCGTCGGCTCGCTCCAGGTGTTCCACACGTGCATCGCGACCAGCGGGGCCCCGCGCAGTGTGGCCTCGGCGAAGGCGAAGGACGCGGCCGCGGCGCCGGCCGGTGACCCGTCCACGGCGAGCAGGACCGGTCCCGTCGGGTCCTTCCGGCCCCGTACCACCATCAGCGGACCGTGGCCGTGTGCCGCCAGCTGCACGACCGTCGAACCCAGCAGCAGGCCACCGAAGCCGGTGTGACCGCGCTCGCCGACCACCGTCAGCACCGCGTGCCGCGACTCGCTGCGCAGCACCGTCAGCGTCTCGCCGGACGCCACGGTGCGGGTGATCTCCAGTCCCGGTGTGCGGTCATGGGCGCGCTGCTCGGCCTGCGCCAGCACTCCGTGGATCATCGGGTCCAGGTCGGCGGGGCGGCTGAAGGCGTGCACGATCCGCAGCCGCGCGCCGCGCAGCCGCGCCTCCCGGGCCGCGGTGTCCACCGCGGCGAGGCTGGACGGCGAACCGTCCACTCCAACGATCACTGTGTCGTCCACGTCACACTCCCGTCCCCGGCGGCGCGTCCGAGTACCCACCACGCGGGCTGCGTACGCGTCATGGCGCCGGCCCGCGCGCAAGGCTTCGATCTGCGGAAAGACGGTCTCCGCCGACAGCCTTTCCGCTGCCCGGGGCCCCTGTCCATCCGTGACGACACCCATGTTCCGGCCGTTTGGCGGGATGGCACCATTACCGCCGTGGGGGTCGGTCACCAGGGCCGCGGGACGGCCGGTCCGGCACCCCGCACCGGATGACATCAGAAGAATCGGGAAGGGGACGGGCTGTGCCTGCTCCACGCATGAGCGCGACGCCGCTGCCGGGCATCGGCGTGAAATACGACCTCACCACGCGTGAGCACGAGCACCTGTCCGTGATCGCGCACCGCGACGGTGCCCGCACGGTCAACGTCTACCGTTCCGACGACCCGGACGCCTGCGCCCGGTCGCTGCGCCTGACCGTCGCCGAGTCGGCCGCGCTCATCGACGCGCTGATGCCCGCCCACCACAGCCCGAACCTGCTGCACACCACCGATCTCGGCCTGGTCGCCGAGCGCATCGAACTGTCGTCCGTCTCGCACTGGAACGGCCGGCTGCTGGGCGACACCCGGATGCGCACCGACACCGGAGTGTCCATCGTGGCCGTGCTGCGGCGGGCGGAGGCGATCCCGTCCCCCGCGCCGGACTTCCGGCTGGCCGGCGGGGACACGCTGATCATGATCGGCACCCGCGAGGGCATCGACGCCGCCGCCGCGATTCTCGGGCGGGAGTGAGCGAGTGCATTCTTCCGCGATCTTCCTGATCGAGTTCGGCGCGATCATCCTGGGGCTCGGCCTGCTGGGGCGCCTCGCCGGACGCCTCCAGTTCTCCCCGATCCCCCTCTACCTGCTGGCCGGCCTCGCGTTCGGCGAAGGCGGGCTGCTGCCGCTCGGCGCGAGCGAGGAGTTCGTCGCGATCGGCGCCGAGATCGGCGTGATCCTGCTGCTGCTCATGCTCGGCCTGGAGTACACGGCCAGCGACCTGGTCTCCAACCTCAAGACCCAGTACCCCGCCGGTCTCGTGGACATGGCGCTCAACGCCCTGCCCGGCGCCGCCCTGGCACTGCTCCTCGGCTGGGGCCCGGTCGCCGCCGTCGTCCTGGCCGGCGTCACCTGGATCTCCTCCTCGGGCGTTATCGCGAAGGTCCTCGGCGACCTCGGACGGCTCGGCAACAGGGAGACACCGGTCATCCTCAGCATCCTGGTGCTGGAGGACCTGGCGATGGCCGTCTACCTGCCGATCATCACCGCCCTGCTGGCCGGCGTCAGCCTCGCCGCGGGCAGTGTCACGCTGGCCATCGCGCTGGGCGTCGCCGGGATCGTGCTGTTCGTCGCGGTCCGCTACGGGCGGGTCATCTCCCGGTTCGTCTCCAGCGACGACCCGGAGAAGCTGCTGCTGGTCGTGCTGGGGCTCACCCTGCTGGTCGCGGGCCTGGCCCAGCAGCTGCAGGTGTCGGCGGCCGTCGGCGCGTTCCTGGTGGGCATCGCCCTGTCCGGTGAGGTCGCCGAGGGCGCGCACAACCTGCTCGCGCCGCTGCGGGACCTGTTCGCCGCCGTGTTCTTCGTCTTCTTCGGTCTCCACACCGATCCGCAGTCCATTCCGCCGGTGATCCTGCCCGCCTTCGCGCTGGCCGTCGTCACCGCGCTGACGAAGATCGCCACCGGGTACTGGGCCGCGCGCCGGGCCGGGATCTCCCCCAAGGGCCGCTGGCGCGCGGGCGGGACCCTGGTCGCCCGCGGCGAGTTCTCCATCGTCATCGCCGGACTCGCGGTCACCGCCGGCATCGAGCCGGACCTCGGCCCGCTGGCCACGGCGTACGTGCTGGTCCTGGTCGTGCTCGGCCCGCTCACCGCCCGCTACACCGAGCCCGTCGCGCTGGCCCTCACGGCCCGCCGCACGGCCGCCGCCGACGCCGTGCCCGCACAGAGCACGACGCCGGCCGCGGAGACGCTGGAACCCGTGGAGGACAGCGGCGTCGAACGCTGAACCGCCGGTGTCCCGCCCGGGTCCGACGACAGGCCCTAGTTCTCCAGCCGTACCGGCATCAGCAGCGAGAACGTGTGCTCGTCGTCCGGACGGCGGACGGCGAGGGGCGCCGTGGGAGCACCCGACTCGACGACCAGCCGGTCGCGGGCTCCCGCGGCCAGCGCCTCCAGGAGGAACGCCCGGTTGACGGCGACGAGGTCGTCGCCGGTCGCCCCCTCGCCGGCGACGGTGAGCGATCCGTCGTCCGACACCGCCAGCACGCTGAGCTCGCAGGAGGCGCCGTCCTGCTCGCGCACGGGACCGGTGCGCACCGCCTCCCGGAACGCCGGCACGTCCACGACGGTGCGCCGCCCGTCCGGGAGACGCACCAGCCGCCGGTAGTCGGGGAAGTCCTGGCCGAGGCACCGGCCGGCCGTCTGCCGGTCCCCGGCGCGCAGGGTCACACGGTCACCGTCCACCGCGAGCCGTACCTCCTGGTCGCCGTCGAGCAGCGCCCGCATCGCGTCGGCGAGCGGCAGGGGCACGGTCACCTGCACGCGGGGTCCGTCGTGCCCGGCGGCGGGGGTGCGGGCCACGGCCAGCCGGTACCGGTCGGTGGCGACGACGCGCACCGCGTCGCCGTCGACGTCGAAGTGGATCCCGGCGAGCATCGGCAGCTCCGGGTCGGTGCCGGCCGCGAACCGGACCGCGTCCAGCGCGGTGGCCAGTCCGGGGCCGGAGAGGGACAGCCGGACGGCGGTGTCGGTACGGAGCGAGGTCATGGGGTTCTCCCTGTGGTCGAGTAGGGCTCGGAGTGCGGAGAACTCCTCACGGGCATGGGCCAGCCCCTGTTCCAGCCGGCGCAGATGCGCCTCCAGGAGCTGCCGTACGAGATCGGTGTCGGCGCCGGTCCAGCCGGCCAGCACCAGCCGGATGTCCGCCAGCGGCATGCCGGCCCGGCGCAACCGGGCCAGCAGCCGGGCCTCGTCCAGCTGCCCGGGGGCGTACCAGCGGTAGCCGCTCACCGGATCCACCCGGTCGGGGACCAGGACTCCGGCCCGGTCGTAGAACCGCAGGGCACTCACGCCCAGCCCGCTCTCCCGGGCCATCTCACCAATGCTGCGCATCTCGCTCTCCACATCCGTGACCCTGGTCCCTCGACAAGGTCGAGGGTCAACCCGGGCCCCGGAACGGCCGTCGTGCGCCGTTCGGGGGCCGTGCGGGTGACGGCTTCATCCTGTCGGGTGGACCCGGAGCTCTCGGGCGTACCACCGGCGCACGAGGCGCGTTCCCCCGGCATGGACAGCACTGGGACGGCGCGGCGCCTTCTCGGGCACGACGCCACGCGCCGGACGTACGCGGAACTCACCAGCGGATACGCGGGCCACACGCCGATCTACACGGCGCTGGTCGCGGAGTGGCGGGCCAGGGGTCACACGGTCCCGGAACACCGCGACGGCCTGTGGGCCTCCTTCGCCGCCCCGACCGTGAGCGAGCGGGCGACGGTGCTGCCCGTGCCGTTCCCGGTCCCGTCGCCCCTCCTGGGGCCGCGGCCCGAGGAGGAGCCGCTCACCAGCAGTCCGGCCCCGCCGGCTCCGCGCTGACCGGCGCGAGTACGGCGAGCGTCCCGGTCGCCTTGCGCAGGGCCAGTTCCAGCGGCGCGGGGGAGTGCAGGGCGCCGGTGCCGTCCGGGGGCACGAGCCACTCCAGCCGCCCGGCGGGCCGGTACGGCGGCGGTACGGCGACCCAGGAGCCCCGGCCGACGTGCCGCACCCCGAACCCCACCCACTCGCTCACCGGATCGGGCGGCAGGAAGAAGCCCACCCGGCGGGCCGTGACGTCCACCAGCGTGGGCCCGGGTGCCTTCAGCGGGTCCCGCCACAGGATGTCCAGGGCGAGCAGCCCGAGCCGGTCGGGCACGCTGAGCACGTCCCAGTACCGGCCCGCCGCGAGCAGCGCCGTCCCCTTGCCGTGATCCCACTCGCGCTTGCACTCCTGCGGGTCCGTGGCCGCCGCGGCCAGCCACTCGACGGCTTGCTTCCACATGACGCTGTGCATGTCCCACCCCGGGCGCGGTCGGCCGCGCCGCTGCGGGCGCGTGCGGTAGGGGTCATGCTCGTAGATATTTCTATCCACCGGAAGGGTGGCGCGGGCTGGCGTTTCCGGCCGCCACCCTCGCGGGCCCGCGGCGACGGGAACGCCCCCGGAACCGGAGGACCGGCCGGGGGCGTCCGAAGCGGGAGGCGGGGAGCGTCAGTTGTCGCGTTCCGCGCGCTCGGCGTTCCGCTTCTTGATGCGTGCGGCTTCCTTGCGGACCTCGGCCTGGGTGGCCCGCTCCCGCTCCAGCCACTCGGGGCGCTCCTGCTTGAGCGTCTCGATCTGCTCGGTGGTGAGGGGCTCGGTGACTCCGCCGCGCGCGAGACCGGCGATGGAGACGCCCAGCTTCGCCGCGACCACCGGACGGGGGTGCGGACCGTCGCGCCGCAGGTCCCGCAGCCACTGCGGCGGGTCCGCCTGGAGCGCGTTCAGCTCGGCGCGTGAGACGGCACCCTCCCGGAACGCGTCGGGGGTGGCCTCGAGGTACACACCCAGCTTCTTCGCCGCGGTCGCGGGCTTCATCGTCTGGGTGCTCTGGTGTTGCGTCATGGCGTCCAGGGTATCGAGCGTGTGCCCGACCGCCGACCACGGCCGGTAACCTGGCCAGGTGACAGGCTCGGAAGTCCCCCCTTCGTTCCGGCTCGTGTACGTACCCGGCGTGATGCCCGGCAAATGGGCGCGCATCTGGAACGAGCGGCTGCCCGATGTCCCCCTGGACCTCACCCAGGTGCCCGCGTCGGCGGCGCAGGACCTCCTGCGGGAAGGCGGTGCCGACGCGGGCCTCGTCCGGCTGCCCGTCGACCGTACGGTGCTCAGCGCGATCCCCCTCTACACCGAACAGACCGTCGTCGTGGTGCCGAAGGACCATCTCGTCACGGCCGCCGACGCGGTGTCCCCGGAGGACCTGGCCGACGACATCGTGCTGCACCCCCTCGACGACGTCCTCGCGTGGGACGCCCTGCCCGGGCGGCCCGCGCTGGAACGGCCCGCCACCACGGCGGACGCCGTCGAACTCGTCGCGGCCGGGATCGGCGTCCTCGTCGTGCCGCTGTCGCTCGCCCGGCTGCACCACCGCAAGGACCTCACCCACCGGCCGCTCGAACCGGCCCCGGAGTCGGGTGTGGCGCTGGCGTGGCCCGAGGCGGCGACGACGGACCGGGTGGAGGACTTCATCGGCATCGTCCGCGGCCGGACCGTCAACAGCACCCGCGGCCGCCCGCGGCCCGCACCGGAGAAGAAGCGCGAGGGCACCGACCCCGGCGGCACCCGGCGCCGGCAGCAGGGCGGGACGTCCCGCGGGACCGGCGGCCGCGCCCGCCGCTCCGGCACCGGCGGCACGGCGAAGAACCCGCGGCGGGGCAGGCCCCGCCGCGGGTCGTGACCGTCCGGGACGGCGCCGGGCCGGCCCCTACTTGACCGTCGGGGAGGGGGACGGTGCCGGGGAGACCGTGTTGAGGTCCTCGAGCCCCTTGGGGATCTCCAGCACGAGGACCGGCGCACCCGCCGCCGGCGCCGGCGGGGTCACCTGCTCCAGCGGCATCTTGGGCGGGCTGGTCTGCTGGAAGTTGACCTGCTCGTGATTGACCAGCCCCGTCGCCTCCAGCACCGTGATGTGGTCGAGCACGGTGTCGTTCGCCTGGTCCGCGAGCTGCCGCACCAGGGTGTTCCGGGTGTTGGCCCGGATCTTGGCGATGGCCGGGAAGATCTGCCCGTGCGTCACCCGCATGATGTTCACCGCGATGGAGTCGAACTCCTTGCCGCTGCTGGTCTTCACGGTCTCCACGAACCCCTCCTGCTGCGGTGACGCCTGGTTCGGCAGGGTGATGCCGAGCTCCAGGGAGATCTTGCGGCAGGATTCGTCGAGCCGGCCGTGCCCGACGACCAGATGCTCGCCCGCCTCCTTCATCTCGGGCGTCGTCCCCCGCTCCATCGCCAGCAGCCCCAGCGGGTGCTCCCACAGTCCGGCCGCGCGCACCTTCACCACGAAGTCACGGTCCGCCTCGGTCAGCGGGCCGTAGTTCGTGTTGGCCACCACCCGGTCCTGCTTGGTCGATGTGTTCTGAACGCCCAGCATGGTGGGGTAGGCGAGCGCGGTGAGGGTGAGGATCATGGCTCCGCCCACGAACGCGGTACCTGCCGTGCTGCGCGAGATGCGCATCGTGCCTCCTGGGATGTGAACGGCCCAACAGCAGGAGGTACGGATACCGGGCGCAGGACAATCACCGATCGGGAAAGAATTTTCGGACGGTCCGGGCCGTCCGCGGGTGGTCGGCCGCGCCGTGGCCCCCGCCTCCGGGCCGTCCGCGGGGCCCGGCATACCGGCCCCGACCACGGCCGCACGCGTGTGACCAGTGCTTCCTCGCCGGGGAAGGGAGCCCGGGCCCAGTGGCAGCGCGACGCCGCGCCACCCCGGCGGGGGCGGCGACGCCGGAGCCCGACGTGCCGAAGATCACACAGGGCGTCCGCGCGGACGGTGACGCCGGTCAGGAACGCCGGGCGGACTCCGCCAGCCACGTGAGCGCCGCCCGCGCGGTGAACTCCGCCTGTCCGCCCCGCAGCAGCAGACCGGCGGTGGCGAACTCGGGCGCGTCGGCCTGCGCGGCGACATAGGGGACGGCGATGCAGCGCATCCCGGCCGCGTGCGCGGCCGCGGCGCCCGGGGCCGCGTCCTCGACCACCACGCAGTCGGCCGGATCCGCGCCGAGCCTGCGGGCCGCCTCCAGAAAGACATCGGGAGCCGGCTTGCCGCGGGCCACCTCGTCGGCCGAGACGACGGTGCGCAGATGCGCGTCCAGACCCGTGCCGGCCAGGATCGTCCCGATCGCCTCGGGCGTCGACCCCGAGGCCACGGCCATCGGCACGCCCTCGGCCGCCAGCAGCTCGACGAACGCCCGCATCCCGGGGAACACCCGGGTCGAGGCGCCGGCCAGCCTCAGATAGTGGCGGTTCTTGACCTCGACCAGTTCCTCCACCGGGGCGGACAGTCCGTACCGGGTGCGCCAGTCGGCGATCGTCTCGCGGGTGCTGATCCCGACGTACCGCTCGTGCTCGGCCCAGGAGAAGCCCGGGACCCCGTACTCGGCGAGCGTGCGCCGGCCCGCCTCGTAGTAGTTCGGCTCGCTGTCCACGAGCGTTCCGTCGAGATCGAAGACGACCGAGAGAGTGCCGAGGGTGCTCATGGGGACAGCATCGCAGGGTTCACTTCCGCACCGTCCGGCCGATCGACTCCACCAGCGGCAGCAGCCGGTGCGGGACGCGTTCGCGCAGCGCCACCTCGCTGCGGGTGCGGACCACCCCCGGCAGGCTGATCAGCTTCTGGACCACGTCCTCCAGATGAGCGTTGTCGCGCGCCACGACCCGGGTCAGCAGGTCGCCGCCACCCGTGATGGAGAAGGCCTCGACGATCTCCGGCACGGCCGCCAGCGCGTCGCCCACCTCGTCCAGATGCCCCTGGGTGACCTCGATGTGCACGAACGCCAGCACGGGGTGGCCCAGCGCGGCCGGGGAGAGGGCGGGACCGGTGCCGGTGATCACCCCCTCGCGCTCCATCCGGTCGAGACGGGCCTGGAGGGTGCCGCGGGCGACCCCGAGGATCCTCGCGTACTCCCGCACGGAGGTGCGCGGCTGTTCCAGCAGCAGCCGCAGGATGCGGGTGTCGAGTTCGTCCACCGCCATGAGGTCCCGCTCCCGGTGTCGGCCATTGGCACGGCGATGGCCGGAGAAGTGCCGAGAACACTGTACCGATGGCCCACCCGGACAAGAAGCTGTTGAGCCACTGGTGGGAGGGATGCTGATATGGAGACGTCGATGGCGCTGCGGACCCCGCGGCGCCTTTCTCATGCCACGACACACACCATCGAACCTCAGGGAGCGGCAGGAAGTGCTGAAGAGGGTGTTCACCGCCCCGGACCCGGGCCGGGCACGGCTGCGCTTCGCCGCGCGGGCCGTGCTCGGCATCGGGCTGGCCGTCGTCGTCTGCGGCCTGGCCGGGCACACGCTCACCGGTGTCGTCACCGGCGGGCTCGCCGCGCTGCTCGCCCTGTTCACCGTCACCGACGCCACGGTCCGGGCACAGGCGGTCACCACCGCGCTGCTGCCCGCCGCGGGCCTGCCGGTGCTCGCCGCCGCGGCCCTGCTCCACGACCACCCGGTCGCCCGCGACCTCACCTTCCTCGCCGTGGTCGGGCTCGGGGTGTACGCCCGGCGCTGGGGCCCCCGCGGGCACAGCCTCGGCGTCTTCGCCTTCATGACGTACTTCGTCGCCCAGTTCCTGCACACCCGGCCGGACCAGCTGCCCGAGCTGTACGCCTCCGTCCTGCTGTCCGTGCTCGCGGCGGCCGTGGTGCGCTTCGCGCTGTGGTGCTACGAGCGGCGGCTGCCCCCGCCCGCCGTGCCGGCCCCGCCCGCCGGCACCGGGCTGGCCCGGGTGACCACCCGCCAGGCCGTCCAGGCGACCGCCGGCGCGGGCTTCGCCCTGGTCGTCGGCCAGCTCGTGTCGGGGGAGCGCTGGTACTGGGCGGTCGGCGCCACCTGGTGGGTCTTCGTCAACACCGCCTCGCGCGGCGAGACCCTGGTACGCGGCTTCCGACGCGTACTGGGCACGGTCGTCGGCATCGCGCTCGCCCTGTTCGTCGCCGTCCCCGTGCACGGCGGGGCGCCGCTCACGGCGCTGGTCGTCGCCGTCTGCGTCTTCGGAATCTTCTACACGGCCGCCGTGTCCTACACCTGGATGATGCTCTGGGTGACCGTGCTCGCCGCCATGCTCTACGGGCTGCTGGGCGTACTGACCCCCGAGCTGCTGGCCCTGCGGCTGGTGGAGACCGCCGTCGGCGCGCTCGGCGCCGCGCTGGCGGTGGCGTTCGTCCTGCCCGTGACCACGCACAGCGCCACGGACGGCTGGATCCAGCGGGCGCTGCGCTGCGTCCACGCGTGCACCGCGGAGGCCGCCGCGCGGCTGGCCGGGGCCGCGGACGCCGACCCGGCGCCGAGGGTGGCGGAGCTGGAACAGCTGCTGACCCGGGTGCGCCTCTCGGTCGCCCCGCTGGTGCACCCGCTCAACCCCGTGCTCGGCCGCAAACGGCGCGCCCGCCGGGTCCTCGCCCTGCTCGACGACTGCGCCCGCGAGATCCGCGGCCTCGTCGCCGTCGCCGCCGACCCCGAGGCCTCCCGCGACGCCCGGCTGGCCGCCGCCTGCCGACGCGTGGAGGCCGCGGTCGAGGCGCTCACCACGGGCCGGGACATCGAGGTACGGACCGCCCCGGCGGAGTCCGGGCCCGCCCTCGCCCACCTCCACGGCCTGGAACGCGCCCTCGCGGAACTCGCCGCCCCCCTGCGCACGCCCTCCCGCCCGCCGCTGGTCGGGGCCTGACCGGCGCGCAGCCCGGTGTGATCGGCGGCTGTTACCGTCACCGGGGTCGGTATCGGACGAGAGGGGACAGCCGTGGCGGACGGCAGACGGCGGGCGTTCATCGGATCGTTCACGGCGGCGGGAGGCCCGGGCATCGTCACCGCCGCCGTCGCCCCCGGCAGCGGCGCGCTGACACAGCTGGGCGCCCTGGACGCCCTGCCCGACCCGTCCTGGCTGGCGCTGTCTCCGGACGGCCGCACGCTGTACGCGGTCAGCGAGACGGCCGAGGGTGCCGTGGCCGCCTTCCACGTCACCGGGGACGGTCCGCGCCCCGCCGGGCGCGAGGTTCCCGTGGACGGCAGCGGACCGACCCACCTGAGCCTCTTCGCCGGGCACCTCCTCACCGCGAACTACGGCTCCGGCAGCGTCAGCGCCGTCCCGCTCCGGGAGGACGGCACGCTCGCGCGGTCCGTCTCCGGCGTCCTCCGGCACAGCGGCTCCGGCCCCCACCCGCAGCGCCAGCAGGGCCCGCACGCCCACCAGGTACAGCCCGACCCGAGCGGCCGCTGGGCGGTCGGGGTCGATCTCGGCACCGACTCGGTACGGGTGTGCACGCTGGCCGGCGGCGCCCTCGTGCCGCACCGGGAGACCGCCCTGCGCCCGGGCTCGGGGCCGCGGCACCTCGCCTTCCACCCCGGCGGTTCCCACGCGTACGTCCTCAACGAGCTCGCCCCGACCCTCGTCGTCTGCCGCTGGGACGCCGCCGGCGGCGCGCTGAAACCGCTCGCGGAGGTCCCCGTGCTGCCCGGCACCCCGGCCGGGGACGCCTACCCGTCCGGGGTGGCCGTATCGGCGGACGGCCGCTATCTGTGGACCGCGACGCGCGGGGAGGACGTGCTGTCCGTGTTCGCGGTGGAGGAGCGGGGCGCGGCGCTCACCCTGCTCACCACCGTGCCCTGCGGCGGCCACTGGCCCCGCGCGGTCACGGTGGCCGACGGCGTCCTGTACGTGGCCAACGAGCGCTCCGGCGACGTGACCTGGTTCGCCCTCGACCCGGACACGGGGGTGCCGAGGCGCGGCGGCTCGATCCCGGTGCCGGCCGCGTCGTGCGTGGTGGTCACCGGCTGACCGCGGCGCCCGGACCCGACGAAGGGCCCGCTCCGGAAGACGGAGCGGGCCCTTTCGGCGTCCTGCGTGAGCCGGTCCGCGTCAGCGGGCCGGGGTGCCCTGCGCCTGCTGCGGGGCGATGCCCAGGGCGGTCGTGTACTTGGCCAGGGCCAGCTTGCCGATCGCCGGGTAGGGGCCGAGCGCCTCGGCGGCGGAGCAGCCCGCCTCCCTCGCGGCCTCCTCGACCAGGCTCGCGTCGATCTCCGGGCCGATCAGGTACGGCGCGAGCGCCAGCTGCTGCGAACCCGAGCCGCGCAGCTGCTCGGCCACGGAGGCGATGGAACCCTCCTGGTCCAGGGCCGCCGCCATCACCGGCACGGCGAGGCGCGCGGCGAGCAGCATGCCGGTGATCCCGGCCGCCTGCACGGCCTCGTCACCGCCCACGGAGGCCAGGATGATGCCGTCCGCCGCGGTCGCCACGGTGAACAGCCGGGCGCGGTCGGCGCGGGCCAGACCGGCCTCCGACAGCCGCACGTGCAGCGCCTCGGCGAGCAGCGGGTGCGGGCCCAGCACATCGGTCAGCTCGGCGGCGACACGGCTGTCCATCACGGCCTGGCGGACCTGGCGCAGCAGCGCGCTGTCCGGGCCGGCCAGCAGCGGCACGACGACGGCGACGGGACCGTCGGGCTCCTTGACGTCCATACCGGCGGCACGGGCCTGCTCGAAGCGGGCGGTGCGCTCCCCGGCCGCGTGCGCGAGCACGGACGCCAGCGAGGGGAACTCCTCGTCACCGTCGAGGTAGCCGATCCGGGCGTCCAGACCGGGCAGCTCGGAACGGGCGATGCTCACGACCTCTTCGGCGAGCGAGCGGGTGGCACTACTGGGCGCACCCGGCACGGCGAGGACGAGCGCGGGCGCGTCCTCGGGAGCCACCAGCGGCTCGGGACGGCGGTGCCGCCCGGGCTGACGGGGGCGCGGCATTCGTACTGGCAGGCCGGACGCGGGCCCAGTGGGGGTGCTCATGTTGCGGCATGTTAGTGGCTTCCTGGGCTCCCCTGTTCGGGGAGGGTGCAGGTGAGCGGTATCCGTCCGGTTTTGTCTGATGAGTTACGTACGTGCATCGGCCGCGCGGGTGACGTCCTCACCTGCCGGAGCTGTCACGCACAGCAGAGTCGCATCACTCGGAAGGGTGAACGAGCCGGCGATGAGGTCCTCCGCGATCCGCACCGCCCCGTCCAGGGGATCCCCCGCGGCCCGCACCCGCCGCGCCCCCGGCAGCCGCCTCGCCAGCTCCTCCTCCACGGGGACGAGCAGCGGGGCTCCCAGGCGGAAGAGGCCGCCGGTGAGGCCGACCGCCGGCTCGCCCTCCGCCGGGCACACCGCCGCCGCGGAGTCGGCCATGTGCCGTGCCGCCGCCCGCAGGATGTCCACGGCGACCCGGTCCCCGCCGGCCGCGCACTCGCCCACCCGCGGCGCGAAGGACGCGAGCACGGCCGGCCGGTCGGTGCGCGGATACAGCCGGCCCGGCAGCCCGGTCAGGGGCCCGAACACGTCCTCGGCGCTCGCCCTCAGCCGCGCCGAGCCGCCCTCCCGGCCGTCGTGGGCGCGCAGCGCCGCCTCCAGGCCCGCCCGGCCGATCCAGGCACCGCCCCCGCAGTCACCGAGCAGATGCCCCCAGCCGTCCGCCCGGCGCCATGCCGTCAGATCGGTGCCGGTGGCGACGAGGCCCGTACCGGCGGCGACCACCGCACCGGGCCGCGGCCCCAGGGCGCCGACGTACGCGGTGACCGCGTCGGCCGCCAACGCCACCCGCCGCACCCCCAGTTCACGGGCGAGCGCGCCCGGCAGCGCGGCGCGCAGCGCATCCCCCAGGCTGGCCATCCCGGCCGCGCCGACGACGGCCGCGCGGAGCTGCCCGATCCCGGCCTCGGCGCACAACGACCGCGCCACCGGCACCAGTTGCTCCATGAGATGCGCGGGGTCGATGCCCCGGGACCCGGTCCGCACCGGTACGTCGGAGGCGGCCCGGGCCAGCGGACCACGCCCGCCGTCCCCGACGACGACCCGCAGGCCCGAGCCCCCGGAGTCCACGGCGAGATAGCCGGGCCCGGTCACCGGACACATGGAGCTCCCCTTCCCCTTCGGGCCGGCCGCGCTGTCCCTGGACCGGCCGGGTACGACGGGGAGGAAGACTAGCCGTTCCGTCCCGGGAGGGCGCTGTCCCGCGGGCACTCGGGTGTGAGCCGGGGCCCCGTTGTCGCTAGAGTCCGTGCGTGGCACCAAGACCTTTGCATGAACTGGTGGAAGCGGGCTGGGCGAAGGCCCTCGAACCGGTGGCCGGCCGAGTCGCCGAGATGGGGGACTTCCTGCGCGCGGAGATAGCCGCGGGGCGCACCTATCTGCCCTCCGGCCCTCACGTCCTGCGAGCCTTCCAGCAACCCTTCGACGACGTGCGGATCCTGATCGTCGGTCAGGACCCCTACCCGACACCCGGTATGGCGATCGGACTGAGCTTCGCGGTGGCGCCCGAGGTGAGGTCCCTGCCGGGCAGCCTGGAGAACATCTTCCGGGAGATGCACTCCGACCTGGGCCTGCCCCGGCCGTCCAACGGGGACCTGACTCCGTGGACCGAGCAGGGCGTGCTGCTGCTCAACAGGGCGCTGACGACGGCCCCGCGCAAGCCGGCCGCCCATCGGGGCAAGGGCTGGGAGGAGGTCACCGAGCAGGCGATCCGCGCGCTGGCGGGGCGGGGCAAGCCCCTGGTCTCCATCCTGTGGGGGCGGGACGCCCGCAACTGCCGTCCGCTGCTCGGGGATCTGCCGGCGATCGAGTCGGCCCACCCGTCACCCATGTCGGCCGACCGCGGCTTCTTCGGCTCGCGTCCGTTCAGCCGGGCCAACGACCTGCTGCTCCGCCAGGGCGCGCAGCCCGTGGAGTGGCGCCTGCCCTGACCCTGGGACGCGGCAGGCCGCCCCCGGGCGGCCGGCAGCGTCGTGCCGGAACGAACGCCCGGCCCGCCCGCCGTGGCGCGGAGCGTGCGGTCCGCACACCCGTGCCCGGGGAGGGGCCGCCGCCGGGGACACCGCGCCGGCTCAGCCGACGACCGCCGCCCGTACGCACAGCACGTCCGGCAGGTGCGACGCCAACTGCCGCCAGCTGTCGCCGTCGTCGGCCGACGCGTACACCTCGCCGTTGCGGTTGCCGAAGTAGATCCCGGCCGGATCCGCGCCGTCGTGGCACATCGCGTCGCGCAGCACCGTGCCGTAGTGGTCCTCCTGCGGCAGCCCCGCCGTGAGCGGCTCCCAGCTCGCCCCGGCGTCCGCCGTCCGGTAGACCCGGCAGCGCCGGCCGGCCGGGACCCGGTCGGAGTCGGCGTTGATCGGGAACACGTACGCCGTGTCCCCGCGGTGGGGGTGCGCGACCACCGCGAAGCCGAACGTCGACGGCAGCCCCTCGCCGATGTCCGTCCAGTGCCCGCCCGCGTCGTCGCTGCGGTACACCCCCCAGTGGTTCTGCAGATACAGCCGGTCCGGGTCCGCCGCGTCCCGGGCGACCTTGTGCACGCACTGGCCGAACTCCGGGTCGGGGTCCGGCAGGAACACCGCGGAGACCCCGGAGTTGGACGGCGCCCAGCTCGCCCCGCCGTCCAGGGTGCGGAAGACGCCGGCGGTGGAGACGGCCACCGTCACCGCCCGCGGATCGCGCTCGTCGGTCAGGACGGTGTGCAGGCCCTCACCGCCGCCGCCCGGCATCCACGTGTCCCGGGTGGGATGCTCCCACAGCGGCCGGACCAGCTCGAAGCTCTCCCCGCGGTCCTCCGAGCGGTACAGCGCGGCCGGTTCCGTACCCGCGTACACCACGTCCGGTTCGGCCGCGGCGGGGTGCAGCTGCCAGACCCGCTCCAGCGAAGCGCCCGTGTCCTTGGGGAACTTGACGGCCGGCCGGGCCGGTTCGGTCCAGCTGCGGCCCAGGTCGTCGGAGTGGAACACCGAGGGGCCCCAGTGCGCGCTGTCCCCGCCGGCCAGGAGCCGGGGCTTCGCCCCGCGCGTGTCGATGGCGACCGAGTACACGGCCTGTGCGTTGAAATACGGACTTTCGTCGAACTCCCAGACGCCACCCCGCCGGCGTCCGATGAACAGACCCTTGCGGGTGCCCACCGCGAGCAGTACCTCGGTCATGCCGATCACCTCCGCGACGTCGTCCTCGACGTCCTGGTTCAGGTCACCGGCCAGTCTGCACCCCACCACTGACAGTCACCTGTGGATCAGGGCGCGCCGCAGGTCACGCCGTGTGCCGAACGGCCGCGGTCCGCCGTGGGCCCTGCTGGACGGCGAGGTCAGTCGCGCCCGGGCAGGGCACGTCCGAGGATCGCGTCCACGCCGGCCGTCGCGGGCAGGGTGCCGAAGGCGTGCCCCCAGTCGCCGCCCAGCCGCGTCGCGCAGAAGGCGTCGGCGACCGCGGGCGGGGCGTGCCGGACGAGGAGGGAGCCCTGGAGCGTCAGCGCCATCCGCTCCACCAGCCGGCGGGCGCTCGCCTGCGACCCCTCGGCCAGCTGGTCCTTCAGCCCGGCCACGGCCGCGTCCAGCCGGGCGTCCGCACCGCGCGTCAGGGCGAGTTCGTCGAAGAGCGCCTGCGCGGTGGCCGGGTCACGGCCGAGCGCCCGCAGTACGTCGAGCGCGTTGACGTTGCCCGAGCCCTCCCAGATCGACAGCAACGGGGCCTCGCGGTAGTGCCGGGGCATGCCCGAGTCCTCGACGTACCCGTTGCCGCCGAGGCACTCGAGCGCCTCGGCGGTGAAGGCGGGGCCGCGCTTGGTGACCCAGTACTTGCCGACCGCGGTCGCGATCCGGCGGAAGGCGGCCTCCCCGGCGTCCCCGCGCACCGCGCGGTCGGCCGCTCCGGCCAGCCGCAGGGTGAGGGTCGTGGCGGCCTCGGACTCCAGCGCCAGGTCGGCCAGTACGTTGCGCATCAGCGGCTGGTCCACCAGCCGCGCCCCGAACGCGCTGCGGTGCCGCACGTGGTGGCCCGCCTCGACCAGCGTCTTGCGCATCAGCGCCGCCGACATCATCACGCAGTCCAGCCGGGTGCAGTTGACCATCTCGATGATGGTCTTCACGCCGTGCCCCTCGGGCCCGACCAGCCAGGCCACCGTCCCGTCGAACTCGGGCTCGGAGGAGGCGTTGGACCGGTTGCCCAGCTTCTCCTTCAGCCGCTGGATGCGGAAGGTGTTGCGGGTGCCGTCCGGCAGCACGCGCGGTACGAGGAAGCACGACAGTCCGTCCGGGGCCTGGGCCAGCACCAGGAAGACGTCGCACATCGGCGCCGAGGTGAACCACTTGTGCCCGCGCAGCGTGTAGACGCCCGGCTCGGTGGTCGGGGTCGCGGTGGTGGTGTTGGTGCGGACGTCCGAGCCGCCCTGCTTCTCCGTCATCCCCATGCCGGCCAGCAGTCCGCGCTTCTCGGCCGGCACCCGCAGGCCGGGCTCGTACTCCCGGCCGGTCAGCAGCGGCTCGTACACCTTCGCGAGCTCCGGCTGCCGGCGCAGCGCGGGCACCGCCGCGTAGGTCATGGACGTCGGGCAGCCGTGTCCCGCGTCGGTGTGCCCCCACACCAGGCCGCCCGCGGTGCGGACGACGTGCGCGCCCGGCCGGTCGTCCGCCCAGGGGGCGGCGGCCAGGCCCTCGGCGACGGCCGTGCGCATCAGGTGGTGCCAGCTCGGATGGAACTCGACCTCGTCGATCCGGTGCCCGTACCGGTCGTGGGTGCGCAGTTCGGGCTCATGGCGGTTGGCCTGATCGCTCCACTCCTGCACCTGCGCGCTGCCGGCCAGCCGGCCGAGCCGCCGCAGCTCCTCCTCGGCCCAGCCGGCTCCCTCCCGCCGCAGGCCCTCCAGCAGGGCGGTGTCGTCGGAGGCGTCGTACGGGGTCAGGGGCGGGGACTGGTTGGTGACGTCGTGTGTGAGGTCACGGGTGGCGCCGTGCGCGCCCGGGTCCTGCTGCCGCTCGTCCGCGAGTGTGGTGGCCATGAGGCCGAGTGTTGCACTCCTCCTGCGGTCGCAGCAATCGTGCAACGTGATTGGCGCGTAGAGTACGGCACCATGCGGAGGAACGAACCGGCGTCGGACGAACCGCTGCTGCGTCCTCTCTCCGCGCGGTCGGTGGTCCTGAGCCTGCTGCTCGGCACCCACCCGCCGGAGCTCCCGGCGAAGGAGATCGGACGGCTTCTGGAGGGCTTCGGCGTCGGCGGCTCCACGCTCCGCGCGGCGCTCAGCCGGATGGTCGCCGCCGGTGACCTGCGGCGCACGGAGGGCGGCTACCGCCTCAGCGACCGGCTGCTGGAACGCCAGCGCCGCCAGGACGAGTCCGTACGGCCGCGCACGCGCGTGTGGGACGGCGACTGGGAGCTGGTGCTGATCACCGCGACGGGCCGCGGTCCCGCCGAACGGGCCGACCTGCGCACCCGGCTCACCGGACTCCGGCTCGCCGAACTCCGCGAGGGGGCGTGGATGCGCCCCGCCAATCTGGAACGCCCTCTGCCCGCCGCGCTGGACGAGGTGGCCGAGCGCTGCACGGCCCGGCCCGGCCGGCCCGCCGGGGAGCTCGCCGCGCGCCTGTGGCCGCTGGACGCCTGGTCGGGGACGGCCCGCGCGCTCCTCGGGCACATCGGCGGCGCGGCCGGCCCCGCCGACCGGCTCGCCGTGTTCGCCGCCGTCGTGCGGCATCTGCTCGCCGACCCCGTGCTGCCGCCCGCCCTGCTGCCCGCCGACTGGCCGGGCGAGGCGCTGCGGGCCGCGTACGCCGGTTACCGGCGGGAGCTGACGGGGGAGGTCCGTTCGCGGGCGGGCGGGGCCTGAACGCGCGGGCGCACGTGTGCGGCGGCCGGCGGGGCGGGCCGGTCAGACCGAGCGGTGGTACTGATCCGGCACGTGGACCGTGCCGCCCAGCTCACGGGCCGCGTGCCGGGCCCACGAGGGGTCGCGGAGCAGCTCGCGGCCGAGGAGCACCGCGTCCGCCTCTCCGTTGGCCAGGATCTTCTCCGCCTGCCCGGCCTCGGTGATCAGACCCACGGCGGCGACCGGCATCGGCGTCTCGTTCCGCACGCGCGCGGCGAAGGGCACCTGGTAGCCGGGCCCGGTCGGAATGCGCACGTCGGGGGCGTTGCCGCCGGTGGAGACGTCGAGCAGGTCGATACCGTGGGCGTGCAGGTCGGCGGCGAAGCGGACGGTGTCGTCCGCGCTCCAGCCGGACTCCTCCAGCCAGTCCGTGGCCGAGATGCGGAAGAACAGCGGCTTGTCCTCCGGCCAGACCTCGCGCACGGCGTCGACGACCTCGAGCGCGAAACGCGTCCGGTTCTCGTACGAACCGCCGTAGGCGTCCGTGCGGTGGTTGGAGTACGGGGAGAGAAACTCGTTGATCAGATAGCCGTGGGCGCCGTGGATCTCGGCGATCTCGAAACCGGCGGCGAGCGCCCGGCGGGCGGCGTCGCGGAACCGGCCGACGATCTCCCGGATCTGCCCGGTGGTCAGCTCGTCGGGCACCGGATGTCCCTCGGCGAAGGCGAGCGGGCTCGGGGCCGCCGGCTGCCAGCCGTGCGCCTCCGGCCCCACCGGCGCGCCGCCCTTCCAGGGCCGGTCGGTCGACGCCTTGCGGCCGGCGTGTGCGAGCTGGACGGCGGGGACGGTGCCCTGCGAGACGAGGAAGCGGGTGATCCGGCGGAAGGCCTCGACCTGTGTGTCGTTCCAGATGCCCAGGTCGTACGGTGAGATGCGGCCCTCGGGTGACACGGCGGTGGCCTCGATGACGATCAGGCCCGTGCCGCCGGCCGCGCGGGCCGCGTAGTGCGCGAAGTGCCAGTCGCCGGGGGCGCCCGCCCCGGGTCCGTCCGGCGCTGCCGAGTACTGGCACATCGGGGCCATCCACACCCGGTTGGGGATCGTCACGTCGCGCAGGGTGTAGGGCTCGAACAGCGTGCTCACGGGGGGCTCCATTCGGTGTGGACCGGGTGCGGGCTGGTTCGTACGATAGTCATCGTAGTACGGCGCGTGTCAAACTACGATGCTTCTCGTACAATGGGGCTTCCTCCCGGAACGAATGTGGAGCCGCCGCCGTGACGACCGCAGTCCCCGTGCCCAGCAGCCGTGATCTGCCGCATCCCACGCGCGCGGAGATCCGGCTGGAGGGCGTGCTGCACGCGCTCTCCGACCCCGTGAGGCTGCGGATCGTCCGCGAACTCGCCGCCGAGGGCGTGGCGCTGTCCTGTTCGCACTTCGACCTGCCGGTCACCAAGTCCACGACCACCCACCACTTCCGGGTGCTGCGGGAGAACGGTGTGATCAGGCAGGCCTACGAGGGCACCGCCAAGATGAACGACCTGCGCCGCGACGACCTGGACGACCTCTTCCCCGGCATGCTCGACTCCCTGCTCACCGCGGCCACCCACCAGGCAGGCCGCCACCCCGGGCCCTGAGGGACCCGGGGGAGGGCCCGCGGACGGCGGTCCGCTCCCGTGAGCCGGGTGCGTTCCGGACGCCGGTGGCCCCGGAGGTGTCAGGTGCCCGCCGTTCCGGCGGCGGACCGCAGGGCCTCCCAGTCGGGGAGTTTGACGACGCCCCGGCCGAGGGAGGCGCCCAGCCGGGCCTCGGCCCGCTCGATCGCCTGCCAGCCCCGCCACTCGACGGGCTCGACGCCCTCGGCGCGCAGCGCCGCGAGCGGATCGCCGGGCAGGTCACGGTCCGTGAGCAGGGCGGCGTCCCGCAGCAGGGACGCCACCGTCTCCTTCGCGCAGGACCGGTTGGTGCCGATGACGCCGGTCGGTCCCCGTTTGATCCAGCCCGCCACGTACTCGCCCGGGGCGACGGTGCCCCCGCGCAGCACCCGCCCGGCGAGATGCGGCACCGTGCCGCCGGCCGCGTCGAACGGCAGCCCCTCCAGCGGCACCCCGCGATAGCCCACCGACCGCAGCACCAACTGCGCCTCGATGTCCTCGAAGCGCCCGGTGCCCGTGACGCCCCCGCTCCCGTCCGGCACCGTGTGCTCGAAGCGCACCGCGCCCACCCTGCCCTCCCGGGCCACCAGTTCCGCCGGGCGGAGGAAGAAGCGCAGACGGATCAGCCGCCGGGCCTCCGGCCGCCCCGCCGCCGCGGCGGCCCAGCCGCGCAGCACCTCGACGTTGCGGCGCTGCGGGCCGGGCAGCGCGGACGGGTCGGTGTACGCCGGGTCCAGCGCGGACTCGTCCGGATCCACGGCGACGGCGGTGTCCGGCAGGGTCCCCAGCTCGCGCAGCTCCTTGGTGGTGAAGCGGGCCTGGGAGGGTCCGCGCCGGCCCACCATGTGAACGCGGGTCACCCCGCTCTCCGCGAGCGCGGTCAGGGCCGCGTGCGGCATGTCGGTGGGGCTGAGTTCCGCCGCCCCGCGGGCCAGCATGCGGGTGACGTCCACGGCGACGTTGCCCACGCCGACGACCACCGCCGACCGCACGCCGCGCAGGAAACCGCCGTCCACCGCGTCCGGGTGCGCGCTGTACCAGGACACGAACTCGGTCGCCGACCAGCTTCCCGGCAGTTCCTCACCCGGGATGCCCAGCCGCCGGTCCGCCGCCGCGCCCACGCAGTACACCACCGCGTGGTACAGCTCCCGCAGCCGCCCGGCCGGCACCCCGCCCGGTCCCACCTCCACCCCGCCGAGAAAGCGCACGCGGTCGTGCTCCAGCACCGTGCGGAGGTTGTTCTGCAGGGACTTGATCTTCTCGTGGTCCGGTGCCACGCCGTAACGGACCAGGCCGTACGGGCACGGCAGGCGGTCCAGGACGTCGACACGCACCCGGGGGTCCTGCTGGACGAGACTCTGGGCGGTGTAGCACCCGCTCGGCCCCGAACCGATCACGGCGACACGCAGCACGGCGGAACTCCTCACCCCGCGGGATCGACAGGAGATCGCTGATGTCTCCCAGCATGGCACCGTCCGCGCTCCGCTGACAGGGTGCCGTCCGCCACTCGGGGTGCGTGTTTCCGCGGAGGGAAACTGATCACACCGTTACGTTGCGTGTGTGCTCGAGGCATCTTTTCTTCGACTTTCCGATCGCTCTCCTGCGGAGGGTGCGGTGTCCGTGTGGCCCGCGTGGGAGGTGCGGGAAGGGGAACGGGCGACCCGGTGGCTCCATGTGCGGCTGGCCTTCGGCGACGGCGCCAGGATCGACGCGCTCGCCGCGGTCTGCGAGGGATGGGTCTGTGTGGAGGACGTACAGGCCCGGCCGGCGCTCACCCTGGAGGACCTCGCCGTGTTCGCCGACTGGATCGAGGGCCCGCTGGCGCGCGCCTGCGGTGCCGGGTCCGGGCCGGATTCCGGCGGCGGGGCCGGTACGGGGACGCGTCGTGACGACGGCTCCGTCCGGCCGCGAGCGGCGGCGGAGTGGCCGTCCGCGGTGGCACGGGCGTACCGCGAGGCACAGGAGCGGGGCGCCGATCCGGTCCTCGCCGTGATGGACGAGACCGGGTACAGCCGGCGCGGCGCGCTGCGGCTCATCGGCCGGACGCGCGACGCCGGTCTGCTGTCCCCGCGGCACGCCCGCCGCTGAACCGCGCCCGGCTCCGTGGCGCGCGGCCGGCCGGTGCCGCGCCCCGGCGGCGGGCGCGCCGGTCAGCCGCCCGCGTCCGTCACAGCAGGTCGCGCATCCGGCTGATCTCGCTCGTCTGCTGGGCGACCACGTCGTCCGCCATCTCCTCGATCCAGATGTTGTTGCCCTGCCCCTTCACCTCGGCGGACATGGTGATCGCCCCCTGGTGGTGCGTGATCATCAAGGTGAGGAAGAGCTGGTCGAAGGCCTTGCCGTCGGCCGCGCGCAACTGCTTCAGCTGGGCCTCGGTGGCCATTCCGGGCATCGTCGCGTGGTCGTGGCCGTGCCCGTCGTCCCGCTCGGGCTTGTCGTGGCTCTTCAGCCAGCCCTTCATCGCCGTGATCTCCGGCTGCTGGGCGGCGGAGATGCGCTCGGAGAGTTTGACGATCTTCGGCGAGTCGGCCCGGTCCGGCACGAGCCCGGTCATCACCAGGGCCTGCGCGTGATGCTCGATCATCATCCGCGCGTAGGACACGTCGGCGGAGTTGGGGGAGTCGTCCTCCGCGCGCTGCCGCGGGGCCTCCTCGGCCGACAGGGTCCGGTTCTCCTCCCCGGGCTCACCGGGCGCGATGACCGAAGGACCGCTCGCCGCGGACGACGTGGGCCCGTCGTCGCCGGAGTCGCAGCCCACGAGCCCGAGGGCGGCCAGAGCGGTCAGCCCGGCGGTGAGGACGGACAGGCGTGGCACACGGCGGTGGTGCACAAGGACCTCCTGTGGCTGGCGGCGGCGCCCCCGCTCGGGGAGCGGGTCGGGACGCCTCGTGAGCGTCGACGACCGTCCTAGCACGCTTCCGCGCAACTCTGATCAGAAAACTTTGTTGCGATGGTGTTGCCCCCTGTTGGTATGTGCATGCCGAAGACGATACTGCCGGAGGCGAAAACCGTTCCGACGTGAACGGAACCAGGGAGGAAAACAGTGATCCTGTTGAGAGGTTCCCGAACCCGGCGCAGACGGCTGGGAGTTGCCACGGCAGCATGCGGCCTGCTGGCCGCCCTGCTCAGCGCCTCGCCGGCCGCGGCGATCCCCGATCCGGGGGACTCACCCGCCGCTCAGAAGGAAGTGTCGCGCAGCGACCAGGCCGAGGCCCGGAAGGCCATCGAGAACGGCGAGATACCCGGCCAGGACGAGATCGTCCACTCCGACAACATCCGGCACGTGGCCAACGTCCCCAAGGACGTGCTGTCCGGCACCAACTCGGACCTGGCCTTCCAGGGCCGGTACGCCTTCGCCGGCAACTACGACGGCTTCCGCATCTTCGACATCAGCAACCCCAAGGCGCCCAGGACGGTCGCCCAGGTCCTGTGCCCGGGCTCGCAGAACGACATCTCCGTCTCCGGCGACCTGCTGTTCCTGTCCACCGACTCCTCGCGCAGCGACAGCAGTTGCAACAGCACCACACAGCCGGCGACCGAGAAGTCCTCGTGGGAGGGGATGAAGGTCTTCGACATCAGCGACAAGCGCAACCCGCGCTACGTCGCCGCCGTCGAGACCGCCTGCGGCTCGCACACCCACACACTGGTGCCCGAACGCAAGAACGTCTACGTCTACGTCTCCTCGTACTCGCCGAACGCGGCGTACCCCGACTGCCGGCCGCCGCACGACGGCATCTCCGTCATCAAGGTGCCCCGCAAGGCACCGCACAAGGCGGCGGTCGTGGGCTTCCCGGTGCTGTTCCCGGGTGAGGGCCCGGACGGCGGCGGCAACCCGGGCGCGCCCACCAACCCGGGCGTCTCCAAGACCACCGGCTGCCACGACATCACCGTGCTGCCGTCGAAGGACCTGGCCGCCGGTGCCTGCATGGGCGACGGCATCCTGTTCTCCATCAAGAACCCGGAGCGTCCGCGGGTGATCGACCGGGTGCAGGACAACGTCAACTTCGCGTTCTGGCACTCGGCGACCTTCAACCAGACGGCCCGCAAGGTCGTCTTCACCGACGAGCTCGGCGGCGGCGGCGCGGCCACCTGCAACGCGGAGATCGGCCCGGACCGCGGCGCGGACGGCATCTACGACATCGTCGGCAAGGGCGAGCGGAGCAAGCTCGTCTTCCGCAGCTACTTCAAGATCCCGCGCCACCAGGCGGACACCGAGAACTGCGTGGCCCACAACGGCTCGCTGATCCCGGTCCGGGGCCGGGACCTGATGGTGCAGGCCTGGTACCAGGGCGGCGTCTCCGTCTGGGACTTCACCAACTCCTCGAAGCCCAGGGAGATCGCGTACTTCGAGCGCGGTCCGCTGGCCATCGACCGGATCACCACCGGCGGTTCCTGGTCGGCGTACTACTACAACGGCTACATCTACTCGAACGACATCGCCAAGGGCCTCGACGTCCTGAAGATCGACGACCGGCGCACGGACCCGGCCCGCTGGGTCCACATGCGCGAGCTCAACGTGCAGACGCAGCCGGACTACTTCGACTGAGCGTCCGGCTCCGTCGCGAAGAACCGGGCCGTGTCCGCCCGGTCCCGCGCACACGTCCCGCCGGGCGCTCCGGCGTCCGGCGGGACACCCAGCTCCCAGTCGAGCCGGTAGCGTTCGAACAGTTCTGCGCGCAGTACGGGGACGGGCATCGGCGCCCCCGGCATCACGGCCGCGTACACGGCACCCATCAACAGGGCGCGCAGCATCGGGTAGTCGGTCCCGACGTCCTGGGAGCCGTGCCGGGCCACCGTGTCGCTCAGCAGCTCCGCCAGACGCCGCTGTTCGGGACAGGGCAGGAAACCCTCGGCCTGCAGCAGCCCGGCCATGTGCTGGCGCATCAGAACCGGCCGTTCCCGTGCCAGGCCGAGGATCGCGTCGATGGCCCGCGCCATCCGCTCCCGGCCGTCCTCGGTGCGCGGCTCGCGCTCCAGGGCCTCTTCCAGGGTGCGGTGCATCAGCCGGTGCACGGCGGACTGCACGAGCTGGCGTTTTCCCGGAAAGTAGTACGACACCAGGCCCCGTGCGGAACCCGCCCGGTCGGCGATGTCGCCGAGCGTCGTCGCCTCGTACCCGTGCTCGCCGACCAACTCCACGGCGGCGTGCAGGAGCCGCTCCTTCGAACGCCTCCGCAACTCTTCATTGACCAGGGCGCTGCGCGGGGACATGCTGGACTCCTGCGTTGACTGGCTGGCAGCCAACTATACTCAGCGCGTCCGGCCGGGTCCTCGGGCCCGTTCCGGGCTGCCGTCCGCCTCGGGCGACGCGGGGGATCGTCCGAGGCGGCCGGCGTGAGGCCACGTGGGCGTCGTCAGTGCGCCGGGCTGCGCGCGCCACCCCCCGTTCAACCGCGCACGGTTGGTCGCCGGTGCTGGTGGATCCCCACCGCCGCCGCCACCACCAGGGCGCCGAACAGCCAGCCCCCGAGGACGTCCGTCGGCCAGTGGACACCGAGCCACACGCGCGTGAGACCGACACCGGTCACCGAGACGACGACCGCGACCAGCGCCGTACGCCACAGGACGCGGCCCACGCCGTGACGGTGCAGCAGCCACAGCAGGAGTCCGCAGACGACCGTCGCGGTCATGGCGTGACCCGACGGGAAGGCCGCGTAGTGCGCTGAGTCGACCGGGTCGGGCCAGACCGGGCGGGCGCGGTCCACAGCGGCCTTCAGACCCTGCTGGACGGCCGTCGCGACGGCCACCGTCACCACCAGCCAGGCCGCGGTCCACCGGTCCGCGTACCGCCACACCAGCAGCCCCGCCGCCACACCGCAGAGCACGCGCATCGTCCACGGGTCCCAGACCCAGTCCGTCAGGATGCGGGCGGCCCGGGTCGGTCCGGGTTCCGCCACCGCCCAGCGGTGGGTGGTGCGGGAGATGTCGCCGTCCAGACCGAGCAGCGGTCCCCACTCGACCGCGACCAGCGCGAGCAGCAGCGCCGAGCAGAGCGCCAGCACTCCGGCGAAGAGGCCGGCCGGACGGTGCCGCGGAGGGCCGGGCGGGGCATCGGTGTGGGGGGTGCGCATGGGGCGATCCTCGCGGACCGGTGGCTTCCGGGTCCAGTCCCGGCACCGCCGCCGGGCCCCTCCCGGTCCGGGGACTATCCCAGGGCCCGCAATCCCGGTACGAACGCCACCAGTACGGGGATCACCGGCACCAGCGACGCCACCGCGGTCAGCCGCAGCCGCCGCCCCGCGGTCAGCCGGTCCGCGGGCGTGAGCAGCCGGTGCACCCGGGCCGGCACCTGGGCGTGCGCGTCCGGGCAGGGCCCGAACACCCCGCGGTGCTCGTTGAGTTCGACCAGGGCGAGGGCCGTGGTCAGCCGGCCGAAGCGGCGGGAGGCCGTGTCGTCGGCGGCGAGTTCGACCAGCCGGTGCATCTCGTCGCGGAACGCCGCGAACACCGGAACCTGGGGGAAGCCGCCCGCCAGCGCGGCGGAGCAGTTCAGCAGCCAGTCGTGCCGGGCCCGTGCGTGTCCCCGCTCGTGGGCGAGGACGGCGTCCAGCTGCCTGCCCTTCAGCCGGCGCAGCGCGGCCGTGGTGACGACCAGTCGGGGCGGGCTGCCGGGCAGCCACCAGGCGTCGGGCCGCTCGCCCTCCAGGACCACCAGCCGGTCGGGGCCCGGCTCCTCGCCGGGCAGCATCGGTGCGCGCAGGCGCAGTTCGGCCCGGCGCGCGCGACGCCGTGCCCGGGCCCGTACGACCTCCCGGACCAGCATGGCGGCGCTCCAGAGGCCGCCGCACGCCAGCGCCACGGCGGTGGTCGCCGCCCAGATCCCCGCCGTACCGAGGGAGTACGCCTCCACGACCGCGTGCGGCGCGGTGGCGAACACATGGCCGCCCACCGCGTGCCAGGCGGCCGCCGCGCTGAACGTCATCGACAGGGCGCAGCACAGCAGCACGGCCGCGATCACGCACTGCCACGCCCACAGCGCCACCACCGGTTCACGGTCCGGCCAGTCGGCCCGGGCCAGCAGCCGGGGACCCATGACGGCGGTCAGGAAGCCGAGCACCAGGAGGACCGCGGGGAGGATCATGCCCTCAAGCCTATGAGCGCGGACGGCCGGGCGGTACGGACCTGCGGGCCGAAGTGACGCAGACAACGGTCCCGGAGCCGGCGGCACGGCCTCACATGGCCAGCAGCATCGCCACCATCCCGATCGCCATGGACAGCCGGCAGGCCCGCGCCAGTTCCGGCCGGTCGCCCCAGCCGGGACCCGGTGCGCTCCCCGCCACCGCGGCGACGGGCACCAGGCGGACCCCCGTCACCAGCACGTAGGCGGCGAAGTAGAGCAGCAGTGCCCCGGTCAGCACGGGTGTGCCCGAGCCGCCGTGCCCGTGTCCGTGCCCGCCCCCGGGGGAGACTGCCATGGCCACCGACATGTACACCATCGCCCCGGCGCCGATCAGGTGGTGCAGATGGCGCGCGCCCGCGCGGGCCGTCCACAGCGCGTGCAGCCCCGCCGCGCCGAACACCACCGCGAGGGCCGGCCAGGCCCAGGACGGCGGGGCGAACACCGTCGCGGGCACGGCCATCGCGGCCATGCCGAACCCCATCAGCGCCTCGCCGCCCGCGGCGCGGCGCTGTTCCTCCACACGGCTGCGCATTCGCAGCAGACAGTAGGCGCCGGTCGCCGCGCAGAGCGCGACCAGCAGCCAGCCGGACGACGCCGGTCCGTGCACGCCAGCCTCCCCCCTCGACCCGTTTCGGCGGTCGGTCTGGACATGCCCGTCCCGGCGACGGACACGCGGGCGCACGGGAGTACACGGGGAGCGTCCGGGGGAGCGCACCAGGTCAGCGGCTATGATTTACGAGTAAATTATCTGCTAACGTTGTGCGTCATGAGCAGTGCCCCCTCCGCCGCCTCCGCCCGGCGCCTCCCCCTCGCCGGAGCGCTGCGTCTCGGGCGGCCCTCCGACATCTGGTTCAAGCCCGCCCTCAGCGTGGTCGCCGCGGTCGCCCCGCCCAGCCTGCTCCTGGTCGCCCTCGGCCGGCTCGACCTCGCGATGTACACCATGGCCGGGTCCCTGTGCGCCCTGTACGCCCACAACCGCCCGTACGCCGCCCGGGCCAGGGCACTGGCGTGGGTCGTCCTCGGCATGCTCGGCGGCCTGGCCGTGTCCCTGGTCGCCGCCTCCCTCACCGGCAACGCCGTCGTGCTGGTCACCGTCGGCGCGGTCCTGGCCGCCGTGCAGAAGGCACTGTGCGACGCCACCCGCATCGGACCGCCCGGCAACGTGGTCCTCACCTTCGTCACCTCCGCCTCCCTGTTCCTGCCGCAGACCCTCGGGCAGGTCCCCGGCCACCTCGCACTCGCCGCCGCAGCCGGCCTCTGGGCCTACGCGGTGGGCATGGCACCGGCACTGATCCGGCCGCACGGCCCCGAGCGCCGCGCGACCGCCCACGCCCTGAACGCCGCCGCCGCGTACGCCGAGACCGGTGGCGCCGGGGCCCGCGCCGCCGCCTACGCCGCCGTACAGGCCGCCTGGCAGTCCCTGCTCGCCGCCGGCAGCCGGCCCTCCGCCACCCGCCGCGCCCTGGAACGCCTCGTCGTCCGCGCGGAGGTCGCGCTCGCCGCACCCGCCGACACCGACCCCGCGCGCCTGCGCGGCTGGGCCCGCGCGCTGCGCGGCACCGGTGACGTCCCGCTCGCCGGCGAGCCCGGCGCGGACGCCGGCGAACTCCTCGGCGTGGCCGTCGAGCGCGACACCCCGCCGCGCCCCCTGAGGGACAGGCTCGAAGCACTCACCCCGGTCGCCGTGCGCACCGCGCTCGGCTGCGCGCTCGCCGGCTACGCCTCCCTCGCCCTCGGCATCGGCCGCCCCTACTGGGCCCTGGTCACCGCGGCCGCGCTCTACCAGGCCAACCTCAGCCTCACCTGGAGCCGGACCGTGCAGCGCGTCGTCGGCAACCTCGTGGGCGTCCTCCTCTTCGCCGCCGTCGCGCCGGTCGCCCACCTCGGTCCGCTCGCGCTCGTCCTGTGCTGCCTGCTGTTCAACTTCGGCGCCGAGGCACTCATCGGCCGCAACTACTGGCTCGGCACCGTCTGCGTCACCCCGCTGGCGCTGCTCGTCACCGAGTTCGCCGGCTACCAGCGGACCGGCGACCTGGTCACCGAGCGGGCCGTGGACACCCTGGTCGGCGCCCTGGTCGGGTTCGTCGCGGCCGTGGCCGTCACCAACCGCCGCTCGGGCGACCGCGTCCTGCGCTCCCTCACCGCCGTCGACCGGGCCCGGGAAACCGCCGTACGCGCCCTCGCCGAGCCCGGAACCCCGCCCGCCGCCCTGGACGCCGCCCGCCGCGGCCTCGCCGCCGCCCTGGTCGACCTGCGGGCCACCGCCGACGCCGCGGCCGGCGAGTGGTGGCAGCGCGCGGTGCCCCAGGAGCGGGTCGTGCTCGCCGAGCAGTCGGGACACCGTACGCTCGCGGCGACGGTACGACGCCAGGGACTGCTGGCCGGCACGAACGCGCACACGGAGGACGTAACGCCATGACGGCGACCGAAGGACCATCGGCGACCGGCGACCGGGGCCCCTGGGACACCGGCGGTGACCCGCCGGGCCGGCGGGGCGACACCGTCGCCGCGGTCGTCCGGCAGTGGCGGGCCGTCCACCCCGACCTGGACACCGGCCCCATGGAGGTCATCGGCCGCATCAACCGCTGCGCCGCCCTCCTGCAGCAGGCGGAGGACGCCCCGCTGCGCCGGGCCGGACTGTCCCGCGCGGAGTTCGACCTGCTCGGCGCGCTGCGCCGCACCGGACACGAACTCACCCCGGGCGAACTGGCCCGCGAGACCTTCTCCTCGGGCGCCGCCGTCACCAAACGCCTCAAACAGCTCGGCGAACGCGGGCTGGTGGAGCGCCGCGGCGACACCCGTGACCGCCGGGTCGCCCACGTCCGGCTCACCGACGCCGGACGCGACACGGTCGACGGCATCCTGCCCGCGCAGCTGGCCTACGAGACGGCGGTACTGTCCGGCCTGGACAGCCCGGAGCTCGGCGAGCTCGCCGCCCTGCTCGCCGAACTGCTCGGGCAGCTGGAGGGGCGGCTCGGCGTGCCGCGCGCGTGAGGGCGCCGCGGGCAGCCGGCGCTCACCTCCCGTCGGCCGCCCGGTACACCCCGAACATCGCCCCCTCGAGGTCCCGGAGCACCGCGATGCGCGGGCCCTCCGGGTGCGAGACGGGCTCCATCAGCACCGTGCCGCCCACCGTCGTGGTCGTCACCGCGGCGTCGTCCACGTCGTCGACGGCGAAGTACGGCAGCCAGTGCGCCGGCACCTCGTGCGGGAACTTCTCGTCCATCGTCACCATGCCGCCGAAGTCCACGCCGTCGGCGCTCCACTGGGGGTAGCGGCGGGAGGGGTCCACGGTCCAGCCGAACACGGTGGTGTAGAAGGACACGGCCTGCCGGGGCGCGCGGGTCAGCAGTTCCACCCAGCCGAGCGCCCCGGGCACGCCGAACGCTCCGGCGCCCGGGAAGGCATCCGCCTGCCACAGCTGGAACACGGCACCGGTGGGATCGGCGGCCACCGCGAGCCGGCCCATGTCGAACACGTCCGTCGGGTCGAGCAGCGGCTGCCCGCCCGCCGCGCGCACCGCGCGGAGGGTGGCGTCGGCGTCGGTCACCGCGAAGGACACGTTCCAGGCGACCGGCTGCGCCTCCTGGTACAGCGGCGCCAGCCCGGCCACGGCCGCGTCACCGAGGTGGGCGACCGTGCAGCCGCCCGCCTCCTGCCGCCGGTCCGTTTCGGGGCGCCAGCCGAACAGCCGGGTGTAGAACCGCTGCGCGGACTCCAGGTCGGTGGTCCCCAGCTCCGCCCAGCAGGGCCCGCCCGGCACCGGCGAGGTCGGACTCATGGCGCTCCTTCCGTCCCCTGCACGCTAAGCCCGGCCCCCGCCCCCGGCCATCCGGGCGCCGTCAGATCCCCGGCCGGTACCGCAGCGGATGGTCCGCCGGGATCTCCACCAGGACGATGGGGACACCGTCCGGGTCCTCGATCCACATCTCGATCAGTCCCCACGGCTCCCGCACCGGAGGACGGACGATCCCGACCCCCTGGGCGACCAGCTCCCCGTGCGCGGCCGTGATGTCCTCGACCTGGAGCCACAGCCGGACGTCCGGGGAGGCGGGAGCGGCGGCGCCGGCGCGTCCGGAGAGCTCCAGGAAGCCCCCGCCGAGGAAGTAGACGGTGCCGCGCTCCGGGCCCGTGCCGAACTCGCGGTGGACGGCGAGGCCGAGCTGTTCCCCGTAGAAGGCGCGGGAGCGGTCGGGGTCGGTGGGGCGGAGCAGGGTACGGCTGCTCAGTACGTGCACCATGCGGCCGAGCGTAGTGGCCGGGTTAGTCTCGTCCCCGTCCGAGCCACGCCGAAGCGGCGCACACGAATCAGGGGACCCGGCCATGGAATCCGCCACCGACTCCGCACTGACCTTCCGCGACGCCACCGGCGCCGACGTGGACGCGCTCGTCGCCCTGATCGAGTCGGCGTACCGGGGGGAGTCCAGCCGGGCCGGATGGACCACCGAGGCGGACATCCTGCGGGGGCAGCGGACCGACCCCGAGGCAGTGCTGGAGGTCGTCGAGTCGTCGGACAGCCGACTGCTGACGGTGGAGCGCGAGGGCAGGATCGTCGCCTGCTGCCAGCTCGAACACCGCGGCGCCCACGCCTACTTCGGCATGTTCGCGGTCAGCCCCGTCCTTCAGGGCGCCGGGCTCGGCAGGACGGTCATCGCGGAGGCGGAGCGCCTGGTCCGCGAGAGCTGGGGCGTGGACGCGATGCACATGACGGTGATCTCCGTACGCGAGGACCTCATCGCCTGGTACGAGCGGCGCGGCTACCGCCGTACGGGAAGGATGACGCCCTTCCCGTACGGCGACGAGCGCTTCGGCATCCCCCAGCGCGACGATCTCCGGTTCGAGCTGCTGGTCAAGGAACTGGCCTGACCGCCGTACGGTGCCCGGCCGCTCACGCGGTGAAGCGGCCGGTGCGTTTGATCTCCGGGTAGTCGGTGGTCGCCCCGTCGAGTTCGAGGGCCCGCACCAGTCTGAGGTGGTCCTGGGTGTTGACCACCCAGCCGATGACGGCGAGGTCCGCCTTGCGGGCCCGCTCCACGGTCTCCAGGGTGATCCGGCGGATGTTGAGGCAGAGGGTGGAGGCGCCGGCCGCGACCGCGCGGTCCACGACCTCGGGCCCGAGGGGGCGGCTCGCGATGAGCGCCGTGCGCACCCCGGGAACCAGCCGGGCGATCTCGGTGATCGCCTCGTCGTGGAACGACGAGACCTCGACCCGGTCGGCCAGCCCCCGCTCGTTCATCACCTCCGCCAGGGCCCTGGCCGCCCGTACGTCCTTGATCTCGGCCTGGAGCGGGGCCCGCACGGCGGCCAGGACCTCTTCGAAGAGCGGGACGCGCTCGCCGTGCCCCGCGTCCAGGGCGCGCAGTTCGGCGAGTGTCCTGTCGGCGATGGCGCCCGTGCCGTCCGTCGTACGGTCCACTTCCGTGTCGTGCATGACGACGAGCGTGCCGTCCTTGCTCAGATGCAGATCGAGCTCGATGACGTCGAGGCCCGCCTCCTGGGCGGCGACGAAGGACCGGAGGGTGTTCTCGGGCTCGACACCCATGACTCCGCGGTGACCGATGGTGAGGAAGTTCAAGACTCGACTCGCTTCCGTCGACGTCGGCGGGGGGCCGCGTCCCTACGGCCCTCCTGGACCGTATCGCCTGTGCCCGCCGCGTCCAGAGGCTGAACATCGATCGCACACAGCGTCGTCCACCCGAGTGTTACGCAGGAAAAAATGCGGTGAAGCCCGGGGTGCGGCAGGATAATTTCCGGAGGTGCCCCTTGCTGGGAGAAACCCCCTGTGTATACGGTCTTCTTACGCGAGGTTTTCTTGTGGAGGATGCGACATGGCGGAAGTTCTTGTGCAGGTGGGTGCCGAGGGGCAGGTTCCTTCGGCGACCAGGGTGATCGAGCACCCGGCATGGCCCGTGCTCAAGGATGCCGTGGAGCGGATCCGGCCCTGGCAGTCCAAGGACGGTTCGATCGACCTCGACGCCGACGGGGCCCCGGCCCGCGGCGACGCCGAGCACGCGGTGCGCACCGTGATCGGTGCCGTCGAGGCGCTCTCCCCGCTGCTCCCGCACGACCGCGCCTACCACGAGGCGCTGGCCAAGGACCTGGCCCGCTGGTCCGAGGGCGGCTTCGAGGTGCCCGACTTCCTCGACTCGCTGCTGGCCTTCCAGCCGGCCGCGGGCCGCGAGGACGGCCTCCAGCACCTGGTCGTCTTCCCGATGTACACGCAGAACGGCAACCCCGACCGCAACCTCGAAGCGGTCGTGCTGCGCATGGTCTGGCCCGACTGGCTGGCCGAGCTGGAGCGCACCCGCTACGACAACCCGCTGTTCTGCGGCATCACCTTCGAGGACTTCACCGCGGGCTACGACACCAACTCCGCGGTGCTCTTCCCCGAGACCATCGCCGTGCGCGAGGCCCCCGAGCGCTTCACCTGGGGCGGCATCTTCTGCGACCGCGAGGCCGCCCGCTTCCGCCGGGTCACGGAGGCCGCCGTCGACATCCTGGGCCTGGAGCTGCCCGAGGACGTCGCCGCGATGGTGCACGACCAGAAGCGCTGCGAAGAGGCCTTCGTGCTCTGGGACATGGTCCACGACCGCACCCACAGCCACGGCGACCTGCCGTTCGACCCGTTCATGATCAAGCAGCGCCAGCCGTTCTGGATGTACGGCCTGGAGGAGCTGCGCTGCGACCTCACCGCCTTCAAGGAGGCCGTGAAGCTCGCCGGCGACGGCGTCCCGCAGGCCCGTGACGTCCAGGTCGCGGTGCTCTTCGACCGGATGTTCCGCTTCCCCGTCACCGGCGAGCGGACGCGCAACTACGACGGCCTCGGCGGCCAGCTGCTCTTCGCCTACCTGCACAAGCACGACGTCGTCCGCTGGACCGACAACAAGCTCACCATCGACTGGGAGCGCGCCCCGCAGATCACCAACCAGCTGTGCGCGGAGATCGAGACGCTCTACCGCGACGGCATCGACCGCCCCAAGCTCGTCCACTGGTTCGCCGGGTACGAGCTGGTCTCCACCTACCTCTCCCCGCACCCGGGATCCAAGTGGGCCAAGGGTCCGGACGCCCTCGACCTGACGCTGCCGCCGCGCAAGCTCGTGGATGACGTGCTTCCGGACGAGTTTCCGCTGAGCATGTTCTATGAGGCACTGTCCAAGAAGCTGAAGAACGTGATCGCCTCGACCAGGGGCATCACCGCGGACAGCGCCGAGCGGGTCGCCGCGTGAGCGATCTCGTTCACAACACTGCTCAGGAGGCGAGAATCATGGGGAACGGGGCGCTCGACGGTGCGGTGATCGCGGTGGCCGGCGCGGGAGGACCCGCGGGACGGGCGGCACTGCTGAGGCTGGCCGAGGCGGGGGCGACGGTCGTCGGCTCCGACAACGACCCGGAGCGGCTGGCGGAAGCCGTCGACGCGGCGCGCTACGCGCACGGCGGCGCCACCGTCACCGGCGACACGGTCGACCTGCTGGACCTGGAGTCCACCCGCGAGTGGGCCGCCCGCACCGAGAAGGAGTTCGGCCGCGTCGACGGCCTGGTCCATCTCGTCGGCGGCTGGCGCGGCAGCGAGACCTTCACCAAGACGAGCCTGGACGACTGGGACTTCCTGGAGCTGCTGCTGGTGCGCACCGTGCAGCACACCAGCCTCGCCTTCCACGAGGCGCTCCAGCGCAGCGACCGCGGCCGGTTCGTCCTGATCAGCGCGGCCGGCGCCACCAGGCCCACCGCGGGCAACGCCGCGTACGCGGCCGGCAAGGCCGCCGCCGAGGCGTGGACGCTGGCCATGGCCGACTACTTCCGCAAGGCCGGGGGCGAGCAGGGGCCGACGTCGGCGGCTGCGATCCTGGTCGTGAAGGCGCTGGTGCACGACGCGATGCGCGCCGACCGCCCCAACGCGAAGTTCGCGGGCTTCACGGACGTCAAGGACCTGGCCGAGGCCGTCGTCGGCGTCTGGGACAAGCCCGCCGCGGAAGTGAACGGAAACCGTCTGTGGCTGACCGAGAAGCCGTGAACCCACCGAGGACCGACGCGCGTCGTCATCACGACCCGGACGTCCGCGGTTTCGCCAGCGACAACTACGCCGGGACCCACCCGGAGGTGCTCGCCGCCCTGGCCCTGGCCAACGGCGGGCACCAGGTCGCCTACGGTGAGGACGCGTACACCGAGAACCTCCAGCAGGTGATCCGCAGTCACTTCGGGCCGGCGGCCGAGGCGTTCCCGGTGTTCAACGGCACCGGTGCCAACGTGGTGGCGCTCCAGGCGGTCACCGACCGCTGGGGCGCGGTGATCTGCGCCGAGAGCGCCCACATCAACGTGGACGAGGGCGGCGCCCCCGAGCGGGTCGGCGGGATCAAGCTGCTCACCGTGCCCACCCCGGACGGCAAGCTCACCCCCGAGCTGATCGACCGGGAGGCGTACGGCTGGGACGACGAGCACCGCGCGATGCCCCAGGTGGTCTCCATAGCCCAGGCCACCGAGCTGGGCACGGTCTACACACCGGACGAGATCCGCGCCATCTGCGAGCACGCCCACGCGCACGGCATGAAGGTGCACGTCGACGGCTCCCGGCTGGCCAACGCCGCCGCCACGCTGGACGTGCCCCTGCGCACCTTCACCAACGCGGTCGGTGTCGACCTGCTCTCGCTGGGCGGCACCAAGAACGGCGCGCTGTTCGGCGAGGCGGTCGTGGTGCTCGACCCGGACGGCATCCGGCACATGAAGCACCTGCGCAAGCTGTCCATGCAGCTCGCGTCCAAGATGCGCTTCGTGTCGGTGCAGCTGGAGGCCCTGCTCGCGCGGGACCTGTGGCTGCGCAACGCCCGGCACGCCAACGAGATGGCCCAGCGCCTGGCCGAGGGCGTGCGCGCCGTCCACGGCGTGGAGATCCTCTACCCGGTGCAGGCCAACGCCGTCTTCGCGCGGCTGCCGCACGAGGTGAGCGAGCGCCTGCAGAAGCGCTTCCGCTTCTACTTCTGGGACGAGGCGGCGGGCGACGTCCGCTGGATGTGCGCCTTCGACACCACCGAGGACGACGTGGACACCTTCGTGGCGGCGCTCAAGGAGGAGATGGCCCGCTAGCGGTGCATGCATAGGTATGCGGCTGATCGAAAATGTATTGACACTCAGTCGGCCGCATACCTATGCTCTCGCGCCATGCAGCTGATCCAGGAAAACCCGGACCTCTCCGCCTATTTGGCTGTCGACGAGGCGATCGACCACGACCATCCGCTGGTCCGCGAGACGGCGGCGCGCCTTGCCGCCGGGGTGGCCAACTCGTATGAATATGCGCGGGTGGCCTTCGATTTCGTGCGCGACACCATCGCGCACTCCCAGGACTCCGGAGATCTCCGGGTCACCTGGCGCGCCTCCGACGTGCTGGAGCAGCGCACCGGCATCTGCTACGCCAAGGCCCACGCGCTGGCCGCGCTGCTGCGCGCCGAGGACATTCCGACCGCGCTCTGCTACCAGGACCTGGGCGTCGTCCACGGGCTGGTCGCCGTACGGTTCCACGGCGGCTGGCATCGGCAGGACCCGCGCGGCAACAAGCCGGGAGTCGACGCACGGTTCTCCCTCGACGGCGAGAGACTCGCCTTCACGCCCGACGCCGCGTCCGGCGAGGGCGACCACCCGCTCCTGTATGCCGCCCCGCACCCGGTCGTACTGAACGCCCTGCGGTCCGCCCGTGACCGCCCGCACCTGTGGCGGACGCTGCCCACCGCCCTCTGAGGCATGCCCGCCGACCAGCCGGGTGGCGGGGATGCCGCCGTCAGCGGGACTCGGACTGGCGGAGCTGTTCCGGGGTCGGGGCCGTGCCGCCGAGGTGGGCCGGCATCCACCAGGTGTCGTCCGGGCCCTTCGGGCGCACCGGATAGGCTCGCTGCGCCGCCTCCAGCAGCTCCTGCACGCGCTCGCGCAGCTGACGGGTGATCGCGCCCGCGTACTTGTCCCTGGACGCCTCGATCGCCTCGCCCACCCGGATGGTGATGGGGGTGTGGCTGCGCCTGAAGTTGCGCGGGTGGCCCTTGGTCCACAGCCGCTGCGTGCCCCACACCGCCATCGGGACCAGCGGCACGCCCGCCTCCTGTGCCAGGCGCGCGGCGCCCGACTTGAAGCTCTTCAGCGTGAACGACTGCGAGATGGTCGCCTCCGGGAAGACGCCCACGATCTCACCCGACCGCAGCGACCGCAGCGCGTGCTCGTACGCGGCCTCGCCCTGCTTGCGGTCCACCGGGATGTGCTTCATGCCGCGCATCAGCGGACCGGAGACACGGTGCCGGAAGACCGACTCCTTCGCCATGAAGCGGACGAGCCGCTTCTGGGGGAGCGCCGCCAGCCCGTTGAAGACGAAGTCCAGGTAGCTGATGTGATTGCTCACCAGCACGGCGCCGCCCGAGCGCGGGATGTTCTCCGAACCCTGGCAGTCGATCTTGAGGTCCCACACCTTGAACAGCGTGCGGGCGAAGCCGACGACGGGCCGGTAGACGAGTTCTGCCATGGGCGGGTAGGAACCCTTCCTTCTCTGCCTGGGAAGGAGGCTCCCAGCCGAAAGTTACGCAGCCGTAGGTTTACGGCTTGTCGCAGATGGTGCCCGAAGAACGGCCGGTGAACCAGTCCTGGTGCCCTTCGGCGGCGAGATTCTCGTCACGTCCACCCTGATCACCACGGTTTTCGCGTGACACCGGGGAATGTCCGGGCCTCCGCCGGCGCTGGAGAGGGCTGACGGCACACCCAGGGCGGGAGAGGATCCAGTGCGAGAGCGGGACGACGAGGGACGGCGGCGCACGCCCGCCGGGGCGATGGCCGCACTCGGTGTGGAACTGGGGGAACGCGCCACCCTCGTGCAGTTCTCCACCGCCTTCTGCGCGCCCTGCCGAGCCACCCGCCGTGTGCTCGGCGACGTGGCCGCCCTCGTGCCGGGCGTGACCCATGTGGAGATCGACGCCGAGGCCCGTCTGGACCTCGTGCGCCGGCTGGAGATCGTGCGGACCCCGACGGTGCTGGTCCTCGACGCGGCCGGCCGGGAGGTCCGGCGCGCGGCCGGGCAGCCGCGCAAGGCCGACGTGATCGCCGCGCTCGGAGAGGCGGTGCGGGAGCCGTCGTGAGCACGGTGAGGCAGCCTCTGAAACCTCCCGTGAGGGATCTCCCAGATCACCGGACCGGCTTGACTGTGCATGCCACACGTCGTCAGCCTGACTCCATGTCCTCGGAACTCCTGCGCCCCGGGCGGGTACCCGGCCGCCCGGCGGCCGCCCGCGCCGCGCGTGTGCGCCGGCCGGGCCGGTGAGCAGCCGCGAATCCGCTCGTCACCTCCCGCGGAAGGACAGTTCCATGACGGCCACCTCCGGCCTCGGCAGCGCCCGGCCCGCCTCGCCCGAGCTGCTGCGCTCCGTCTTCCGCCGGCACGCCGCGGGCGTCGCCGTGATCACCGCCCGCGGTCGCCGCGGCCCGGTCGGATTCACCGCCACCTCCCTCGCCTCCGTCTCCGCCGAGCCCCCGATGCTGTCCTTCGTGGTCGGTACGGGAAGCTCCAGCTGGCCCGTGATCGCGACGTCCGACCACGTCGGCGTGCACGTCCTCGGGGAGCACCAGCGGGACCTGGCGGCGACCTTCGCACGCAGCGGAGCCGACCGCTTCGGCCCGGCCACCGCCTGGCGGGAGGGGCCCGAGGGGGTCCCCGTACTGGACGACGTGCCGGCCTGGATGGTGTGCGAGGTGGTGGCACGGGTGCCCGCCGGCGACCACCGCATCGTGATCGCCGAGGTCCTGCTGGGCGACCCGGCCGGTCACGGCCGTCCGCTCCTCTACCACCAGGGGCGTTTCAACGGTCTGCGCGACTGACGCCGTGGCGCCTCCTGGTCGCGACCCGGTCGAGTTCCGGTTACGCTGCGTTGCGAAGGTCACAGTTCAAAGCGCTTGCTCAGCGGGAAAGAACTGGTTGTACTGACGAGTAATATTTCGTTCGGAGCGTGGGTCGCCCCGACCGGGATCGCCCGCTTCAGGCGCCTATGCTGCCTGCAGGCAGGCAGCCAGAAATGACGATGCAGTAGGAGAGCCGGCGTGAGCTTGAGGATCGTTGTCACTGTGAAGTACGTGCCCGACGCCACTGGCGACCGGCACTTCGCCGATGACCTGACCGTCGACCGTGACGATGTGGACGGTCTGCTCTCCGAGCTGGACGAGTACGCGGTCGAGCAGGCGCTGCAGATCTCGGAGAACTCCGACGACGACGTGGAGATCACCGTCCTGACGGTGGGCCCGGAGGACGCCAAGGACGCCCTGCGCAAGGCGCTGTCCATGGGCGCCGACAAGGCGATCCACGTCGAGGACGACGACCTGCACGGCACCGACGCCATCGGCACCTCCCTGGTCCTGGCCAAGGCGGTCGAGAAGGCCGGTTACGACCTGGTCATCTCCGGCATGGCCTCCACGGACGGCGTCATGGGCGTCGTACCGGCGCTGCTCGCGGAGCGTCTGGGCGTGCCGCAGGTGACCCTGCTGTCCGAGGTGTCGGTCGAGGACGGCACGGTCAAGGGCCGCCGTGACGGCGACGCCGCCTCCGAGCAGCTCGAGGCCTCCCTCCCGGCGGTCGTGTCGGTCACCGACCAGTCGGGCGAGGCCCGGTACCCGTCCTTCAAGGGCATCATGGCGGCCAAGAAGAAGCCGGTCGAGTCCTGGGACCTGTCCGACCTCGACATCGACGAGGACGAGGTCGGTCTGGAGAACGCCTACACGGTCGTCGAGTCGGCGGCCGAGCGTCCGGCCCGCACCGCCGGCACGATCGTCAAGGACGAGGGCGAGGGCGGCAAGCAGCTCGCCGAGTTCCTCGCGAGCCAGAAGTTCATCTGAGCCGCTGGTTCCGCTGACCGCCCCTCATACTTCGCAAGCAGGAGAGAAGAAGTCCCATGGCTGAAGTTCTCGTCTACGTCGACCACGTGGACGGTGCCGTCCGCAAGCCCACCCTGGAGCTGCTGACCCTGGCCCGCCGCATCGGCGAGCCGGTCGCCGTCGCGCTGGGCAACGGTGCCGCGGACACCGCCGCCGCGCTCGCCGAGCACGGCGCGGTGAAGGTCCTCACCCACGAGGCCGCCGAGTACGCCGACTACCTGGTCGTGCCGAAGGTGGACGCCCTCCAGGCCGCCCACGAGGCCGTCTCCCCGGCCGCCGTGCTGGTGTCGTCCTCCGCCGAGGGCAAGGAGATCGCCGCCCGTCTGGCACTGCGTCTGGGCTCGGGCGTCATCACCGACGCCGTCGACCTGGAGGCCGGCGACGAGGGCCCGGTGGCCACCCAGTCGGTGTTCGCCGCCTCCTTCACCACCAAGTCCCGTGTCTCCAAGGGCACCCCGGTCATCACGGTCAAGCCGAACTCGGCCGCCGTGGAGGCCGCCCCGGCCGCCGGTGCGGTCGAGGCCCTGAGCGTGTCCTTCTCCGCCCAGGCGACCGGCACCAAGGTCACCGGCCGTACCCCGCGCGAGTCGACGGGGCGTCCGGAGCTGACCGAGGCCGCGATCGTGGTCTCCGGTGGCCGCGGTGTCAACGGCGCGGAGAACTTCGCGATCATCGAGGCGCTCGCCGACTCCCTCGGCGCGGCCGTCGGCGCCTCGCGTGCCGCCGTCGACGCCGGCTGGTACCCGCACACCAACCAGGTCGGCCAGACCGGCAAGTCGGTCTCGCCGCAGCTGTACATCGCCTCCGGCATCTCCGGCGCGATCCAGCACCGCGCCGGTATGCAGACCTCGAAGACCATCGTGGCCGTCAACAAGGACGCCGAGGCCCCGATCTTCGACCTGGTCGACTACGGTATCGTCGGCGACCTGTTCGACGTCGTGCCCCAGCTCACCGAGGAGATCAAGACCCGCAAGGGCTGATCGTTCCCGAGCCGTAAGAGGCCCCCGCGACCGCGCCGGTCACGGGGGCCTCGGTGCGTCACAGGGTCAGCGAGGCCCGAACCGGCAGGTGGTCGCTCGGGAACTGCCCGTCCACCGCGAAGGTGTCGACGCACGCCCGGTGCACCGTGGTGCCGGTCGTGGCCAGGATCCAGTCGATGCGCGCGCCGTCCGCCACCGGCGTCCGGTACCGGTGGAACGTCCCGTAGCCGTCCCCGCGTTCGGCGGCCGCGTCCCAGGTGTCGAGGAGCCCGGCGCCCAGCATCGTGTCGTACACGGGGTCCGAGTGGGCGACGGCGTTGAAGTCGCCGGTCACGATCACCGGCCGGGAGCGGGCCAGTTCGCCGACGCGTTCGGCGACGAGGGCGGCGGCCCGCTCCCTCGCGTACCCGCTCGCGTTGTCCAGATGGGTGTCGAGGACCCAGAACTCCCCGCCCCCGGCGCGCAGATCGCGAAAGCGGACCTGGGTGACCATGCGAATGTGGGCGTTGCCCCAGGTGTTCGAGGCGATCACACCGGGGGTGTCGGACAGCCAGAAGTGGTCGTACTCCAGCGGGGCGAGCCGCCGGGTGTCGTAGAACACCGCCATGAACTCGTCCCGGCTGCCGCCGGCCCGTCCGGTGCCGATCCAGTCGTAGGACGGTCGGAGGTCGGCCTCGATGTCCCGCAGCTGCTGGTACAGGCCCTCCTGGGTGCCCAGGACATGCGGACGTGCGCGGCGCAGCAGCCGGCGCGTCACGGGTCTGCGGACGGCCCAGCTGTTCGGCTCGGCGGTGCTCGCGAACCGCAGGTTGAACGACATGACGTCCAGCCGGCCGTCCGGGGGCTCGTCCGCCGAGGCCGGATCGGGCGGCAGTGCTGTACTGGAGAGCGGAACGACGACCGAGGCGGCGAGCGCGCTCTTCAGCAGGGGACGACGCGTGACACGGCGGTGATTCGGCACGGACAAACGGTGCCAGATGGGCGTGAGCATGACGAGGGGGCCGGAGGGGACCGATGCGCGGAAGGGGTGTTGACCGGCGGGAAGGCCGCCCGATAACTTCATTCTACGAATTGTTGATTCCGTATCGCGGAACCTGGGAGGCTGTGGGATGGGGCAAGGGCAGCGGGAGCGGGTGGCGACGAGTCTGGCGAGTGCCGTCACCGAGGAGATCGGCGCCTCCCTCGCGCCGGTCGACGCCGAACTGGAACGCCGTTACCCCGGGGACCCCGGAACCCGCCAGCCCGTCCACACCGTCTACGTCCCCGCCGACGCCCTCGCCCCCGACACGCTCCGCACCTGGGGCGACCGCGCCCTCGCCGCCCTCGACGAGCACGCCCCCGACGCCGCCTCCTTCGCCGCCGTCCTCGGACTGGACGACACCCTGGCCGAGGACGTGTACGGCCGCGTCCGCGACAAACTGCGGCGCGAGCCGGTCGAGGACCTGCGCGTCGACTTCGAGGACGGCTACGGTAGCCGCCCCGACGCCGAGGAGGACGAGGCCGCCGCCCGCGTGGCCCGGCTGATCGACGAGGCGTACGCGGCGGGCACCGCCGCCCCGTACACGGGTATCCGCATGAAGTGCATGGAGGCCGCCGTACGGGGCCGGGGCATCCGCACCCTCGACATCTTCCTCACTGGCCTGATGGAGGCCCGGGGCCTGCCTCCCGGGCTGGTCCTGACCCTGCCCAAGGTCACCTACGCCGAGCAGGTCACCGCCATGGCGCGGCTGCTCGACGCCTTCGAGAAGGAGCGCGGCCTCGAGCCCGGCCGGATCGGCTTCGAGATCCAGATCGAGACCAGCCAGTCCATCCTCGCCACCGACGGCACCGCCACCGTCGCCCGCATGATCCAGGCCGCCGAGGGCCGCGCCACCGGCCTGCACTACGGCACCTTCGACTACAGCGCCTGCCTCGGCGTCTCCGCCGCGCACCAGGCGAGCGACCACCCGACCGCCGACCACGCCAAGGCCGTCATGCAGGTCGCCGCCGCCGGCACCGGGGTACGCCTCTCGGACGGCTCCACCAACGTCCTGCCGGTCGGGCCCACCGAGCAGGTCCACGACGCCTGGCGCCTGCACTACGGGCTCACCCGCCGCGCCCTCGCCCGTGCCTACTACCAGGGCTGGGACATGCACCCCGGCCATCTCCCCACCCGGTACGCGGCCGTCTTCGCCTTCTACCGCGAGGGCTTCGAGCGGGCCGCCGCCCGCCTCGCCCGCTACGCCGGCCGGACCGGCGGCGACATCATGGACGAGCCCGCCACCGCCAAGGCCCTCGCCGGCTACCTGCTGCGCGGTCTGGACTGCGGTGCCCTGGACGTCGCCGAGGTGGCCCGGGCGGCCGGCCTGACCCGCGCGGACCTGGAGGGCTTCGCCGCGCCCCGGCGGGGCGACCTCACGGCCTCCGGCCGGTAGCCCGGGCCCGGCGCTCCGCCCATTTTGCCTCTCCTATCGAATCTCGATAGATTTCCATCGTGGTTCGAGTGGAGGAGGGGCGATGGGACGGCTGACCGTGCTCGCGCTGCGCACCGTGATCGTGGTGCTGCTGGCGGGTTCACTGGGTGTGCAGGCGGTGATGGTGCCGCTGCTGGCGAGCGACCTCGAAGGGCTGGATCCGGAGTACGCCCACCTGCGGGTCCCGCTCCTGATCGTCGTGGTCCTCACCGTGGTGACGGCCCAGACCGTCCTGGTCTGCGTCTGGCGGCTGGTGACGATGGCCCGGCGGGGAACGGTCTTCTCGCACGCCGCCTTCCGCTACGTGCACATCGTCATCGGCGCGTTCGCCGCCGCCGCCCTGCTGGTGTTCGCGTTCGGGGCGCTCCTGGCACCGGGCGAGGCCGTGGCACCGGGCATCGTGCTCCTGCTCGGCGGCGCCGGCCTCGCCGTCCTCGGGATCGCGCTCATCGTCCTCGTCCTGCGGATGCTCCTGGCGCAGGCCGTCGCCCGCGACGTCGAGGCGTCGCGGATGCGGGCCGAGCTGGCCGAGGTGATCTGATGCCGATCGCCGTCGACATCGACGTGATGCTGGCCAGACGGAAGATGTCCGTGGGGGAGCTCGCCGAACGCGTCGGGATCACCCCGGCCAACCTGGCCGTGCTCAAGAACGGCCGCGCCAAGGCCGTACGCTTCACCACCCTCGCGGCCCTCTGCGAAGTGCTCGAATGCCAGCCCGGTGACCTGCTGCGCTGGGAGCCCGAGGAGGCCCCGGCCGCTGCCGCCGTCCGCTCCGCCTAGGCTGTACCCCTCGGACGGTCGGTGGGGTTCACAGAACGGGGCAGCGGTGTCGACGGGGGAGTACGGACAGGCGGGCGGGCAGGCGGACGGCACCGGGCGGCTGCTGGCCGGCCGCTACCGGGTCACCGCCCGGCTCGGGCGCGGCGGCATGGGCGTCGTGTGGAAGGCGGTCGACGAGGTCCTCGGCCGCGAGGTGGCGGTCAAGGAACTGCGCACCTACACCGACGCGGCCGGTCCCGAACTGGCGGACCTGAAACTGCGGATGCAGCGCGAGGCGCGCGCGGCGGCCCGGGTGCGGCACCCCGGCGTCGTCGCCGTCCACGACATCGCCGAGGTGGACGGCCGCCCGCTGATCGTCATGGAACTCGTCGACGGGCCCTCCCTGGACGACGTGCTCCGCGACCACGGCACCCTCGGTCCGCGCGAGACCGCCCGGATCGGCGCCGAGGTGATGGACGCGCTGGCCGCCGCGCACCGGGCCGGGGTGCTGCACCGCGATGTGAAGCCCGGCAACATCCTGCTCGACCGCTCGGGCCGGGTCGTCCTCACCGACTTCGGCATCGCCGCCATGGAGGACCCCGGCGACGGCTCGTCGAGCCGGCTCACCCGCAGCGGCGAGATCGTCGGCTCCCTCGACTACCTGGCGCCCGAGCGCGCCCAGGGCGCCGTCCCCGGCCCGGCCTCCGACGTCTGGGCCCTCGGCGCCACGCTCTACGCGGCCCTGGAAGGCGCCTCGCCCTTCCGCCGGACGTCGACCTTCTCCACGCTCACCGCCATCGTCGACGAGCCGCTGCCCGTATCGCGCGCGGCCGGTCCGCTCGCACCCGTCCTCGGGCAACTGATGGACAAGCGGCCCGAGTTCCGTCCCGAGGCCGCGGAGGCGCAGGAACTCCTGAAGGCCGTCGCCGCCGGCGCGGACATCCCGACGACGGCACTGCGCCGGGCCGGGACGGAGCGTGGTGTTCCCGCGGTCCCGCCGGGCTTCGGACCGCCGGCGACGGCACGTGCCGCCGCGCCCACGACCCCCGACGCCGCGGCGGCCCCGGGCGCTCCCGAGGCCCCTCGTGGCAAGCGCCGTGCCCTGCTCGTCGCCGTGGCCGTCACGGTCGTCCTGGCCGCGGCCGGCGTCACGGCCGCCGTGCTCAACCTCCCGGACGGCACCCGCGCCCAGGCGGACACCGGCACCCCGGCCTCCGCCGGGGAGAAGAGCGCGGCACCGTCGGGGACGTCCGACGAGAAGCCCGACGAGAAGCCCGGCGGGAACGACGCGACCGAGGGCTCCGCCACCGACGGCCCCGGCCCCACCGACGGCTCCGACTCCACCGTCGCCGAGAAGACCCCGGACGGCGGAGGAACCGACGACGGCGCGACCACACAGGCTCCGGTCTGCCACCCCGTCGGCGGCGGCAAGTACAACTGCCACGTATGGCGCACCGCCACCTCCCACACGGCCTCCGGCACGGAGGTCGGCGTCCTCAACTCGGGCACCAACTACTTCTACTGCCAGGAGAAACTGGGCCGGCGCCAGACCCAGGGCGAGTGGACCAACGTCTGGTGGGCCCGGACCGACGACGACAGCGGCAACACCGATGTCTGGGTCAACGACGTCTACATCAAGGGCGGCGCCAACGACGCCCCGGTGCCCGGACTTCCGTACTGCTGAGCGTCCGCGCACCGCACGCCATCACCCTCTTCTCCCGCGCGGCCAGGAGGGTGCCCCGCTCGCACGGGGACCGGTCGGCGCGTGCCCGCACAGAACTCCTCGGGGAGGTGCCGAACAGCTCGCGCAGCCCGGGCGCGCCCCGCGACAGGTCGGTGAGCGGCGGCCGCCGGCCCGGATGCGCGCGCGGGGCGCCGGTGCCGTCGTGCAGCACACCATGGCGGTTGACGTACGCCTACGCCCCGGGCAGCACCGAGCCGTCGGCGAGCTCGATCCGCACGCCGGGCGCGGGCAGCCGGACGCGCCGGAGGTTGCCGTCCGGCCGGGGCACGCCCCGCTCGCGTCGGTCACGGCGAGCCGCCGGGCGTCGAGCCGGAGGACGAACAGCTCAGCTCCCGCGCCCTTCCCGGGCGGCGGCCGGCGAGTCGGACACGTATCGCCTACGGCTGACATGTGCCGAGACGCCGATGCCGGCGCCCGTCACCCGCGTCCGTGCCATCGGCAGCGGGGTGATGATCCCGGTACCCGGTCGGCGAAGACCAGGCGGTCCAGCGGCTCCGTCCGGTTGCCGTCGAGCAGTCCCGACTCCCGTGGCCGGGCGCCCGGCTGGAGCAGCGGATGCTCACGCGGGGCCCAGTCCGGGCCCGGCGTCCGCAGGGTGCGCTCCTCCGCCACCGGTGCCGCCCGCTCAGTCCGCCGGGGGCAGCTCGCCGGAGCCGCGGGTGATCAGCCGGGTGGGCAGCTCGATGCGCTCCGGGGTGAGCAGGGTGCCGTCCAGCTGGCGGAACAGCCGCTCGGCCGCGGTCCGGCCGAGGGCCGCCGCGTCCTGGGCGACGACCGTGACACCCGGCTGGAGCAGATCGGCGAGCTCGATGTCGTCGAAGCCGACCAGGGCGACCGGGCGGGTGTGCTCGGCCAGCACCCGGATCACGGTGACCGTCACCCGGTTGTTGCCCGTGAAGATCGCGGTGACCGGGTCCGGGCCGCGGAGCATCTCCCGGGCCGCCCGGCGCACCCGCTCGGGGTCGGTGACGCCCAGCGACATCCAGGAGTCCGCCACCGGTATCCCCGCGTCCTCCATGGCGGTCCGGTAGCCGCGCAGACGCTCGGCCGCGGTGTGGATGCGGGGCATGTCGCCGATGAAGCCGATCCTGCGGTGTCCGTGCGCGATCAGATGGCTCACGCCGTCGTGGGCACCGCCGTAGTTGTCCGACACGACGACGTCCGCGTCGATGTGCCCCGCCGGGCGGTCCACGAAGACGGTGGCGACACCCGCCTTGAGCTCCGGTTCCAGATAGCGGTGGTCGTCGCCGGCCGGGATCACCACCAGCCCGTCCACCCGCCGGGCGCACAGCGCCAGCACCAGCTCCTGCTCGCGCTCGGCGTCCTCCGCGCTGGATCCGTTGATCAGCAGCGCGCCGTGCGCGCGGGCCACCTCCTCCACCGCCCGGCTCAGCGGCCCGTAGAACGGGTCCGCGAGATCCTCCAGGACCAGACCGATGCTGGCCGTGCGGCCCTTGCGCAGCACCCGGGCGCTGTCGTTGCGGCGGAAACCGAGCGCCTCGATCGCCTCCTGGACCCGGCGCTCCGTCTCCGGCGTCACCCCCGGTTCTCCGTTGACCACCCGGGAGACCGTCTTGAGGCCCACGCCGGCGCGGGCGGCGACGTCCTTCATCGTCGGACGGTTGCCGTAGCGGGTGCCCGGGAGGCGGCGATCGGTGCGGCGGGTCGTCTCCGGCACGGTGCGTTGTCCTGTCCTGTCGGCCACGGGGATGCGTAGGTCCATGGGGTTGTATGAGGATGTGGCGTCGAGCATAGAGCCTGGACAACGTTGTCAGAGTCGGGAGACACTGTCCGACGCACACTCCGGCCCGCACATCACCGCTCGACGGGGACGGGAGCCGTGCTCCATGTGTTGCCTCGTGGTCGTACATGGGTGTTCTCGGCGATTTTCTGATGTTCTGACGGGGAGATCCGACACTGATGCACACCGACCTCGTGGCCGCGCTCGACATCGGCGGCACCAAGATCGCCGGCGCACTGGTGGACGGCCGGGGCCGGATCCTGGTCCGCGCCCAGCGGCCGACGCCCGCGCGGGAGGACGGCGAGACCGTGATGCGGGCGGTCGAGGCGGTGCTCGGCGAGCTCACCGCCTCCGCGCTGTGGCAGCGCGCGGGCGCGGTGGGCATCGGCAGCGCCGGACCCGTGGACGCCTCGGCCGGCACGGTGAGCCCCGTGAACGTGCCGGGCTGGCGCGACTACCCCCTCGTCGCCCGGGTCCGGGACGCGGTCGGGGGCCTGCCCGTGGAGCTGATCGGCGATGGTGTGGCCATCACGGCCGCCGAGCACTGGCAGGGTGCCGCGCGCGGCCACGACAACGCGCTGTGCATGGTCGTCTCCACCGGGGTCGGCGGCGGTCTGGTGCTCGGCGGCCGGCTGCACCCCGGACCCACGGGCAACGCGGGGCACATCGGTCACATCAGCGTGGATCTCGACGGCGATCCGTGCCCGTGCGGCTCGCGCGGCTGCGTGGAGCGCATAGCGAGCGGCCCCAACATCGCCCGCCGGGCCCTGGGCGACGGCTGGCTGCCCGGCCCCGGGGGCGACACCTCCGCCGCAGCGGTGGCCGCCGCCGCCCGGGCCGGCGATCCGGTGGCCGTGGCGTCCTTCGAGCGCGCGGCGAGGGCGCTGGCCGCCGGCATCGCGGCCACCGCGACGCTCGTCGAGATCGACATCGCCGTGATCGGCGGGGGCGTGGGCAAGTCGGGGGAGGTCCTCTTCGCCCCGCTGCGCAAGGCGCTCACCGAGTACGCCACCCTCTCCTTCGTCCAGCGCCTCGCGGTGACCCCGGCGCGGATGGGCACCGACGCGGGCCTGGTGGGAGCGGCGGCGGCGGCGCTGGCCGGGCGCGCGGACGCGGCGGTCGCCGGGGTGTGAGGCGGCGCGGGAGCGACCGGCGGGCCGCGTTCCGGAAGCCGGGCGTGACCCCGGGGCGGTGTCCGCAGTTGAGCCCCGTATGAAGAAGCGCAGCATGCTCGCCATCGCCTCCCTCGCCACCGGCTTCGTCGTCGCGGCGGTCACCCCCTCCCACGCGCTCGGTGACACCCCCCTCGGCGGTGTCACCGACGTCGAGGACACCATCGGCACCCTCGACCGGACCGTCGCCGAGAACAACACGCTGGACCTCGACGTCGACCGGGGGGACAAGGCCTGACGGGCCCACCGCCCCGCCGCGGGGGGGGGGGGGGGGGGGGGGGGGGGGGGGGGGGGGGGGGGGGTTGGGGGGGTTTTTCTGGTGGGGGGGGTTTGTTGTGGCGGG
>NZ_JBVIFC010000012.1:0-231812 GCF_055571535.1 Streptomyces sp. NPDC030893 | reverse complement strand
CCCCCCCCCCCCCCCCCCCCCCCCCCCCCCCCCCCCCCCCCCCCCCCCCCCCCCCCCCCCCCCCCCCCCCCCCCCCCCCCCCCCCCCCCCCCCGCCGCTCTTGCGTGTTCTCAACTGGGGCTGGTTTCCGTGGCAGGGTGGAGCGGGCAAGCCACAGGGGGCCAACAGAAGAGGGGGAACCGTGATCGTCTGGGTCAACGGCGCGTTCGGTGCGGGGAAGAGCACCACCGCGCGCGAACTGATCGAGCTGATCCCGAACAGCACGCTCTTCGACCCCGAGGTCATCGGCGGAGCACTGGAGAAGCTGCTTCCGCCCAAGCGCCTCGCGGAGGTCGGCGACTTCCAGGACCTCCCGGTCTGGCGGCGACTCGTGATCGACACGGCGGCGGCGATGCTCGCCGAGCTCGGCGGGACCCTCGTGGTCCCGATGACCCTGCTGCGCCAGGAGTACCGCGACGAGATCTTCGGCGGTCTCGCCGCCCGCCGGATACCGGTCAGCCATGTCCTCCTCGCTCCGGCGGAAACGATCCTGCGGGAGCGCGTGGCCGCCCGCGAGGTTCCCGTGGGCCTTCCCAACGGCGGGATACGCGTCCGGCAGTGGGCCCGCGACCACATCGAGCCGTACAAGGCGGCCCTCGCCGCCTGGCTCACCGCCGACGCCTACCCGGTCGACAACGGAGCCCTCACCCCGTACGACACCGCCCTGCGGATCGCCGAGGCGGTCGGCGGCGGGGCGGCGCCGGCCTGCGACATCGTGCAGACGCCCGAGCCCACCGCCGAGACGGTCGCCGCGGGGGTGCTGCTCTTCGACGAACAGGACCGCGTGCTGCTCGTCGACCCCACCTACAAGGCGGGCTGGGAGTTCCCGGGCGGAGTGGTCGAGCGGGGCGAGGCCCCCGCGCGCGCCGGTATGCGCGAGGTCGCCGAGGAGACCGGGATACGGCTCGACGACGTACCGTCGCTCCTCGTCGTCGACTGGGAGCCGCCCGCGCCGCCCGGCTTCGGCGGCCTGCGGCTGCTCTTCGACGGCGGGCGCCTCGACTCCGCCGCCGCCGGACGGCTGCTGCTGCCCGGGCCGGAACTGCGCGGGTGGCGCTTCGTCTCCGAGACCGAGGCCGCCGAACTGCTGCCGCCGGTCCGCTACGAACGGCTGCGCAGGGCGCTGCGGGCGCGGGAGCGCGGGAAGGCGATGTACCTGGAGGCCGGAGTGCCGGTCGGCTGACCGCGGGCGCCGCGGAGGGGTGCGCGAACGCCCGCGCCGGCAGCCGTACATGCTGCGTGACCTTGGTGCCGGCGGGTGAAGTCCCGGCCGTGGGCGGGGACTTCGCCCGCCGGCGCGGGGTCAGTGGGTGCCGGAGGCGTACGTGCGCAGGAACAGTGCCTCCGTGACCGACAGCCGCTCCAACTCGTCCGGCGACACGCTCTCGTTCACCGCGTGGATCTGCGCCTCGGGCTCGCTCAGGCCGATGAGGAGGATCTCCGCCTCCGGGTAGAGCGCGGCGAGGGTGTTGCACAGCGGGATCGAGCCGCCCTGACCGGCGTACTGCATCTCCTGGCCCGGGTAGGCCACCGCCATCGCGTCGGCCATCGCCCGGTAGGCGGGGCTGGTGGTGTCCGCGCGGAACGCCTGCCCCTGACCGATCTGTTCGGTGCTCACCCGCGCGCCCCACGGCGTACGCGACTCCAGGTGGGCCCGGAGCAGAGCGGTCGCCTCGGCCGCGTCGACGCCCGGCGGGACCCGCAGGCTGACCAGCGCGCGGGCACTCGCCTGCACGGACGGCGTGGCCCCGACCACCGGCGGGCAGTCGATCCCGAGCACGGTGACCGCGGGGCGCGCCCAGATGCGGTCGGCGACCGTACCGGAACCGATCAGCTCCACGCCGTCGAGCACCTTGGCGTCCTTGCGGAACTGCTCGTCGTCGTACTGCAACCCGTCCCATGTGCTGTCGGCGGTCAGCCCGTCCACGGTCGTGGTGCCGTCCTCGGCCCGCAGCGAGTCCAGTACGCGCACCAGCGCGGCCAGCGCGTCCGGCGCGGCCCCGCCGAACTGGCCGGAGTGCAGATTGCCCTCCAGGGTGTCGGTCCGCACCCGCACCAGGGTCATGCCGCGCAGCGTGGTGGTGACCGTCGGCAGACCGGCACGGAAGTTGCCCGCGTCGCCGATCACGATGGCGTCGGCGGTCAGCAGGCCGGGGTGCTCCTCGGCGTACCGCTCCAGGCCGCCGGTGCCCTGCTCCTCCGAGCCCTCCACGATCACCTTGACGTGCACGGGGACGCCGCCGTCGGCCTTCAGCGCGCGCAGCGCCAGCAGGTGCATGATGAAACCGCCCTTGCAGTCGGCGGTCCCGCGTCCGTACCAGCGGCCGTCGCGTTCGGTCAGTTCGAAGGGCGGGGTGGTCCAGCCGGACTCGTCCAGCGGCGGCTGCACGTCGTAATGCGCGTACAGCAGCACGGTCCTGGCGCCCTCGGGGCCGGGCAGGTAGCCGTACACCGACTGCGTGCCGTCCGGGGTGTCCAGCAGTGCCACGTCCTCGAAGCCCTCGGCGGTGAGCGCGTCGGCGATCCAGCGGGCGGCGCCCTCGCTCTCGGCGCGCGGGAACTGGCCGAAGTCCGCCACCGACTTGAAGGCCACCAGTTCGGTGAGCTCCTCCTTCGCCCTGGGCATCAGCGAGGCGACGGTCGCGGCGACCGGATTCGACGACATGGGCACGCTCCTTGTGGGTGCGACGTTGTACTTCCGAGTACTTCTTTGTACGAGATGATCGTGCGGTGTGCGTGAGGACCCGTGTACGGGGCACTCACGTCGCCGATCCTCCCACAGTGGCCCCGGACGACCGCCGCCGTAGGATGCGGGAGGACATCACCGGCAGGCGGCTGGATCGGGAGCAGTAGACCATCGTGAGCAGCGAGAACTCTTCGGCGGACGACGTGCGGCAGGTGTGGGACGTCGTCGTGGTGGGCGCGGGACCCGCGGGGGCCTCGGCCGCCTACGCGGCGGCGGTCGCGGGACGGCGCGTGCTGTTGCTGGAGAAGGCGGAGCTGCCACGCTACAAAACGTGCGGCGGCGGCATCATCGGCCCTTCGCGCGACGCGCTCCCGCCCGGCTTCGAGCTCCCGTTCAAGGACCGGGTGCACGCGGTGACGTTCTCCCACAACGGCCGCTTCAGCCGCACCCGCCGTTCCCGGCGGATGATGTTCGGGCTGATCAACCGGCCCGAGTTCGACCAGCAACTCGTGGAGCACGCGCAGAAGGCGGGCGCCGAGCTGCGCACCGGCGTCGCCGTGCAGCGGGTGGAACAGCACGGCTCGTCCGTACCGGACCGGCGCACCGTCGCGGTCGTCCTGCAGGGCGGCGAGACGGTGCTCGCGCGGGCCGTGGTCGGCGCGGACGGCAGCGCGGGCCGGATAGGAGCGCACGTCGGGGTCAAGGTGGACCAGGTCGACCTGGGCCTGGAGGCGGAGATCCCGGTGCCCGAGACGGTCGCCGAGGACTGGAAGGGGCGGGTGCTCATCGACTGGGGCCCGCTGCCCGGCAGTTACGGCTGGGTCTTCCCCAAGGGCGACACACTGACCGTGGGTGTGATCTCACGGCGCGGTGAAGGCGCCGCCACCAAGCGGTACTTGGAGGACTTCATCGGGCGGCTGGGGCTGGCCGGCTTTGAACCCAGCATCTCCTCGGGACACCTGACCCGCTGTCGCGCGGAGGACTCGCCGTTGTCCCGGGGCCGGGTGCTGGTCTGCGGGGACGCGGCCGGGCTGCTGGAGCCGTGGACCCGCGAGGGCATCTCCTTCGCGCTGCGTTCGGGCCGGCTGGCGGGGGAGTGGGCGGTGCGGATCGCCGAGGCCCACGACGCCGTGGACACGCGCCGCCAGGCGCTGAACTACGCCTTCGCGGTCAAGGCGGGGCTCGGTGTGGAGATGAGCGTCGGCAAGCGGATGCTGGCGGCCTTCGAACAGCGTCCCGGCGTCTTCCACGCGGTCCTCACCGGCTTCCGCCCGGCCTGGAAGGCGTTCAAGGACATCACGCAGGGTTCGACGTCGCTCGGTGAGCTGGTCCGCACCCACCCGATGGCACACCGTGCCCTGCTGGCGCTGGACCGGAGGCGGGCCGGGGACGAGGCCACTTCCCGACCGTGATCCGGAAGACCGGGAGCTTCTCGTCGTCGGGAAGCTCCACCGCGGTCACGGCGCGGACCGTGCGTCCCATGCGCAGTTCCCCCCCCGCCGCAGGCGGCGGGCATGTTGCGCACCCCATGGGAGCGGGCCGCCATGGATGGCAGGGCGTCCCCTCCGGGACCGGCAGCCCGCGACCGGGCCCAACCGGCCGTCCCGGCTTACGAATCCGGCCCGGTCCGCCCGGTCCGCCCGGTCCGAGCCGCCCGCCGGAAGCCCACCAGCACGGAGACCGTGCGGACCGCGAACAGCACCATGGCGAGCACCAGACCGCCCCGCACGAGCAACGTCTCCACGACGCCCGGCAGTTCGAAGAGGAGCGCCGGCCCCGCCACGGCCCCCAGCACGACGGCCGCCGCGAAGGCGGCGCTCACCAGCGCGTAGCCGATCTCGACGGTGATGGCGTCCCGTTCGGCCTGAGTCCGGCGGCCCCCGTAACCCGTCACACTCTCCCCCTGACCGCGCTCACCGCAGGAGTCAAACAGGCGTGCGTCCGGTGGGCAAGCTGGCCGCCTGCTACGGTGCGCCCATGGCGGCGAAGCAGGCCGAACAGGCGCTCGTGGAACGGTGGCGGGGCGTGCTCGCGCTTCATGCGCGCACCCAGTGCGAGATCGACCGGGCCCTGCACCGACACGGGCTGTGCGGCAGTGACTTCGAGGTGCTCGACATTCTCGCGCAGGGCGGCGGACGGGGCGGCTGCTCGTACCGCGTCCAGGAGATCTCCGAACGGGTCCACCTGACCCAGAGCGCGCTGTCCCGGCTCATCGCCCGGCTGGAGAAGGACGGCCTGCTCGTGCGGGGCATGTGCCCGGAGGACCGGCGGGGAGTGCGGGTGTCCCTCACGGGAAAGGGACGCGCGCTGCACGGCGAAGTCCTGCCGGTGCAGCGCGCGGTGCTGGCCCGGATGCTCCCCGAGGACTGAGCGGCCGGGCCCCGCGCCGGCTCAGATCACGGCCGACGTCTCCCGCCACAGCGCGGCGAGCCCCGCGTCACCCGACAGCGCCGGAACCGGTCGCCGGTTCCACAGCGCCAGGTACAACTCATCGGCCGGTCCGGACAGTTCGCACTCCGCGTCCCCGTCCGCGCCCCGAGTGGTCACGGACGGCTCCGGGGACAGGCGTACGGTCCACACCGCGTCCGCGTCGGTGGCGCGCACCCGCAGGACCCGGGGGCGGTCGGTGCGCACCCGGCTCCTGCGCCGCGCGTGGAAGCCGCGCAGCAGCTCGTCCACGCCGTCCACGGCGAACTCCGCGGCGATGGGGGCCGGTTCGCCGCCGCGCGCCGACTCCGCGTCGAACCGGTGAACGGTCGTCTCGTGCGCCTGGCGGCGGGCCCAGAACGCGAGCGAGGAGGACGGCCCGGGCAGAAAGGTGAAGCACTCCACGTCGGGCGCGGCAGCGGCCAGGGTGTCCACGAGACGTCGGTGACCGTCGCGGTACCAGGCCAGGAGTCCGGGGCCGTCCAGATCCGGGTGCTCATCCATCGGGCGGGGTGCGGGATGCCCGTCGGCGACGAACGCGGCCGCCCAGCGGTGCACCACACCGGTGTGCCGGAGCAGATCACGGACCGCCCACCCCGGGCAGGGCGGAACGGAGGCGGCCGTGCCCGCCTCCTCCGCGGCGTCGGCCAGCAACTGGCCCTCCCTGTCCAGGACTTCCACGAACGAGGCGGTCTCCATGGGGTGAGTCTGCCGCACTCGCGGTCCGTCCGGCCCTACGGCAGCGGCGTTCCGCCCGTCGCGTTGACGATCTCGGCCGTGATGTACGACGCGTCCTGGGAGGCGAGGAAGACGTACGCCGGGGCCATCTCGGCCGGCTGGGCCGGCCTGCCGATGGGCGCCTGCTTGCCGAACTCCTTGGTGTCCGGCAGCGTCGCGGGGATCAGCGGTGTCCACACCGGGCCCGGCGCCACGGCGTTCACCCGGATGCCCCGCTCGATCAGCATCTGCGCCAGGCCCTGGGTGAAGGTGACGATCGCGCCCTTGGTGGTGGCGTAGTCCAGCAGGTGCGGGCTCGGCTTGTAGGCCTGCACGGAGGCCGAGTTGATGATGCTGCCGCCCTCGGGCATGTGCGGCAGGGCCATCTTGCACAGCCAGAACATGCCGTACAGATTGGTCCGCAGTACGCGGTCGAACTGCTCGGTGGTGATCGCCTCGATGCCGTCGGGCTGCGACATCTGGAACGCCGCGTTGTTGACCAGGATGTCGATCCGGCCGAACTCCGACACCGCGCGGTCGATCAGCGCCCGGCAGTTCTCCTCGTCCCGCACGTCGCAGGACACGGGCACGGCCCGCCGGCCGGCCTCCTCCACCCAGCGCGCGGTCTCCTCGGCGTCGTCCTTCTCGCTGTCCAGGTGGGCGAAGATCACGTCGGCGCCCTCGCGGGCGAACGCGAGGGCGACCGCCCGGCCGATTCCCGAGTCCCCGCCGGTGATCAGGGCCGCGCGGTCCGTCAGCCGGCCGCTGCCCCGGTAGGAGTCCTCGCCGTGGTCCGGCGGCGGGTCCATCGGCCCGGTCCAGCCGGGGTGCGGCTGGTCCTGGGACGGGAAGTCGGGGGTCGGGTGCTGCTCCAGGGGGTTCTGCTGTTCGGTCACGGTCTCTCCCGGGGGCGTGAAGGCTTCTCTCGCGCTGCCGGCGTCCGCCGACGCAGGGGACCGGCGGACGCCGGTGCCCGGGTACCCCGGCAGCGCCCGTCCGATCCGGTGGCCGGGCGCACCACCCGGACGGCTGCCGGGCAGGCCGGGGGGCCGTGCCGGATCAGGCCGCCTTCACATGGCGGGTGGCGAACCCGATGAGGGTGGCCACCGCCGCCAGCACCGCCACGCTGGTCAGCGCCGCCGGGAGGCCGAACCAGTCCGCCATGAAGCCGATCGCGGGCGGGCCGAGCAGCATGCCGCCGTAGCCGAGGGTGGAGGCGGTCGCCACCCCGCTCGGGCCCGCGAGCGCGCCCGCCCGTTCGATGGCCACCGGGAAGAGGTTCGCGAGCCCCAGACCGGTGACCGCGTAGCCGATCAGGGCCGCGGGCAGGGACGGCGCGAGCGAGCCGAGCAGCATTCCGGCCGCCGCGGTGGAGCCACCCGCGAGGATCGTGGGGGTCCGGCCCAGCCGCTCCAGGAGTGTCGTACCGGTGAGCCGCCCGATCGTCATGGCGAGCGCGAACAGGGTGTACCCGACGGCCGCCGCGCCGGGCGAGGCGCCCAGGTCCTCCTCGAGGTGGAGCGCGCCCCAGTCGGCCAGCGCCCCCTCCCCGTACGCCGTGCACAGGGCGATGAGGCCGAAGACGATCACCAGTGCCCGGGTGCGCCGGTCCAGCCGGCGCGGGGCCGGCCGCTCGGACCGTGCGGGAGCCGCCGGGGTGAGCGGCTCGCACCGCATCAGGGCCCGGCCCGCCACCGCAGTCACCAGCAGCCCGACGACGGCGAGCCCCCACAGGTGCCGGGTCGGCGACAGGGAGCCGGCGACCAGCGCGCCCAGCCCCGCCCCGATCATGCCGCCCAGACTGAACGCGGCGTGGAAGCCGGGCATGATGGGGCGCCGCAGTGCGGCCACCAGATCGACGGCGGCGCTGTTGAAGGCGACGTTGATCCCGCCGTAGGCGGCACCGAACAGCAGGAGCACGGCGCCGAGCGCCGCGGTGGAACGGGTCAGCGGCGGCAGGGCGACGCTGAGGCAGAGCAGGACCGCGCAGACGACGGTGACGAGGTGGCTGCCGTACCGGCGGCACAGCCGGCCGGTGAGCGTCATGGTGACGACGGCGCCGGCGGAGACACCGAGCAGGGCGAGGCCCAGCGCGCTCGCGGAGGCGCCGGTCTGTTCCTTGATGGCGGGGATGCGCACGACCCAGCCGGCGAAGACGAAGCCGTCGAGGGCGAAGAAGGCGGTCAGGGCGAGACGGAGTCGGACGAGGTCGGTACCCGGCACGACACTGTGCGATCGGGTTTTGTTTATCAGCGGCACAAAGTCAGGCTAGGCGGCGACCGGACCGACGGGCAAGGTACCCGCGCAGAGAGTGGAAGGAGTGCTTCGGGAGCCGGGCGGTTAACCCGTGTGAACGTCCCGGATGGTGGGACCGCGCGGCATGGCCGAGCGTGGATCATGCCGGAGAACGGGACATCCGTGCTGTCGAGGAGTCAGCTGCCCGGCCTCCCGCGGAAGGACTGATCGATGCGCTCTGCCCGCATGGCGCTTGCCACCGCAACGGCCGCGGCGGCCCTTGCCGTCGCCGCGCCCGCAGCCTACGCCGACCACACCGGTGACGACGGCCACGACACCACTTCTTACAGCAAGGAACATGACAAGGAAGGCAAGCACGACGAGGAGAGCAAGCACGACGAGGGAAGCAAGCACGACGAGGGAAGCAAGCACGACGAGGAAGGCAAATACGACAAGGAGAGCAAGCACGACAAGCCGCACGGCGGCATGCACACCGGTGGCGGGGCACTGGCCGCGGTGAACGAGGAGGACTGGGGCACCGCCAAGGACCCGAAGTACGACCCCGAGACCTACAAGGACAAGGGTGACAAGGGCGAGTCCCAGAAGGACGAGTCCTGGGGCGACAAGCAGGACAAGGAGTGGAACCACGAGAAGCCGCGCGGCGGCATGCACACCGGTGGCGGCGGCCTCGCCGAGCCCGGTGTCACCGCGGGCGGTCTGGCCGCACTCGGGGTCCTCGGCGCCGGCGCCTACGCGCTGCGCCGCAAGAAGGTCTCCGGCGACGTGGCCTGAGCCGTGCCCGGCGTCATAGCGGCCGGGGCCGTCGTGCGTGCGACGCGCGTCATGACGGCCCCGCCCGCTCGTTCGTGTGTCGTACCCGCTGCCGTGCCCGAATGAGGTGGTCCCCCCGATGCCGGCCAGTCCGAGTCCCAGTCCCGCTCCCCGTGCCCCCGAAACCGACGCGGCGTCACCGACGAGGCGCAGACTGCGCGCCATAATGACGGCCGTCTTCTGGAGCGGGGCCGGCCTGGTGCTGGCCATGACGCTGCTGGGCGGCGGACAGGACACCCCCGACGACGCCCACGGACCGCACGCGCCTCCGGCGGTCTCCGCGGCGCCCTCCGCCTCGCGCTCGGCCGGCCCGGCCGCGGACGAACCCGCCGGCAAGGCCCTGCCGCGCTCCGAGCCGACCCGCCTGGTCGTCCCCGGCATCGACGTCGACGCCCCCTTCACCGATCTCGCCATCAACGGCAAGGGACAGCTCGAACCGCCGCCGGCCCACGACACCAACCTCGTCGGCTGGTACGCCAAGGGCGTCTCCCCGGGAGAACGCGGTACGGCGATCATCGCCGGCCACGTGGACACGGCGACCTCCCCGGCCGTGTTCGCGCGACTCGGCGAGCTGGAGAAGGGCGACCGCTTCCGGGTGCTGCGGGCCGACGGCAGCAAGGCCACCTTCGAGGTCGCCGAGACGGAGTCCTTCGACAAGGACGACTTCCCCGACGAGCGCGTCTACGCCGACACGCCCGACGCCCAGGTGCGGCTCATCACCTGCGCCGGCGACTACGACCACTCCGCCAAGGACTACACCGAGAACCTGGTGGTCTTCGCCCGGCTGGTCTGAGCGGGCCGGAAGCGGCTGCCCGGAAGGGGGAGGGACCTTCCGGGCAGCCCGTCCCTCAGGTCACCGAGCAGTCCGCGCCGTTCAGGGCGAACGCCGTGGGACTCGGGTTGGCACCGGACCGCGTTCCCGTGAAGCCCAGGGTGACCGACCCGGAGGCCGCGATCGACGCGGTGTACGGGGCGGCGGTCACGGTGACCCCGGAACCGTTCTGCACCGGCGTGCCGCCCCACAGGTTGGTGATCCGCTGGCCTGCGGAGAAGGCCCAGCGCAGCGCCCACCCGTCGACCGCCGAGCCGCCGGTGTCGCGCACGGTCACCTCGGCCTGGAACCCGCCGGGCCACTCGGCCGTCACCCGGTAGCCCACCTCGCAGGCGCCCGTCGTACCGCCGGGGGAGGCGGTGACGGTCACCGCGGCCGAGCGCGGCGAGCGGTTGCCGGCGGCGTCCGGGCGTAGACCCGGGAAGAACGGCCGCCTCCTGACGCACGGCGAGCACGCGGGGACACCCCCGTACGGGCACCGTTAGATCAGGTCCGGGCGCCCTTCCGGGGCAGCACCCGGCGCACCAGCGGCCAGGCGAGCAGCAGCACCACCACCGTGTAGACGATCACCGAGAAGGGAGTGTCGACCAGGCCGGTGACGCTGCCGTCGCTGATCTGCAGCGCGCGCCGCAGCTGCTGCTCGGCGGCCGGGCCGAGGATGACCCCGATGACGGCGGGCAGCACCGGCAGGCCGTAGCGCCGCATGCCGAAACCGATCAGGCCGATGATCAGCAGCAGCACCAGGTCGATCACCTCACCGCCGACCGCGTACGCGCCCACCGCCGCGAAGAACATGATTCCCGCGTACAGGTACGGCCGCGGAATGCGCAGCAGCTTCGCCCACACCGGTGCCAGCGGCAGGTTGAGGGCGAGCAGCAGCACCATGCCCACGAACAGTGAGGCGATCAGGCCCCACACCAGGTCCGGTTCGCGTTCGAAGAGCAGCGGGCCCGGCTGGATGCCGTACTGCTGGAACGCGGCCAGCATCACCGCCGCGACCGCCGTGGTCGGCAGGCCCAGGGTCAGCATCGACACCAGCGTGCCCGCCGCCGAGGCCGACGCCGCCGACTCCGGACCCGCGACCCCCTCGATGGCGCCCTTGCCCCACTCGTCCTTGTGCTTCGACAGCCGCTTCTCCGTGACGTACGACAGGAAGGTCGGGATCTCCGCCCCGCCCGCCGGGATCGCTCCGAACGGGAAGCCGATGAACGGGCCACGCGCCCAGGACTTCCAGGTGCGCCGCACGTCGGCGCGGCCCAGCCACGGGCGGCCCACCGGGATCGGGTCCGGCGGCCGGCGCCGCAGATGCGCGGCCACCCAGAGCGCCTCGCCGATGGCGAACAGACCGACCGCGACGATCACCACGTCGATGCCGTCCGCGAGTTGCAGCGAACCGAACGTCAGCCGCTGCTGGCCGGTCATCTGGTCCAGGCCCACCAGGCCGATGGCCAGGCCGATCAGCAGCGAGGCCAGGCCGCGGATCCGGGAGGAGCCGAGCACCGACGTCACGGCGATGAACGCCAGCACCATGATGGCGAAGTAGTCGGGGGCGCCGATGCCCACCGCGAGATCGGCGACCGTCGGCGCCAGCACCACGAGCAGGATCGTGCCCACCATGCCGCCCGCGAAGTGCCCGATCGCGGCGGCCGCGAGGGCCTGCGAGCCGCGCCCCGCCTTGGCCATGGGGTTGCCCTCCATGGCCGCGACCACGGCCGCACTCTCACCGGGTGTGTTCAGCAGGATGGAGGTGGTCGAGCCGCCGAACATCGCGCCGTAGTAGATCCCCGCGAACATGATGAACGCGCCGGTCGGGTCGAGCCCGTACGTCACCGGCAGCAGCAGCGCCACCGCCATCGCCGGGCCGATGCCGGGCAGCACCCCGATCGCCGTGCCGAGCAGCACACCCACGGCGGCCCAGAGCAGATTGAGCGGGGTGAGGGCCGTACCGAAGCCGTCCAGAAGGGAGTTGAAGGCGTCCATGTCACTCTGCTCCCATCAGCGGACCGCCGGGCAGCGGCACCCCGAGCAGGTTGTTGAACACGGCGTAGGTGACGAGCGAGACCACCGCCGCGATCAGCGGGTCACGGTCGAACCTGCGGCTGCCGAGCGCGAAGGCCGCGCCCCAGAACAACAGCGCCCCCGCCACCGGGAATCCGAGCGGCTCGATGAGCACGGCGGCCCCGAGGAACACTCCCGTGAGCAGCAACACCGTGCGCCAGTCGGCGGGTTCGGACAGATCGACGTCCTCGCCGGTCTCGGCCCGGCCCCGGCCGCCGCGCAGCACGTCGACCGCGAGCAGCGCGGCCACGACGAGCAGGCCGGTGCCGACGACGACGGGCACGGTCCTCGGGCCGACCGGACCGCGCTGGGTGATGTCGACGTCCATGGTGAGCGCGTCGGTCAGCAGCAGCACGCCCAGGGCCAGCAGCAGGACGCAGACGCCGAGTTCGGAGTGGTCGCGGAGCCAGGAGCGCCGTTCGGCGGCGGGCGCCGGGGTGGTGCCGGTGGTCGGTGTCGTCACAGGCCGAGCTCCTTCAGTACCGAGACCACGCGCTCGTCCTCCGCGTCCAGGAACTCACCGAACTCCTCGCCGGTCAGGAACGCGTCGTCCCAGCCGTTGCGCTTCATCGACTCCCGCCACTCCTTCGAGTCGTGCAACTCCTCCACGAGGCGCACGAGTTTGGTGCGCTCGGCGTCCGTGAGGCCGGGCGGGGCGACGATGCCCCGCCAGTTGGTGAAGCTCACGTCGTAGCCCGCCTCCTGGAGCGTGGGCGCGTCGAGTCCCGCGACCCGCTCCGGGCCGGTGACCGCGAGCAGCCGCAGCTCACCGGAGTTGATCTGGTCGAGGTACTCACCGACACCGGAGACACCGAAGGTCACCTTGTTGCCGAGGATCGACGCGAGCAGTTCACCGCCGCCGTCGAAGGGGATGTAGTTGACCTGCTTCGGCGGGATCCCGGCCGCCCGCGCCATCAGCATCGGCGCGAGATGGTCGGGCCCGCCGGGGGAGGACCCGCCGCCCACCGGATGCCTGCCGGGATCGTCCTTCCAGGCGCCGATCAGATCGTCGATCGTCTTGTACGGGGAGTCCTTCCCGACCACGACGACGTCCTGCTCCTCGGTGAGCCGGGCGATGGGAGTGGTGTCCGCGAGCGTCTTGGGCGCGTCGTTGGACCGCACGGCGCCGACGACGCCGAGGCCCATCGACATCGCGAGCCTGCCGTTGCCGTGCTCGCTCACCAGCCGGCTCAGTCCGACGGTGCCGCCGGCGCCCGGCAGGTTGAACACCTCGATGCCGTGGGTGAGTCCGGCGTCCTCGGCGTTCTTCGCGGCCGTGCGGGCGGTGATGTCGTAGCCTCCGCCGGGCGAGTTGGGGACCATGAAGCGCAGGCCGGGGATGCGTGTGCCGCTCTCGGCGCCGCTGCCCGTCGTGAGCAGGGGCGGGCCCACGAGTACGAGCACGGCGGCCCCGAGCAGGGCGAGGGGTGTGCGCAGGCGCACGAGTGCCACCACCTGTCGGTCGGTCGTCTGGGATCGGGCCGGGCCCCGTGCGGGGGAGGGCGACGTGGGCCGGCGTGGGCCACATGGTGCCCGCGCCCCGGTGGGCTGTCGCGCTTGCGGAACCAATGGAGGTTGTGGTCATTGCGTCAGCGGGGGTGCCGGGGGTGTGTCCGCGGGGAGCGCGCGCGGTGCGGGGTGCGTCCGCGCAGCGGACCCGTGGTGCGGATCTCTTTCCTCCACCGCAGGTGGGCGCCATGATGGGCGGCTCGAGGCCACCTCACCGACGCGGTGGCGTAAGGAGCGGACCCCATGACGAGCACGCGGATCGACAGCGAGCGCCCCATGCCCGTGACCGACGACGCGATCGGCGTGCTCGTGGTCGACGACGACTTCCGGGTGGCCCGGGTGCACCGGGCCTACGTCGAACGCCTCGACGTGTTCCGGGTGGTCGGGGTGGCCGGCACCGGTGAGCAGGCCCTCGCGGCCGTGGACGAACTGCGGCCCGACCTGGTGCTGCTCGACCTCTACCTGCCCGATGTGTTCGGTCTGGACGTCATCCCCCGGCTGCGCACCGCCGGGCACGACTGCGACGTGATGGTCATCAGCGCCGCCCGGGAGGCGGACGCGGTGCGCGGTGCGGTACGGCAGGGGGTGGTCGACTATCTGCTCAAGCCGTTCGACTTCGAGGACCTGCGGGGGCGGCTCGAGCGGTACGCCCTCCAGCGCGGGCGGATGCTCGACACGGTGGTCCGGGGGCAGGCCGACGTCGACCGCGTACTGGCGGGGGCGGCGGCCGGACCGGTGTCACCGGTGCTGCCCAAGGGCATGAGCGCGGAGACCGCGGGGCTGATCGAACGCACCCTGCGGGCGGCGGACGGCAGCCTGTCGGCGACCGAGTGCGCCGGTCTGACGGGGGTTTCGCGGGTCAGCGCGCGTCGGTATCTGGAGTACTTCCACACCGTGGGGAGCGCGGAGGTGTCGTTGCGGTACGGGGCGACGGGGCGGCCCGAACGCCGGTACCGGTTCGTGGGGGCGGGCGGAGCGCTCCGCGCCGGCGGCGGGGCGCGGGCGTAGGGCCCGTCGTTCGGAACATGCCGCAGCACACGGGCGCTGCCTCGCCGGCACCGTGATCCGAACGACGGGCCCGGGCCGTACATGCGCGGCGGCGTACGCGACCGCCGCCCGTCCTCCCCGGCGTTCCCAGCGGGACGGCGACCGTCTCAGCCGCGCCGGACGCCCCGTGCGAACGACGCCGGGAAGCGTGCCGACGCCACCGCCAGGGCGGTCGCCGCGCTGGCGATGCCCAGCACGGCCCCCGCCGCCACATCGCCCGGATAATGGACGCCCGTGTGGATACGGGAGTAGCCGACCGCCCCCGCCAGCGCCCCCAGCGGCACGGACGCGGCGGGCAGCACCGTCCCGACCGCTGTCGCGAACGCCACCGCCGACGCCGTGTGCCCGGAGGGGAACGACGCCGACGTCGGCATCGGTACATGCCGGTCCACGGTCACCCGCGCCGCCTCCCGGTCCGGGCGGGCCCTGCGCACCAGACGCTTGCCCAGCAGGTTCGCCGACGCCGACGCCACCGCTATGGCCCCGACCCCGGCGAGCGCCGCCCGGCGCGGGCGGGACCCGGCCAGGGCGAGCGCACCGGCGATGGTGAACGAGATCTTCGAGTGGTCCGCCGTGTGGGAGAGGCGGCGCAGCGCCCGGTCCAGGGTCGGTGTCGGAGTGGCCGCGACCGCCGCGTACAGGGCGCCGTCCACCGCCCTGAGGTCGCCGAGGACCGCGGAGGCGACCCTGCGCAGTCCGTCGGCGGCCGGTACCGGCCGGGTGAGCGGACGGGTGACGTCCTGGTCGGTGGTGGGCGGCTCGCTCATCTGTCTCTCCCGCGGTGGCGTCGTGGAGTGGCGTACCCGCACCTGGTGCGGGAATCACCAGGTGCCCACGGTACGCAAGAACCACACGGGCAGCCCGCCCGCCCCCGCCCCCGGCGGATCAGCCGGCCCGGAAGGCCTGCGGGCGCAGGGAGTTGCCGGCCACGAAGACCGGGGGAGCCCGGCCCGGAGCCGCTCGACCACGTCCCCCTCGCTCTGCGGCAGGACCCCGGCGACGACGTCCTCGGGGGCCGGCTTCCGTATACCCCCGGCCCGTATCCGTCCCAAGGGGCCGAAAGACTTGACTAGGTACCCCCTGGGGGTATTGTGAGCTGTATGGATCGGCTCGGAGTGAGCCGCACGCCCCTGTTCCTCGAGGAGACGGTCATGCACACCGGACTGAAGATCACCGCGTTCGCCGCCGCCCTGGCCGCCACCTTCGGGACGGCCTACGGCATCGGTGAGAGCCTCGACCCGGTCGTCGCGGAGCGTGCGCCCGCGCACGACGAACGGCACGCGTCGCCCTCCCCGGAGGTGGAGGACAAGGGCGGGCACACCGGGCACGACGGGCCCCCGGCCGGCGGGCTCCAGATCTCCGAGGGCGGATACACCCTCGACCTGCGGACCCCGGCGGTCACCACCGGAAGCCGCACCGACCTGCGCTTCACCGTGCGGGACGACGACGGGCGGGCCCTGACCGAGTACCGCCGCGAGCACGACAAGGAACTCCATCTGATCGTCGCCTCACGCGATCTGCTCACCTACCGCCATCTGCACCCCACCCGCGCGGCCGACGGCACCTGGAGCGTCCCCGTCGACCTGCCCCGGGCCGGCGGTTACCGGGTCCTCGCCGACTTCACCCCGGCGAAGAAGGGTGCCGAGAACCTCACCCTCGGCGCGGACCTGGCCGTCTCCGGCTCCTACCGGCCGCAGGAACTCCCGCCGGCCGACCGCACGGCCCGGGTCGACGGCTACGACGTCGAGCTGACCGGCACGCTGAAGCCGGGCCGGGCGAGCGAACTGGGTCTGCGCGTCTCGCGTGACGGCAAGCCGGTCACCGACCTCCAGCCCTACCTCGGCGCCTACGGCCACCTCGTCGCCCTGCGCGCCGGAGACCTCGCCTACCTGCACGTTCATCCGCACGGCGAACCCGGTGACGGCCGCACCGAGCCCGGCCCCGAGGTGTCCTTCACGGCCACCGCGCCCAGCGGTGGCAGCTACCGGCTGTTCCTGGACTTCAAGCACGACGGAGTCGTCCGCACCGCGGCGTTCACGGTCCGCGCCGGTGCGGCGGCGGCGACGGACGCGCCGACGCCCGCGGACGGCACGCCGGAGCACACCGACGGGCACGGTCACTGAGCCTCGGTGGCCACGGGCACTGGTCCTCAGCCCAGGGCGCGGTCCAGATTGAAGGCGGCGCTGATCAGGGAGAGGTGTGTGAAGGCCTGCGGGAAGTTGCCCCGCTGCTCCCCGGTGTGACCGATCTGCTCGGCGTACAGCCCGAGGTGATTGCCGTAGGTCAGCATCTTCTCGAAGGCGAGGGCCGCCTCGTCCAGCCGCCCGGCCCGGGTCAGCGCCTCGACGTACCAGAACGAGCAGATGGAGAACGTGCCCTCGTCGCCGTGCATGCCGTCGGGGCTCGTCCGGGGGTCGTAGCGGTAGACCAGCGAGTCGGACACCAGCTCCTCGGTGAGGGAGTCGAGCGTGGAGAGCCACTTGGGATCGGTCGGCGCGATGAACTTCGCCATCGGCATCATCAGCACCGCGGCGTCCAGCACGTCCGTCTCCTCGTGCTGAACGAACGCCTGCCGCGCCGGGGACCAGCCGTCGCTCATGATCCGCCGGTAGATGGTGTCACGGCTCGCCCGCCACCGGGGCAGGTCGGCGGGCAGACCGCGCTGGTGGGCCATGCGGACGGCCCGCTCGATCGCCACCCAGCACATCAGCCGGGAGTACAGGAACCTCCTCCGTCCGCCGCGCGTCTCCCAGATGCCCTCGTCGGGCTGGTCCCAGTGCGCGCACACCCAGTCCACCAGCGCCGTCACATGGTCCCACTGCTCGCTGGAGACCGGCTCGGCCCACTTGTCGTACAGATAGATCGAGTCGATCAGCGCCCCGTAGATGTCGAGCTGAAGCTGGTCGGCCGCGCCGTTGCCGATCCTGACCGGCGCCGAGCCGAGGTGGCCCTCCAGATGGCCGAGTTCGTGCTCGGTGAGGTTGGTACGGCCGTCGATGCCGTACATGATCTGCAGCGGTCCGGAGGGCTTGTCGTCGCCCGGGCTGATGTGCCGGGAGACGAACGCCATGAACGCCTCCGCCTCCTCGGTGAATCCCAGCCGCAGCAGCGCGTACACGCAGAACGCCGCGTCGCGCACCCACACGTACCGGTAGTCCCAGTTGCGTTCCCCGCCGATGTCCTCGGGCAGGCTGGTCGTGGGCGCCGCCACGATCGCGCCCGTCGGCGCGTAGGTCAGCAGTTTCAGCGTCAGGGCGGAGCGGTGCACCATCTCCCGCCAGCGCCCCCGGTACCGCGAGGAGGACAGCCAGCGCCTCCAGTACGCCACCGTCGCGGCGAACTCCCGCTCCGCCTCCCCGCACTCGCACCGGTCCGGCGGCACGTTCCCGTCGGACTGGTCCAGGGTGAGCACCGCCGTCTCGCCCTCGGCCAGCGCGAACGCGGCCCGCACGTCCTCCCCGTCGGCCTCCAGCGGGACGGTCGCCGTGAGCGCGAGGGACAGGTCCCGGGACGCGAAGACCGCGACGTCACCGGTCAGCCGCAGGGTGTGCGGGTGGGCGCCGTAGCCGAAGCGGGGGGCCACCCGGGCCCGGAAGGACAGGGAGCCGCGGACGCACAGCACCCGCCGGATCAGCCGGTGCGGGCGGTCCGTGGCGGATTCGCCGTCGGTGGGGATGAAGTCCTGCACCTCACCGACCCCGTCCTCGGTGTAGAACCGGGTGATCAGGACGTTGGTGTCGGGGAAGTAGAACTGCTTGGTGTGGGCCGGCACGGCCGCGGCCAGCTCGAAGCAGCCGCCCCGCTCGGCGTCCAGGATCGCGGCGAACACGCTCGGCGAGTCGAAGGACGGGCAGCAGTACCAGTCGATGGTGCCGTCCGTGCCCACCAGGGCCGCGCTGCGCAGGTCGCCGATCAGCCCGTGATCGGCGATCGGCAGGTGCCGCGGCTCGGCGGCGGTGTCGCGTTTCCCGGCTGTCCCGTCCATCGCAGCCTCCCTGACCGGCGGCACGCGTCAGGGCGTGTACCGCCCGTCCGTCCAGCCTAGGACCCGGACCGGCCAGGGGCTTCCCGTCGCTCCGGGGCCGGTGCCCGCTCCGCCCCGGAGGTACGCCCCCGGGGGCGATGGTGCCGGCCCAGGAGACGCCGTACCTCCTGGTGGACGAGTCCACGACCTTCCTCGTGCAGGGCCGCGACCACCGTGCGGCCCAGCCCTCGACCGACCCCGTTCCACGGATGCCGGCCGCATGATGCTTGATTCTGCTCGAAACTCGGCTCTATCTTGCAAGAACAATCATCGAGCGGGTGGGGTGGCCCATGGCCCATGTCGAGGACGAACTGAACAGCCAGCCCGAGTGCTGGCAGCGCGCCGCGGGGCAGGCCGGGACACACGCACCCGCCCTGCCGGCGCCGGGGGAGCGGATCGCACTGGTCGGCTGCGGCACGTCGTACTACATGGCGCAGGCCGCGGCCGCCCTGCGGGAGGGCGCGGGCCAGGGCGAGAGCGACGCCTTCGCCGCCTCCGAGTTCCCGCACCACCGCGCCTACGACCGGGTCGTCGCCCTCACCCGCTCCGGCACCACCACCGAAGTCCTCGACCTGCTCGGCCGGTTGAAGGGCGGCACCCGCACCACCGCGCTCACCGCCGACCCGGCCACCCCCGTGACGTCCCTCGCCGACGAGACCGTCGTCCTCGACTACGCGGACGAACGCTCCGTCGTACAGACCCGGTTCGCCACCACCGCCCTCACCCTGCTCCGCGCCCACCTGGGCCTGCACACCGACACGGTCGTCGCGGACGCCCGCACGGCCCTGGACACCCCGCTGCCCGAAGGGCTCGCCGACTGCGCCCAGTTCACCTTCCTCGGCCGCGGCTGGACCGTCGGGCTGGCCAACGAGGCCGGCCTGAAGATGCGCGAGGCCGCACTGGCCTGGACGGAGGCCTACCCGGCCATGGAGTACCGGCACGGCCCCATCAGCGTCAGCACCTCCGGCACCGCGACCTGGATGTTCGGCGACGCACCGCACGGACTGGCCGCGCAGGTCCGCGCCACCGGCGCACGGTGGATCGAGGGTGCCCTCGATCCGCTCGCCGAACTCGTGCGCGCCCAGCGGCTCGCGGTCGCCGTCGCCGCGGCCCGCGGCCTGGACCCCGACCGGCCCCGCCACCTCACCCGCTCGGTCGTCCTCGCCCCCTGACCGCCGGAAAGGACCGACCGTGTCCCTCGCCACCACAGGCGAACTCGTCGCCCGTGCCGCCGCCGGCCGTTCGGCGGTCGCCTCGTTCAACATCATCACCCTCGAACACGTCGAGGCGGTCATCGCCGGCGCCGAGTCGGTGAACGCCCCCGTCGTCCTCCAGGTCAGCGAGAACGCCGTCGCGTTCCGCCACGGCCGGCTGCTCCCGCTCGCCCGCGCCGCCGTCACCGCCGCCGAAAGCGCCGCCGTCCCCGTCGCGCTCCACCTCGACCACGTGCGGAGCGACGCCCTGCTGCGCCGGGCCCCGGACGCGGGCTTCTCCTCCGTGATGTACGACGCCGCCCGGCTGCCCTACGCCGACAACCTCGCCGCGACCCGGGCCGCCGTCGACTGGGCCCACGCCCAAGGGCTGTGGATCGAGGCGGAGTTGGGGGAGATCGGCGGCAAGGACGGCGAGCCCGCCCCGGACCCCCACGCCCCCGGTGCCCGTACCGACCCCGGCCAGGCGCGCGCCTTCGTCGCCGACTCCGGTGTGGACGCCCTCGCCGTCGCCGTCGGCACCACCCACGCCATGACCACCCGCACCGCCACCGTCGACCACGCCCTCCTCGAACGGCTGGCCGCCGCCGTGGATGTCCCCCTCGTCCTGCACGGCTCCTCCGGCCTCCCCGACGGCGAACTCGCCGCCGCCGTCACCGGCGGCATCGCCAAGGTCAACGTCGGAACCGCCCTGAACATCGCCATGACCGGCGCCATCAGGGAGTACCTCACCGCCCACCCCGCCGCCGTCGACTCCCGCGGCTACCTCACGGTGGGCCGGGAGGCGATGACCCGGGCGGTGGCGGGGATCATCCGGGCGCTCGGCCCGGTTCCCGTGCCGTCCTGAGCTACCGCTTCACAGCCTTCAGCACCACGAACTTCGGGTCGCTCGCCACCACTTCGCTGTTGCCGAACAGCCGGCGCAGTTTCACGTGGTACCCCAGGTGCCGGTTGCCGATCACCCACAGCTCGCCGCCCGGGCGCAGGGCGCGGCGGGCGTCGGTGAACATGCGCCGGGCCGTGGTGTCGGTGGTCGCCTGGTGGGAGTGGAAGGGCGGGTTGTTGAGCACCAGGTCGACGCTGCCGGCCGGTACGCCCGACAGGCCGTCGCCGACCCGGAACTCGGCGCGCCCGGGCACGCCGTTCGCCCGGTAGGTGGCCTCCGCGGACGCCACCGCCTGGAAGGACTCGTCCACGAACAGCACCTCGGCCCGCGGATCGGCCAGTGCCACAGCGGTGCCGACGACGCCGTTCCCGCAGCCCAGGTCCACCACCCGGCCGCCGTCCCGGCCGGCGGGCAGATGCCGCAGGAAGAACCGGGTGCCGATGTCGAGACGGTCCGCGCAGAACACCCCGGCGTGGTTGACGACCGTCCGCCCGGAGACCGGGCCGATGCCGTCGGGGAGCGTGTAGCGGTACGGCCAGGGGCTGGCGGGGCGGGCCTGCGCGGGACCGGGTGTGCAGAGGATCAGCCGCGCCTTCCTCTCGGCGAGCGAGGTCCTGGTCGGGCCGAGGATCCGCTCGAAGAGGTTCAGCGTCGAGGTGTGGATCTCCTTCACCATGCCGGTGCCGACGACGACCGTGTCCGCGTGGACCGCGGGCGCCAGCCGCAGCAACTGGTCCTCCAGCAGCGCCAGGCTCTTCGGCACCCGGACGAGCAGCACGTCGATTCGCTCCGGCGGGGGATCCTGCGTGGTGAGCAGCCGGACCGTGCCGGGCTCCACACCGTTGCGGGCCAGGTTGGCGCGGGTCGCCTCCTGTCCGAGCCAGGAGTCGGTGATCTGCGTCGGCCGGTGTTCCGCCAGCGCCGTGACCAGCGCGCCCCAGCGGTCGCCGACGACCACGACCGTGCCGGACAGCGGGACCCGGTCGTCGGCGAGATGCCGGAGGAGATACTCGTCGGACGCGTCCCAGGCACGCAGCCTGTCCCGCGGATCCTCGGGGAACCGGGTCAGCACCGGGCCGCCCCACGGAGTCGTCATACGGTCGTTCATCGTCCGACCAGGCTATCCGAGCGGCGGCCGGGCCCCGTCGGGGAGGATGGGAGGCATGGACGCCGAGCTGTTCCCCAGGGGACGGACCGAGATCGCGCCGGGCGCGGTGCACGTGCCGGACTGGCTGGACGCGCGTGAGCAGCGGGAGCTGGTCGGCCACTGCCGCGAGTGGGCCCGGCCGCCCGCCGGGCTCCGTGTCGTCCGCACACCCGGCGGCGGCACCATGACCGCCCGGCAGGTGTGCCTCGGATGGCACTGGTACCCGTACGGCTATGCCCGCACCGTCGTCGACGGCGACGGCGCGCCGGTGAAGCCCTTCCCCGGGCGCCTCGCCGAACTGGGCCGCCGCGCGGTGACCGACGCGCTGGGCCGGAACGCCGCGCGCACGGCCGCGTACGACATCGCGCTGGTCAACTTCTACGACGCCGACGCCCGTATGGGCATGCACCGCGACGGCGACGAGAGAGCGGACGCCCCCGTGGTGTCGGTGAGCCTCGGCGACACCTGCGTCTTCCGCTTCGGCAACCCCGGGACGCGGGCCCGCCCGTACACGGACGTGGAGCTGCGCAGCGGTGACCTGTTCGTCTTCGGCGGGCCGTCCCGGTTCGCGTACCACGGCGTGCCCCGGGTGCACGGAGGCACCGGACCGCCGGAGTTGGGGCTGACCGGGCGGCTGAACATCACGCTGCGGGTCAGCGGCCTGTAGTCCGCGCCGCTTGCGGATCATGGGAGACTCGCCCTCATGAGCGGGAAGGCGGACCCCCGGCCGGCGGGGGATGGGACCACCTCGAGGACGCGGCTGGACCGGGGGCGTGGCGCGCTCGGACCCGCGCTGGAGCTCGTGCACACCGGGCGCGCACCGACCCGCGCGGTGCTCACCGCCGAGCTCGGCGTGACCCGCGCGACGGCCGGCGCGGTCGCCGCCGAACTGGAGGCGCTCGGCCTGATCAGGGTGGACGCCCGGCCCGGCGCGGCGGCCGGCTCGCAGGGGCGGCCCTCGCACCGGCTCTCCGTCGCGGAGGACGGTCCCGTGGCGCTCGCCGCGCAGGTGCACTCCGACGGTTTCCGCGCGGCGCTCGTCGGGCTCGGCGGCCGTATCGTCGCCACGGCACCCGGCTGCGAGGTCGTCGACGCCGACCCGGCGAAGGTGCTCGGCTCCGTCGTCGCGGCCGGCGCCGAACTGCTGCGGGAGACCGGACGGCGGTGCGTGGGCGCCGGACTCGCCGTGCCGTCGGCGGTGGCCGAACCGGAAGGGCTCGCCCTCAACCCGCTGCACCTGGCCTGGCCGCCCGGAGCCCCGGTGCGGGAGATCTTCGCCGAACAGGTGCGCGCGGCCGGGCTGCGGGGGCCCGCCTTCGCGGCCAACGACGTCAACCTCGCCGCCCTCGCCGAACACCGGCACGGCGCCGGGCGGGGCTCCCGCGACCTGCTGTGCGTGGCCACCGGCCACCGTGGTGTGGGCGGGGCGCTGGTGCTCGACGGCCGTCTGCACTCGGGGAGTTCGGGTCTGGCCCTGGAGGTCGGCCACCTCGCCGTGAACCCCGAGGGCCGTCCCTGCCACTGCGGCGGCCGCGGCTGCCTCGACGTCGAGGCGGACCCGCTGGCCCTGCTCACCGCGGCGGGGCGCGCGCCGGGCCCCGAGATGTCCCTGCTGAAGCAGGCCGACGACCTGATCCGCGGGCAGTACGACGACCCGGACGTGCGCGGCGCCACCGAGTCCCTCATCGACCGGCTCGGCCTCGGCCTCGCCGGACTGGTCAACATCCTCAACCCGGACCGGATCATCCTCGGCGGCCTGCACCGCACCCTGCTGGAGGCCGACCCGGACCGGCTGCGCGCCGTCGTCGCCGACCGCAGCCTGTGGGGCCGCAGCGGCGGCGTCCCGATCCTCGCCTGCACCCTGGACCACAACAGCCTGGTCGGCGCGGCGGAACTGGCCTGGCAGCCGGTGCTGGACGACCCTCTGGGAACACTCGGCCAGTGATCTCGCACCAGGCGCACACACCAGGCGCACACAAGAGGGACCACATGACCGACCGGCTCACCGCCGGCGTCCTGAGCACCGGCATCATGGGCGCGGCGATGGCCCGGAACCCCGCCCGCGCGGGTCACACCGCCCGGGCCCGGAACCGCACCCGTGCCGAGGCCGAACCGCTCGCCGCCGACCACGTACACATCGCCGGCACCCCCGCCGAGGCGGTCGAGTCCGCCGGCCTCGCGCTCACCGTGCCGTACGACGGTGACGCCACCCCGGAGACGACACGCCGGGCCGCCCCCGCCCTGCGCCCCGGAACGGTCGGGGCGCAGTCCGGCACCGCGGGCGTCGAGAGCGTCGCCGAACTGGCCGGCTTCGCCCGTGAGCACGGGCGGCACCTCTACGACGCCCCGGTGCCGCGCACCCGCGAGCCCGCCGAGGCCGGACGGCCGACGGCGCTCGCCGCCGGACCCGCCGAGCGCCGGAACAGGTGTCCCCCTGGGCCCGGATCGCTCCGGTGTGCCCGTCCTCGTCCCGGGGCAGGCCGCGGAACGTCTTGTAGATGATCCGCCCGTGCCCGGCGGCGAACTTCCGCGCCTGCTCGACGTCGTTGGTCACCAGCGTCGGCGGGATGGCCAGGCCGAGCCGAGCGGTGAGCCGGAGCTGGGCGGGCTTGAAGTCCGCGGCCGTCACCGCACCAGGGGTGTTCGACGCGGTGGGCGCCCGCACCGTGTGGACGGGCGAGGACGCGGGCGACGGCCGGCGCGACACGTCCGAAGCTCGTCGCCGACAGCCGGGTGGTCGCGGCCACCGCCGCCGTCGGCGAGACCCTCGCCCCGGCCGAAGCCCTCGATGTCTCCCCGACACGGGCCGTCCGTGCGCCAGGGCCGGGCCGGTCCTCGACGGGCGGCTCACTCCGGCCCCGTTCGCCGCGACGACCGCCGCGAAGGACGCCAGACTGATCGTGCGGGCCGGTGAACGGCACGACGCCCGCCCGGACGTCGCCGCCGTCGCCGAACGAGGGGAGCGGGCCGCCGGCCGGGGCCACGGCGACGAGACAGGGCGGCGGCCTGCCACGCCGGCTTCCACGACGGGCCCGCTCGCTCCGCCGGAGCACCCGCCTCCACCCCCCACCGTCCAGACACCGAGGAGACCGTAGTGTCCAAGCCCCCACTGCCGCCCGAGGCCCACGCCCTCCTGCGCGAGCCCAACCCCTGCGTCATGGCCACCCTGCGTTCCGACGGCGCGCCGGTGTCCACCCCCACCTGGTACCTCTGGGAGGACGGCCGCGCACTGATCAACTTCGACGGGGGCCGGGTGCGTCTGAAGCACGTCCGCCGTGACCCGCGCGTCACCCTCACCGTCCTGTCCGGGGACGACTGGTACACCCATGTCACCCTGATCGGCCGCGTGGCCGAGCTCTACGACGACGAGGCCCTGACCGACATCGACCGCCTGTCCCGGCACTACACGGGCGACCCCTACCCCGACCGTGAGCGGGCCAGGGTGAGCGGCTGGGTCGAGGTCGAGCGCTGGCACGGCTGGGGCGCCCTGAAGGACAGCGACCAGGCGTCCGGCTGACCCCCGGTGTCCCCGGCGCCCGAGGGCACCGGGGACACGACTGCCCGCGGAAGCGGCGGGGGTGCCCCACCGTCCGTCAGCCGGGGACGGTCGAGCGGGCCGGGGCCCGTTCGGGGTGGTGGGACTCGGGGGTGTGCTCGACGAACGCGACCTCCGCGAACCGGTGGTCCGCGGACTCGGCGGCCGCGAGCCGCGGGCGCCGGTCCCAGGCCACCGGGGCGTCCGCGGACGGTGCCGGCAGCGTGAACCACACGACCTTGCCGGCCTCGCCGTCCGGCACCGCGCCCCAGCTCTCGCTCATCGCGGCCACCATCGCCAGCCCGCGTCCGCAGGTGGCGAGCGGTCCGGCGTCCTCCACGACCGGCAGACGCGGATCGTGGTCGTACACCGAGACCTTGAGCCGGTCGAGCAGCAGCTCCATCTCGACGGTGCACGTCTTGTCGGGCTGGGCATGCCGGTGGACGTTGGACAACAGCTCTGTCACACCGAGCGAGGCCCGGTCTATCAGCGAATCCATATGCCAGTAGCGCAACTGCGCAGATACGATTCTGCGGACCTGGCCGATCCGCGACGGCAGGGCTTGGAGCTCCACCGTGCAGTGCCTGCTTGGGTGACTGATCACGGCTGCGACTCCCCGACGTGAGGTCCGGAAGAACACGGAGTACGGATCCAGCAGGGCGCCTGCGTGACGCTGCCGCCTGCTGTCGTGGCCGGCGGGCTGGTTCGCAGCGTTATCGCCGGTAAACCCAGAGTGACGTGAGACCAGCGTGACGCAGTGGATGGGGTGGCGCAACTCGCGGACATCTCAGGCGCCGCGCCCCGACGCCCGGCGGACGGCCTCGATGAAACGGCGGGCCGCCGGCGGGCCGGGCTCACCCGGCGCCGGGTCGTGGTCACCGAGAGTGAGCAGGTACCGGTTGCCGTTGAGGTCCGCGAGCGCCCGGTCCTCGGGCGCGAACCACGGCTTGGCCGCGCGGACGGCCTGCACCGGCGCGCTGTCTATCTCGCTGCCGTAGCTGGTGAGCAGCTCCAGCCGGCCGCCGCTGATCCGGACCTGTCCGGCCCGGGTGAGCGAACGCAGCCGTGTGCCGATCCGCACGCCCGTGGCCGTGAACTCCGGCTCCGCCATGCCACCCGCCCCCTCTGCGCGTCGGTGTGCCGGACCGTGCTCCGCGGGCCGGCTCCTGCCAGGATCCTGCCCGGATCCGGTGTGCCTTGCTCCCGCCGGTGCAGTCTGCCCCCACCTGCCGCCGAGCACCAGTGCACGCGTCCCCGTTCCCCGGCGCAGGGGGAGCACTCGCGCCAATGCGCCCCCCTCCTCCGCGCCCCGTGCGCCCCAGGGGTCCTTTGAGTCGCCCAAAGTACTGTTTATGCAGGTGAGAGGCGGTGTGGATGATGCCTATGATCGGGGTACCGGCCGCGCGGGACGCCGTCGGCGCTCAGCGTAAGGAGCCCTGTCGTGAGCACTCCCCAACCGACCCCGACCGGCGCCACCCTCGACGTCGACCACAGCGACTCCGCCTACCGGGGCTGGCTGAAGGAGGCCGTGCGCAGGGTCCAGGCCGACGCCAACCGCTCGGCCGACACCCATCTGCTGCGCTTCCCGCTGCCCGAGCGGTGGGGCATCGACCTCTATCTGAAGGACGAGTCGACCCACCCGACCGGCAGTCTCAAGCACCGGCTGGCCCGTTCGCTCTTCCTGTACGCGCTGTGCAATGGCTGGATCCGTCCGGGCCGCCCGGTGATCGAGGCATCCAGCGGCTCCACGGCCGTGTCGGAGGCATACTTCGCCCAGCTGATCGGCGTGCCCTTCATCGCGGTCATGCCGCGCACGACGAGCGCCGAGAAGTGCCGTCTGATCGAGTTCCACGGCGGGCGGTGCCACTTCGTGGACGACCCCCGCACGATGTACGAGGCCTCCGCCGCCCTCGCGGCGGAGACCGGCGGCCACTACATGGACCAGTTCACCTACGCCGAACGGGCCACGGACTGGCGGGGCAACAACAACATCGCCGAATCGATCTTCCGTCAGCTGGAGCTGGAACGGTTCCCGGAGCCCGCGTGGATCGTCGCCACGGCCGGCACCGGCGGCACCTCGGCGACCCTGGCGCGCTACGTCCACTACATGCAGTACGACACCCGCATCTGTGTGGCCGACCCCGAGAACTCGTGTTTCTTCGAGGGCTGGACGACCGGTGACCCGGACGTCGCCTGTGTCCGCGGCTCCCGGATCGAGGGCATCGGCCGGCCGCGTATGGAGCCGAGCTTCGTGCCCGGCGCGATCGACCGGATGATGAAGGTGCCCGACGCGGCCAGTGTCGCGGCCGTGCGGGCGCTGGAGGGCGTCATCGGCCGCAAGGCGGGCGGTTCCACCGGCACCGGACTGTGGGGCGCGCTGAAGCTCGTCGCGGAGATGGTCGCGGAGGGCAGACGGGGGAGCGTGGTGACGCTGCTGTGCGATCCGGGGGACCGGTACCTGGACAAGTACTACTCGGACGCCTGGCTGGCCGAGCAGGGCCTGGACATCGCCCCGTACTCGGCGGCGGTCGAGTCGCTGCTGCGGACGGGCGTCTGGCCCGGCTGACGTCCGGGTCCGGGCCGGACGACGGGTCATGCGGAGGACGAGCGGATCGTTCCGCACCTCCGCCGGGGGACCCGAGGCGGTCGCGGCGCGACTACCGTGCGAGCCGCCGGTCCAGGGAGGCCACCGCGGAGCGGAACGACCCCGCCAGCCCCGGCCGGGCGGCCCCCAGCGCGAGCCGGAACGGCGCCGTGCCGTCGGCCGCCATCGTCCAGCGGATCCGCGTGCCCGTCCCGGCCGGGACGAGCCGCCACTCCTCGGCCAGTGCGCGGGCACCCGGCACATTGGTCACGTCCACGCGATAGGCGTACACCTCGGGTGCCTTCGTCACCAGGACCGTCTCCCGGAACCGGGCCCCGCCCAGCAGGCGGATCTCCCGCCCCGCGCCGCCGTCGAGAGGGCGGGCCAGGGTGACCGTCCCGAACCACTGCGACCAGCCGGTCACGTCCTCGGCCAGTGCGCGGAAGACCCGCTCCGGCGGGGCGGACATCTCCCGGTCGAAGAGCAGACGGACGGGTGCCGCTGCCACGAACTCGTGCCCCACGGGGCGCAGACGGTGGGCCATGGACGTATCCCCCTGGACGGACGCCGACTTCGGACCTCAAGGACGGGCGGACGGGCACCCGGGACGCGGTCGCCCCCGGCGTCCCGTCAGATGTCGCCGGTCTCCGCGGCGTCCTCGGGCTCGCCCGCCACCACCAGTCGCCGCAGCTGCTCGGACACCTCCGCGCGCGCCCCCTCCGGCAGCCCCGAGTCGGTGACGAGCGTGTCCACCTGCTCCAGGGACGCGAACGAACTGAGGCCCACCGTCCCCCACTTGGTGTGATCCGCGATCACGACCACCCGCCGGGCCGACTGCACCAGACGGCGGTTGGTCTCGGCCTCCGCGAGGTTCGGCGTCGACAGCCCCGCCTCGACCGATATCCCGTGCACCCCGAGGAACAGCAGATCGAAGTGGAGCGCCGCGATGGCCTGGTCGGCCACCGGCCCCACCAGCGAGTCGGACGGCGTGCGCACCCCGCCCGTCAGGACGACCGTGGCCGCGCCCTGCCGGGGCCCGGAGGTGCGCTGCGCCGCGTGGAAGACGTCGGCCACCCGCACCGAGTTGGTGACCACCGTGAGATCGGGGACGTCGATCAGCCGGTGCGCCAGCGCGTACGTCGTCGTACCGCCCGACAGCGCGATCGCGGCACCGGGGGCGACCAGCCCGGCCGCCGCCCGCGCGATGTCCTCCTTGGCGGTCTGCTCCAGGCCGGACTTGGCCTCGAAGCCCGGTTCGTGGGTGCTCGCCTCGACCAGCGGGACCGCGCCGCCGTGCACCTTCTCCAGTACGCCCTGGCGGGCCAGCGCGTCCAGGTCGCGGCGGACCGTCATGTCCGACACGCCGAGCTTGCGGGTCAGCTCGTTGACCCGGACCCCGCCCCGGCGCCGGACCTCGTCGAGGATCAGGGTGCGCCGCTGCTCCGCGAGCAGGTTCTGATTCTCGCTCACGTACGCTCCGGTCCTTTCGCCGCAAAGCCCTCCGACACGCCTCACACACCCACTGCGACGAGCGGATTCCCTCCCGGCACCGGTGCGCGGACGTCCCATCCTCGCACGGCGGCCCCCGGACGGCGCCACCGGTGGGTCGACGCGAACATGCCATTGACGTGCCGTGTCGGTGCTTGTCCCGGCACGGATCGGGGAGATTGGGTGACGAGAGGTGCGAGCCCGTCCCGTCACGGGGGATCCTGTGGCCGAACGGACGGAGCCGACGGGGTGTCACGGGGGATGTGCGAATCGGTGGAAAGCGCGCGGCAGTACAGACCGGCCGAGGGGGACAGCGGTTCCGCCGCCCGGCCCGCGGAGCCGGGGGCGGCCCTGGAGCTCCTGGTCCACGGGGTGGGCGGAACCACCCCGGAGGAGATGCTCAACGACCCGCGCACGGTCCGGATCACCGGTGACGACGTCGCCGCCGTGTTCCGCCGCGCCGACGACGCCGACGCGGAACACCGGCCCGACGGGCGCCGCGAGGGCCCCGTCCCCGAGGCCTACGTCTGGTGCAACCTCACCTCCGGCAACGGCACCCGCGCCCTGTGGCTGCTGCTGCTCCCCTTCATGGTGGTCAACCTCGCCCACTGGATGCGCCCCACCGCCCGCGGCCGCCGCCGCACGGTCCGGCTCTACGGCCTGCTGGTCCGGCTGACCGGGCTGAGCCTGACGGTGCTGCTCGTCGCGGCCGCCTGCGAGGTCGCCCTCGACCTGACCGCGTGGCAGTGCGCCGGCACCCACGCCTGCGCCGACCGGCACTCCTGGCTGGGCTTCCTCTCGCCGGAGAGCTCCGACGGCGGCTGGTGGAGCGCCCCGGGGCGCAGGCTCGCCCTCGCCGCCCTGGTGCCCACCGCCCTCACCGGCCTGCTGTGGTTCCTGTCGCGGCGCACCTGGAGCGCCTACGAGTCCCAGCAGCCGCCGGCCCGGGACCCCGAGCCCGAGGAGGACGGCATCCCCACCGCGCTGGGCCGGCCCGGTTTCTGGTACGGCCGGCGCCTGGTCTCCCGGCTGCGCGCCGCGCACACCGCCGCCGGACTGCTGACGGTCGCCGCCGCCGTCGGCTCGGCCGCCGCCCGGTACGACCGCGCACCGGGCGGACCGGCGGCCCTGGCCGTCCTCGGTGTGCTCCTGGAGGCGGTCCTGGCCGCCGGGGCGGGCGCCGTGGTGTGGGTGGTCTGCCGCCGGGGCCGCAGCGAACGCCGGCTGGACAGCGCGCTCGACCGGCGGCTGGTGCGGTGCCTGCCCCTGGCCGCCCTCGTGCTGCTCGTGCTCGCCGTGCTGTACGCCGGATGGGAGCGACCCGGGTGGCAGTCGTCCGGCCGGCTGCCGGGCGACGCCGCCTTCGGCGCCCTCGTCCTCGCACAGGGCCTGCTCGTGATCGTCCTCGCCGGGGTCGCCCACGCCCTCCACCGCACCGACCCCGACCGGCGCGCCGCCATGCGGGGCCTGGCCGGACCGGCCGTCGCCATGCTCGCCTGCGCGCTCGGCGGTGTGATGTCCGGCGGTGTCTCCCAGCGGGTCGCCGACTGGCTGGACGGCACCGGCGCCTCGATGCCCGGGCCGCCGGTGCTGCTCACCTGGCAGGCCTCCGTGATCCCCCCGCTGCTGGTCCTGCTGCTGGTGATGTGCTGCTGGCTCGCCCGGCGCGCCTGGCGGATCGCCCGCGCGGAACGCGCCGCGGTCGAGCACGAGTACGCCGGTGAGCCGGGCGACCCCGGCCGCACCCGCCGGATCGCCTCCGTCCGCGCGATGGCCTCCCTCACCGACCGCGGCCCGCGCGTCCTCGCCGTCACCTCCGCCGCCACCCTGGTGCTCGGCGCCGGCGCCCTCGTCGGCGCCCTCGCCACCGACAAGACCCCGGGGGAGGCCGCGCGCGGCTCGTACGCCGTCGTCCACGGCGCGGCCGAGACCGCGCAGGCGCTGGGCTCCTGGCTGATCGGACTCGGCTTCATACTGTTCGTCACCTGGGGCCGCCGCGCCTACAAGGACGCCTCCGCGCGGCGCACCATCGGCATCCTGTGGGACGTCGGCACCTTCTGGCCGCGCGCCGCGCACCCCTTCGCGCCGCCCTGCTACGCCGAGCGCGCCGTGCCCGATCTGACCTGGCGGATCGCCACCTGGACCCGGTCCACCGGAGGACGGCTGGTGCTCTCCGGCCACTCCCAGGGCAGCGTCCTCGCCGCCGCCGCGGCCTGGCAGCTCCCCCCGTCCACCCGCAGACGGGTCGCCCTGCTGACCTACGGCTCCCCGCTGGAGCGGCTCTACGGCCGCTGGTTCCCCGCCCACTTCGGGCCGGACGCGCTCGGCTTCCTGCACCAGGAGGTCGACTGCTGGCGCAACCTCCACCGCCGCACCGACCCCATCGGCGGTCCGATCCGGCTGCCCGGCGACCGCGGCCCCGCCGTGGACCGCCCCGCCCTCCAGGACCCCCTCGCCTACGGGCGCACCGAGACCCACCCGCTGCCCGCGCCGATCCACGGCCACTCCGACTACCAGGCCGATCCGGCGTTCGCCGAGGAGCGCCGCCGGCTGCTCGCCCGCCTGCGGCCCGGGGTGCCGGCCCCACGGCACACCGAGGAGCCCGGCGACGGCCCGCCGGCCTGAGCGCGCCGCGCTCAGGGAAGCGGGGGCAGGTCCTCGGCGTACAGCAGGGACAGGTCGTCGGTGGTCGGCTCGTCGAGCTGGGCGACACGGCTCGCGTGCCGCTCGACCATCGCCTCGAAGGTCTGCCGCGCGGTGCGCCCGTTGCCGAACGCCGGTCCTCTGGGAATCTCCGTGAAGTACGCCAGCAGGGCCTCGTCGGCGCCCGGCGCCAGCCGGTACTCGTGCTCCTCGGCCTGCTGCCGCACGATGCGCAGCAGCTCCCCGGGCGCGTAGTCGCCGAAGGTGATGGTCCGCGAGAAACGGGACGCCACACCCGGGTTGACCGACAGGAACCGCTCCATCTCGGCCGTGTACCCGGCGACGATCACCACCACCGCGTCCCGCTGGTCCTCCATCAGCTTCACCAGGGTGTCGATGGCCTCCTTGCCGAAGTCGCGCCCGGCGTCCTGGGGGGAGAGCGCGTACGCCTCGTCGATGAACAGCACACCGCCGCGCGCCCTCTCGAACGCCTCCTGGGTGCGGATCGCCGTGGAACCGATGTGCTCGCCGACCAGGTCCACCCGGGACACCTCGACCAGATGCCCCTGCTCCAGCACCCCGAGCGAGGCGAGGATCTCGCCGTACAGGCGGGCGACGGTGGTCTTGCCGGTGCCGGGGGAGCCGGTGAACACCAGGTGCCGCTTGACCGACGCCGCCTTCAGCCCCGCCTGCTGCCGGCGCCGGCCCACCTCGATCATGTCGGTGAGGGCCCGCACCTCGCGCTTGACGCTCTCCAGGCCCACCAGCGCGTCGAGTTCACCGAGCACGGCCTTGGAGGTGCGGCTCTCCGGCTCCGGCACGGAGGCGGGCGCGGGCGGTGCCGGCTCGGGGGCCCGGGCGACGGGAACGGCGCCCAGCAGCCCGGTGGTGGAACGGCCCGTCGTCTGCACGGCCGGCTCCGGCGCCGCGGGCGCCCGCAGGCTGCCGCTCTCGTCGCTCGTGCAGTCCTCGACGACCGGGCCGCCCGAGCCGGACGCCGTGTCCGCGCCCTCGGCGAACTCGTAACCGCCGCGCGCGCAGCGCTCCGTACGGCACTTGCGCAGCGTCGTACGGCTGCCGTCGATCACATGGAAGCCGTAGCCGCCACTGCCCGTGACCCGGCAGTTCACGAAGGTGCCGCGGCCACCGGCCGAGACGTAGACACCCGCCTCGGCGGGCGAGCCGACCGTGCAGCGTTCGACGGTGGGGTCGGCGCCCTTGGTGACGATCACTCCGGTCTGGGTGCCGTCCAGGGTGCAATTGCTGAGGGTGCCGCCGCTGCCGTGGTCGCGGAACCAGGCGCCGGTCGCCGCCTCCCGGATCCGGCAGTCGTCGAGCTGTGCGGTGGCGCCGTCGCTCACCGACACGGCCGTGTTGCGCACCTGCGACAGATCGCTGTCGACGACGTCCGCGCGGGAGCCGCGGTCGAGGACGAACAGCGCGTCGGGCACGTCGTGCACCCGGCAGGAGTCCAGTACGGCCGTGGCGCCGTCGCTCACCCACACCGCCGGGTAGTCGCCGGTGCTGTCGAAGATCTCGCACTGGTTGGCGTCCACGCGCGTGCCCGGGTCCCACACCGACAGACCGTTGCGGCCGAACTGCCGCACGCTGGTGCGGGTCAGGGTGAGCACCGAGCGGGACCGCAGGTCGACCGCGTTCTCCGGGATGTCGTGGATCCGGCAGTCGGCCAGCGTCAGTACCGCGTCCGTGTCCAGGGTGACGCCGTCCCCCGTCGTACGGTGCACATCGCAGTCGGTGAGGTGCGCGGTGGCGCGGCCGGTCACCTGGACGCCGCTGCCCCGCACCTCGTAGACCTCGCAACCCACCGCCTCCAGCGCCGAGTTCTCCCCGGTCGCGGTCAGTCCCGAGCCCGCGGCGTGGTGCACCCGGCAGCGCTCCAGCCGCGGGTGGGCGCCGCCGCGCACGGCGACCCCCGCCTGCCCGGCGGACACCACCTCGCACTCCTCGAACACCCCGCCCCCGCCGTCCAGTACGGCGATGCCGACCCCCGCGGGATTGTCGACCGTGCAGCGCCGCACGGTGGGCCGGGCGCCGCCGCGCACCTCGATGCCGGCCGCGGAGCGGGTGACGACCCGGACGTCCCGCAGCTCCGGGGTCCCCTCCTCGACGAGCACGGCCGGGGCGGTGGCGTCCTGGCCCTCCACGTGCAGGTCCCGTATGACCGCCGAGGAGCGCACGGTCAGCGGGACGCCGTCCACCGGCGCGATGCGCACCGAGCCGGGTGAGCCCTCCGGGCCGCGCAGCGTCACCGCCCGCAGGACGACGAGGTTCTCCCGGTAGGTACCGGGAGCGACGGTGAGGACGTCGCCTTCGGCCGCGGCCTCCAGGGCGGCGGCGAGCGATGCGTACTCACCCGTGCGGCGGCGCCACCTCGATGTGCCGGTGTGCGTCACCTGGACCGTGCCCTGTGCCATGGCTGAGCTGTGCCCCCACCCTGTCGTACTGATGGCTCGTTCCCGCCCGTGTTCTCGCCGATCGGTTCGGCCGGGACCACCGTAGCGTGCGCGCGGGCACGGGGTTGACCGGAGCGGGAACGCCGTTCGGCCCGTCCTCACGGTGCCGTGGCGGGCGCGGACAGCACGACGCCGCCGGGCGGAAGCCCGGCGGCGGCCGGTGCGAGGCGTGGGTGCGCCGCGGGGCGGCGACCTTTCCCCTGTCGTCGATCGGCATCCGGTGCCGGCCCCCGGCCGGTCCCCGGAACTCCACTACGACCTCCCGGAGCGGCAGCCTCCGGAAGGCCCTGACCGGGTGGATGCGGATCGACTGCGGACGCGCCTTCCCCAGGGGGCCGTGGTGCCGGACGGCACCGACAGCCCCGGGGACGGCTCAGTACCCGCGGTACTGCTGCTGGTTGTACGGATCGTGGTACGGCGCGGGGGCCGGGCGGGGCGCCGCGGGGCGCATCGCCTCGTAGCCGGCGGGCGGGGCCGGACGCGGCGGCTGCGGCTGGGGGCCGGGGTAGCCGCGCGGCGCGGTGGCCTGCTGCGGGATGTAGGCCGTATGCGCCTGCTGGAGCGGCGCGGGCTGCGGCGCCTGCGGATAGCCGTAGGCGGGCTGGGACGGGGCCGCCGGGAGGGCGGGCAACGCCGAGGGAAGCGCGGGCAGATGGCTGACCGGCGCCTCGTACGCGGCGGGGACCCGGATCGGGGCGATCTGCGGGGTGCCCCGCTCGGCCACGAGCGAGTCGTAGATCGGGGTGTCCGGGAAGGAGGCGGAGTAGTAACCGCCGCCATAAGTGGAGCGGGGGGAGGTCATGGCACATAAGTTAAGCCCACGATGTGCTTTTGGGGAGACCGGTAAGAGGGTTGTTTTCTGCGCCCGCCGTGACCTGGCATCACTAATGCGAGCGAAGTTGGGGAAAACGGTCAATCCGCTGAGCGGATTTCGTGTAAAGACCGAGTTCCGGGCCGGTTACCGGGGGTTGACCCCTGTGTCCCACCCCTGTGTTCCGGCACGATCCCCGTGGGCGTTCCCGGTCCGGAAGAATAGGTTGTGCGGACGAAGAACGACGGATGCCGGGACCTGACCTGGCGCGGGCGACCCGTGATGGGGGCGGACATGTCAATGCCGAAGGGATCGAACACACCGGTGCCGACCACGGCACTGCGGGTGGAAGTGGGCTGGCGCTCGGGCCCGGGCGTCCCCGACGCGGACGCCTCGGCGCTCCTGCTGGCCGGCGGTAAGGTCCGCTCCGACAGCGACTTCGTCTTCTACAACCAGCCCGCCCATTCCTCCGGCGCCGTCCGGCACGAGGGCAAGCGGGACACCGGCGGCCGGACCACCGACACGCTGCTCGTCGACCTCGCGCGCGTGGAGCCCGGCATCGAGACGGTGATCCTGGCCGCCTCGTCCGACGGCGGCCCGTTCGGCCGGGTCCCGGATCTGTACATCGAGGTCAAGGACGCCGCGAGCGGCACATCGGCCGCGCGCTTCGACAGCGCGGGCGCGACCACGGAGACGGCGTTCGTGCTCGGCGAGTTCTACCGGCGCCAGGGCGCCTGGAAGTTCCGCGCCGTCGGCCAGGGCTACAGCAGCGGACTCGAGGGCCTCGCCACCGACTACGGCATCACCGTGGACGAACCCCAGCACACCGCCCCGCCCGCCCCTGCGGCCACGGCGCCGTCCGTCGCGGCCCCGGTGACCGCCCCGCCGGTCACCGCGCCCCCCGTCACCATGCCGCCGCCCCCGGCCGCCCCGCCTCCGCCGGCCGCGTCGCCCGAGCCGGTCAGGCTGACGAAGGTCACGCTCACCAAGTCCGCCCCCTCGGTCTCGCTGACCAAACAGGGCGGCACCTCCGGCGCCCTCCAGGTGAACCTCAACTGGGAGGTGCGCAAACAGTTCTCCGGCTGGGCGGGAAAGCTGGGCCGCCCGGTCGCCATGCACTCCGACCTCGACCTCGACCTGTGCGCCCTGTTCGAACTCACCGACGGCAGGAAGGGCGTCGTCCAGGCCCTCGGCAACGCGTTCGGGGCCCTGCACCAGCCCCCGTTCATCCACCTGGACGGCGACGACCGCACCGGCGCCGTGTCGAGCGGTGAGAACCTCACCGTCAACCTCGACCACAAGCACCACTTCCGGCGCATCCTCGTCTTCGTCACCATCTACGAGGGCGCCCGTTCCTTCGCGGACCTGCACGCCACGGTCACCCTCCAGCCGCAGCACGGGGCGGCGATCGACTTCTCCCTCGACGAGTGCACCGTCCCCTCGACGGTCTGCGCGCTCGCCCTGATCACCAACACCGGCGGCGGCGAACTCGTCGTCCAGCGCGAGGCCCGCTACCTCGTCCCGGAGCGCGGAGTGAGCCCCCAGCGCACCGTCGACCACGCCTACGGCTGGGGCATGAACTGGACCCCGGGCCGCAAATGACGGCCGGTCAGCCCTCGTCGGGCACGGCCCGTGGCCGGGAGTAGGTGCGGCCCTTCCAGGCCGCACCGCGCCCCCGGTGGTGCCGCACCGCCGAGTCCACCGTCATCAGCAGGTACAGCGACGCGGTGAGCGGCAGCAGGGGAGCGAGCCACCACGGCTGCCGGTAGTGGCGCAGCATCGGGACGTACGTCCCCGACATCACCAGCCAGGCCGCCGCACCCGGCACCGCGGCGAGCGCGCTCCCCGTCACCGCGCCCACGGCCACCGCGACGGGCGGCACCAGGTACACCAGCGCCAGCCCGGCGACCGTACCGGCCAGCAGCGCCGGGCTGTGCCGCAACTGCGCGTACGCGCTGCGCGACACCATGCGCCACAGGTCGCCCAGCCGCGGATACGGACGCACGCTGTCCACCCCGTCCGCCAGTCCCAGCCAGACACGTCCGCCGCTCCGCTTCACCGCGCGGGCGAGCGAGACGTCGTCGATGACGGCGTGGCGGATGGCGTCGGGGATCCGCGCCCGCGCGGCGGCATCGGCACGCAGCAGCACACAGCCGCCGGCCGCCGCGGCCGTCCGCGTCCCGTCCTTGCCGATCCGGCGGAACGGGTACAGCTGCGCGAAGAAGTAGACGAAGGCCGGCACGACCAGACGCTCCCAGCGGCTCTCCACCCGCAGCCGGGCCATCTGCGACACCACGTCCCAGCCGCCGGTGCGGGCGGCCGCCACCAGCCGGCGCAGACTGTCCGGGGCGTGCGCGATGTCGGCGTCCGTCAGCAGCAGGTACTCGGGGTCACGCGCGCCGGCCAGCGCGATGCCGTGCCGCAGCGCCCAGAGCTTGCCGGTCCAGCCGGCGGGCGGCTCGCCCGGGGTGCCCACCGTGAGCGGCAGCCCGCCGTGCCGCCGCGCGAGGTCGCGCGCGAGCTCCCCGGTGCCGTCGGCGCTGCCGTCGTCGACGAGGAACACCTCGGCCCGGCCCGGATAGTCCTGGGCGAGCACCGACGGCAGACTCGCGGGCAGCACCGCCGCCTCGTCCCGCGCGGGTACGACGACACACACGTCCGGCCATGCGTCCGGATCCCGCAGCGGCGGCAGCCGGACGTCCGTACGCCAGAACCCGCCCTGGCAGAGCAGCAGCCACAACCAGGCGGCGAGGGATCCGGCGGCACTCCACACAAGGGCGCTCACGTGCGCAGTCTGCCCCACGGCACGGCCCCGGAGCGGCTCATCGTCTATCGTGGCCGGGTGAAGATCGCGCTCATGGACTCCGGAATCGGACTGCTGGCGGCCACCGCCGCGGTACGGCGTCTCCGTCCCGACGCCGATCTCGTGCTCTCCCTCGACCCCGAGGGCATGCCGTGGGGACCGAGGACTCCGCAGGACCTGACCGAGCGCGCGGTCGCCGTCGCCGTCGCGGCGGCCGCCCACCGCCCCGACGCGCTGATCGTCGGCTGCAACACCGCCACGGTGCACGCCCTCACCGCCCTGCGCGCCCGCCTCGAACCCGGACTGCCGGTCATCGGCACCGTCCCGGCGATCAAACCGGCCGCGGCGGGCGGCGGGCCGCTGGCGATCTGGGCCACACCGGCCACCACCGGCAGCACCTACCAGCACGACCTCATCGAGGACTTCGCCGGGGGCGTGGCCGTCACCGAGGTGCCCTGCTGGGGACTGGCCGAGGCCGTGGAGCGGGCGGACGAGACGGCGATCGACGCCGCGGTCGCCGCGGCGGCCGACCTCACCCCGGACGATGTGACGACCGTCGTCCTGGGCTGCACCCACTACGAACTCGTCGCCGAGCGCATCCGTGCCGCCGTACAGCGCCCCGGCCGTCCACCGCTCGCGCTGCACGGCTCCGCCGGGGCGGTGGCCGCCCAGGCCCTGCGCCGCCTCGGCGCGCAGCCCGCCCCCGGGGCGCCGGGGAGCGGCACGCTGACGGTGCTGCTCAGCGGGCGCGAGGGCACGCTGCCCGCACCGGCCCTCGACTACGCCGAAGGAAGGCTGCTCCAGCCGCTCGCTCCCGCCCGGACGGCGCAGTAACGCTGTGCTACGAGGTAGCCGCTCAGCGAATCCTGAGTAACCTCAAACGTATGAGGGACCCGCGCCGCGGCGATCACGCCCCGCACACCGAGGTCTGGACCGGTCGGGCCACCGGTCGCTTCCAGTGGCTGCTGGCGCTGATCGGCGCCGCGTGCATGGCGCTCGGCATCGCGCTGGCCGTCGACTCCGCGTGGACGAGCGGTGCCGCGCCGCTGGCCATGGCCGTCGTCGGCTGCATCGCGGCGGGGCTGCTCGTTCTCTTCGGCACCCTCGCCTTCGTGCATGTCGCGCTGCGGGTCGACGAGGACCACCTGGAGGTGCGCTGCGGGCACATGGGCCTGCCGCGCCGCCGGATCCCGCTGTCGCAGGTCGCCGGGGCGGAGTTCGCCCCCCACGTCACCCCGCGGCACTGGGGCGGCTGGGGGTACCGCTGGCGGCCGGAGAAGGGCACGGCCGTCGTCGTGCGCCGGGGTGAGGGCGTCGTTCTTCAAATGTGGGACGGGCACACGTTCACGGTGACCGTGGACGACGCGGAGGCGGCGGTGACCGTCATCCGCGACCGCCTCCGCCCGCGTAGGCCGGGCGCGAAGCACTGAGCCGTGGGGCTGGGGGCGTGATTGCTTCCCCGCCCCCGCCACCCCCTTCCCGGTCCCGGGGCACTGCGGTTGCTCGTGAGCTGGGGGCTCGAAGGGGCGGCCCACGTGTGTGCGGACCGACGAGGTGGCCCGGTGCCGCCCGAGCCGGCCGCCGGAAGGGCACCTCGGGCGGGCACCGGTCGGCCGCGGCCCGTACGGGCCACGGTCCCCGTGCTTCGCCGTGGCGAAGGACCACTCCCCGGGCGACCGTCCTGCGGGGTTCGCCGGCCCGGTGACCGCGAGGCGACAGACCGGAGGGCTTGCCGGTCCGGGTGGCGGTGGCCGTGGGAGGAGCGCGGCCTGGGGAGCTTCCGGTTGGCGGGTGCGTCAGGCGGGCGATCCTTCGGAAGGCTTGTCGGTCCGGTGACTGCGGGGGAGCGTGGCCAAGGCCGGCGGGTGACCCCATGGGCGACGGCGCGCCGCGCGGCGAGGTCCCGCCCGGTTCGGCGGTGGGCCGAAGGGTGCTGCGGTGGGCGGTGGATGGAACACCCGGGTCATGGGGCGGGGCGGTCTCCGCGCGGAGGGGGGCCCGTGTCGTCCGTGAGGGGGCGAGAGGTCGCCAGGCCCGCCAGCAGGCCGCCGCCCACGGTCACCGCCGTGAAGCTCAGCGCGTTGCCCACCGAGGCGATCGCGGCGAGCACCGTCAGCGCCGCGCCCGCCGTCAGCACCACCGGCGTGGCACGCGGACTGCGCCACAGGGCGTAGAGCAGCCAGCCGAAGGCCAGCGCCGGCAGCGCCACCCCGACGACGCCCTGCTCGGCCGCCAGCTGGAGCGGCGCGGAGTGCGGCTTGCCGTCGGACAGCGGCGACCGGCCCGATGCGGTGCTGACCTCCCCGAAGCGACCCGGGCCCACGCCCAGCACCGCGTGCTCCCGGACCATGTCGACCGCGTCCCGCCACAAGCCCACCCGGCGCGGGGTCAGCCTGCCCTCCAGAGTCGCGGCCAGTCCCTCCGGCAAGGCGCCCCCGCCCACCGCCCAGGTCAGTCCGGTCACCCCGGCGGCGGCCACGCCCAGCCCCATGAGGGCGGGACCCCGGCGCCGTACGCGCCCCACGGCGAGGGAACACAGCAGCACCACCGAACCCGCCACACATCCGGCGACCGAGCCGAGCACCGCCGCGGCCACCACGACACCCACGGCCAGCAGACGCATCGCGAACCGCACCGCCGGCGTGCCGGCCGCCCATGCCGCGCAGCACGCGGCGCCCACCGACAGGGTCACCATGGCGGTGGTCGCGCCGGCGTGCCCCAGCGGAGCGGCGATCTGCGGCCCGGGCGTCAGCTGCGGCACCGCCACCGTCAGGCCGATGCCGGCCAGGGCACCCGCGCAGGGAGCGGCCACCGGCAGGAGCGCCCCGCCGATCCGGCCCGCCGCACAGCCGGCGGCCACGGCCAGCACCGCGAGCAGCATCCCCTCGGGGCGGCCGCCCCGGGTCGCCGCCGTGATCAGCGGCCAGGCGGCGCAGACCCCCAGCAGGACCATCCCCGCCGCGTCCGGCCCGATCGGTCTTTCGCCGTCCGCATCCGGACCGGCGGCAGCCATTCCCGTGGACTCCACCCCGCACCCCGCACCGCGTCGCCCCCGACCTGTGACGGGCCCCGGCCGCCGGCGCCGGCCGCACGATCAGGGCACCGGCACACCGTAACCGCTGGTGGCCGGTTTGGGGATGTGTGGTGACAAGTCGCGCGGAAACGATGCTGCACAGCCTCGCGCACCCAGCGGGGCCCGCGACCCGCGCGGCACGCGCCGTAGACTCCCGGAGTGACCGTCACCGCAACCTCCGTCGGCGAGTCGGACCCGATGCCCCCGCAGACCGCACCGCCCGCGCGGGGCGCTCGCCTCGTGCGTCGTCTCCTCCCGGCCGCCGCAGCCGCGCTCTCGGGCCTGCTCCTCTACGTCAGTTTCCCGCCGCGCACCCTGTGGTGGCTGGCGCTGCCCGCCTTCGCCGTCTTCGGCTGGGTCCTGCGCGGCCGGAGCTGGAAGGCGGCACTCGGCCTCGGCTACCTCTTCGGCCTCGGCTTCCTGCTGCCGCTGCTGGTGTGGACCGGTGTGGAGGTCGGCCCCGGACCGTGGATCGCCCTGGCCGTGATCGAGGCCGTCTTCGTCGCGCTGGTCGGTGCCGGTGTCGCCGCGGTGTCGAAGCTGCCGGGATGGCCGGTGTGGGCGGCGGCGCTGTGGATCGCCGGGGAGGCGGCCCGCGCGCGCGTGCCGTTCAGCGGCTTCCCCTGGGGGAAGGTCGCGTTCGGCCAGGCGGACGGCGTCTTCCTGCCGCTCGCCGCGCTCGGCGGCACCCCGGTGCTCGGCTTCGCGGTCGTCCTGTGCGGCTTCGGCCTGTACGAGGTCGTCCGGCTCGCCGTGCGGGCCCGCCGCGCGGGCACCCTGCACCGGGCCGCGGCGGTCGTCGGTGTGCTGAGCGTCGTGGTCCCCGTGGCCGCCGCGCTCGCGTCCAGGGCGCTGGTCGGTGACAGGGCCGAGACCGGCACCGTGACCGTGGCCGTCATCCAGGGCAACGTGCCCCGGCTGGGTCTGGACTTCAACTCCCAGCGGCGCGCCGTCCTCGACTACCACGCGCGGGAGACGGAGCGCCTGGCCGCCGACGTCGCGGCGGGGAAGGCCGAGCAGCCCGACATCGTGCTGTGGCCGGAGAACTCCTCCGACATCGACCCCTTCGTCAACGACGACGCGCGCGACGTCATCGACCGGGCGGCCAAGGCCATCGGCGCCCCCGTCTCGGTCGGCGGCGTGGTCTCCCGGGACGGCGAGCTGCTCAACGAGCAGATCCTCTGGGACCCGGCGAAGGGCCCCGTCGACACCTACGACAAACGGCAGATCCAGCCGTTCGGCGAGTACCTCCCGCTGCGCTCGCTCGTCGGAGCGATCAACGAGGACTGGACCTCGATGGTCCGCCAGGACTTCAGCCGGGGCGACGAACCCGGGGTGTTCCGGATGAACGGCGCCGGGGTCGGCCTGGTCACCTGCTACGAGGCCGCCTTCGACTGGGCGGTGCGCGACACGGTCACCGCCGGCGCCCAGCTGATCTCGGTGCCCAGCAACAACGCGACCTTCGGCCGCAGCGAGATGACCCACCAGCAGCTCGCGATGTCCCGGGTCCGTGCCGTGGAGCACAGCCGCGCCGTCACCGTGCCGGTGACCAGCGGGGTCAGCGCGATCATCATGCCCGACGGGGAGATCACGCAGAAGACCGGCATGTTCGTCGCCGACTCGCTGGTGCAGGAGGTGCCGCTGCGCTCCTCCCGGACCCCGGCCACCCGTCTCGGCGTCCTGCCGGAGATCGCCCTCGTGCTCGTCGCCGCGGGCGGCCTGGGCTGGGCCGCCGCCACCGGGGTACGCGCACGACGCGCCGGGAACGCTTAGGCACGTGGTGCGGGGGACGCCGTTCCGACCCGTCGGCGACCGGGGCCGGCGACGCGCCGGAGCGGTCCCCGACGTGCCGGGGAGAGCCGCGCGGCGCCGGTTAGGGTCGGCCCATGGCTACTCCTGACTTCATCCGCACACTGCGCGCCTCCGCCGGTCATCAACTGCTGTGGCTCCCGGGAGTCACCGCGCTCGTCTTCGACGACGAGGGCCGGGTGCTGCTGAACCGCAGGTCGGACACGCGCAAGTGGTCGGTGATCGGCGGCATCCCCGACCCGGGGGAGCAGCCCGCGGCCTGCGCCGTGCGGGAGGTCGAGGAGGAGACCGCGGTGCGCTGCGTCGCCGAGCGGGTGCTGCTGGTGCAGGCGCTGGACCCGGTGACGTACGGCAACGGCGACGTCTGCCAGTACATGGACATCACCTTCCGCTGCCGTGCCGTCGGGGGCGAGGCGCGGGTCAACGACGACGAGTCGCTGGACGTCGGCTGGTTCGCCGTGGACGCGCTGCCGGAGCTGCACGAGTTCGCACGCTTCCGGATCAAACAGGCCATGTCCGAGACACCCACATGGTTCGACCCCACTGGAAGCTACTGAACTGCAGGGCGTAACCACATGGGTCGACCCCGGGCCGCTGCCCAGGGTCGTTCCATGACCGCGCCCCCGCCGTTCCGGCCCTCCACGCCGATCCGCTCGACCTCGGTGGCCGTACCGCCCTTGTCACCGGTGCCGCCGGCGGTATCGGCCGCACCTGTGTCCTGCGGCTCGCGGCCGCCGGGGCCAAGGTCAGAGCCGTCGACCGGGACGGCGCGGGACTGGAGGCACTCGCCGAGACGGCCCGCGGCCTCCCGGGCACCGTGGAACCGCACGCCCTGGACCTCACCGGCCTGGACGCGCCGAACTCGCCGCGGCCGGCACCGACGTCCTCGTCAACAACGCCGGACTGCAGCGCGTCGCCCCATCGAGGAGTTCCCGCCCGGCGTCTTCCACACGGTGCTCACCGTGATGCTGGAGGCCCCCTTCCGGCTCATCCGGGGCGCACTGCCCCCTATGTACGGGCAGGAGCGGTGGTTCCGGAGGCCATGTGCGCCACTTCCTCGTGTGCGGTGGGGACGGGTCTGTGTCGGCACACCCCATGCTGGGCGAGGGAGGGCGGTGGTGCAGAGGTCTACAGTGGCCGTGTCGAGCAGACGTCGAGAGCGGCGAGAGCGGCGAGAGCGGTGCCGGTGCCATGCCCCATCCCCTGATGTTCGAGGACGACGACCCGTACCTGGTGCGGCTGCGCCGGGTGGTCCTGGCGTTCCCGGACGCGGAGGAGCGGATCGCGCACGGCCGGCCGGGTTTCCGGGCCGGTAAGTACTTCGCCTGGTACGGCGGTTCGACCAAGGGTGCCGCCGATGCCCGGGTCCACTACGACCGGGCCCTGATCGTCCTGCCGGACGAGGCCGACCGCGCGGCCCTGGCCGAGGACGCCCGCTTCTTCGCACCCGCCTACCTCGCCCCCTCGGGCTGGATCGGCATCGACCTGGCCGCCGGCGGCACGACGGCGCCCGACGACGTGGACTGGCAGGAGGTGGCCGAACTCCTCGACGCCTCCTACCGCCAGGTCGCCGGCGTCCGTCGGGTGGCGCGCCTGGACGGGCGGGGCGGCCCCGCCGGGCCGGCCGAACCGCCCGCCTGAGCCGCCGGCCGTCCCCTCTCCGGGCTCCCGACCCGGGCTCCCGCGACCCGGGCCGTCACCGTGTGCGCCGCAGCTCCAGGACGTAGCCCGCGGTGAGCGCCACGGAGCGGTCCTCGTCGCAGGACAGCTCCGCGAGGGCGTGCGACGCCGCGGGGCCCGGGATGTCCGCGAGGGCCTGTGCCAGGCGGCGGCGTGCGGACGAACCGCGCGGGGCGCCAGTGAGGCGGCCGACGAGATCGGCGGTGATCCGGCCGGCCGCCTCGGGATCACGCGCCAGCACGCTCAGCGCGTCGGCCGCGTCGACGTCGTTCGCCTCCTCGACGACCATGTCGACGAGCGTCGGAATCGCGGCAGCCACCTCGCGGCTCCCCAGGGCGAGCGCCGCACATCTGCGGACCGCGACGTCGGAGTCGGTGAGGGCGTCGCGCAGCAGCGCGGTCGTCTCCGCGCCGGGCAGCTCGGCGACGGCCCGGACGGCACGCGTGCGCACCTCGGCCCGTGGTGAGGCGAGGCCCTCCGCCAGCAGGGCCAGTCCGCCGTCCTCCGAGCGCGCCAGTGCCCAGCGGAGAGCCCCGGCGACATTCGGGTCCGTCTCGCTCAGAGCGGCTTCGACCAGGGCTTCCACCGGTATCGGGGCGCCGGTGGCCGAGGACAGCGCCGCCCGCTGGCGCTTCCCCGCGCTGTCCGACCCCAGGGCCTGAAGCAGTGCGACGGTCCGCAGCACGTCCTCCCAGTCGGCGGGATCGGCCGCACCGATCCGGCGCAGCCGCGTGAGCAGCTCCGTCTCACGGGCGATGCGTTCACGCGTCCGGCGGGCGAGGTCGTCGACCAGCTGCGCGGGCTCGAAACCGGGATCGTCCAGCGCCCGCCCGACCTCACGCAGCGACAGCCCCAGCGACCGCAGGCTCTCGATGTGGAAGATCCTGCGGATGTCCTCGCCCGAGTACGCACGGTAGCCGGACCCGGTACGGCCCGTCGGGCGCACCAGGCCGAGCGCCTCGTAGTGCCGGAGCATGCGGGCACTGACCCCCGACCGCCGCGCCACCTCACCGATCAGCACCGCCGTCACTCCTTCCCGCCGCCCGGGCCGAGGGCCACGATGCGCTTCGCCTCCTCGACCGCGAACTCGAATCCGGCGTCCGGGTCGCGCAACAGCCGTTCCGTGGCGACCGCGTGCGAGCGCACCCGCGGGACGGAGCCCGTCATCGCGGTGTGCAGCACCGGCACGATCACCTCGCCGAGCGCCGTCAGCGCCCGGCTGAGGCTCAGCCGGGTCTCACGGCCGCCGCGCCCGAGCTGGGTCGCGAGGATCCCGGCCAGCGCGGCTTCCTCGTCCTCGGGCACGAGAACGACCGCGGCCCGCCAGGCGGTGCGTGCCACCTCGTCGTCGGCGTCGGTCAGCAGCGTACGGGTGATGGCGGGCCACGCCCGCCGGTCCCCGATCTTGGACAGCGTGTGCAGTGCCTGGCTCCGTGCCTGCGCGCGCTCCGAACCGAGTTCACGGACCAGCCTGGGGACCGTCACGGACGACGCGTGGCGGGTGAGCGCCCAGGTGAGCATGTCGCGCACGTGGAAGTCGGGCTCGGTCGCGCACCGCTCGACGAGGCCGTCGACGTACCGGGGGTCCGGGGCCGCACCCACCGCCAGCGCCGCCCGCAGCCGCGCCGACGGGCCGGCACTCTCCAGCGCCCGGAGGACCCGCGTCGTGTCCGGATCCTCTTCCCGCATGCTCGTGGTCATCGGGAACCACCTCCCTGACCGCAGTGAAGACCTTGTCACCGTGTCAAGGTCAACCGCCGGCAGGGTCCGGCCGGCCCCGCGCGGCCGCCGGGCTCAGCGCTGTGGCACGCCGTGGTCCGCGAGCGGGCCGACCGACAGGCCCGCCTCCCGGCACCGGTGCACGATGCCCGGCAGGGCGCCCAGCGCGGCCCGCCAGCACTCCGGGGCCGACATCCGGTCCGTGTCGTGCAGGAGGACGGTGCCGCCGCCGCGGAGTCCGGAGGCGACGGCGGCGCGTACCGAGGCCGGGGTGGCGCCGGGCGTCCAGTCCCGGCCCCAGGCGGTCCACAGCACCGGCCGCAGGCCCGCCGTACGGGCCGCCGCCCAGCGCCCCGAGGTGAGGATGCCGTAGGGCGGGCGGTACCAGCGGGGGCTCCGGCCCGTCAGGTCCCGTACCGCGCCGGCCGCCCGCAGCAGCGCACGGGCGTCGCCCGCCGGGGCGGGGAACCAGGGGCGGTCGTGGCTCCAGCCGTGCACGGCCACCTCGTGCCCGCGGCGGACGGTCTCGCGCACCACGGCGGGATGCCGTACGACGCCGTCGCCCAGGACGAAGAACGTCGCGCGGACCCCGAGTTCCTCCAGGGCGTCGAGGAACAGCGGGGTCGACCCGGGGTCGGGACCGTCGTCGAAGGTGAGGGCCACATGGGCGGGGTCCCCGACGCCGGCCAGACGCGGGAAGCCGCGGCGCACCACGGGCAGCCAGGTCGCGGCGGGCCCGATGTGCGCCGCCGCGACGGCGGCGGCCGGAGTCAGCACGGCTGCCGTGCGCCGGAAGGACGCAGCCATCGCCTCGGCCTCCTCTCCGGTGGTGTCCGCCCGGTGAGTACGACGCGGACACCCGTATCCCGAGTGTCGCTCATGGCCCCTGCCGGGCCGGGCCGGCGCCGGGACGCCGCGCCGCCGTGTCCCAGTCTCCGGCGACCGACGGCGCACGGGCCAGCCCGGCGGTCCCCGCGCCCATGAGCACCACCCCGACCAGCGCCGGCACCACCCGCACCCCCAGCGTGATCTGCTCCCCGAACAGCCCCCACCCCAGGGCGACGCTCGTCAGGGCGTCCCCGAGGGTCAGGGCGGGCTGGGAGGCGGCCAGCGTCCCGGCCCGGAAGGCGCTCTGGAGCAGCAGGAAGGCGACGCCCCCGGCGACGGCCGTGGCGTACAGGGGCCACGTGCCCAGCACCGCCGCCGGCCCGTCCGGAACCCTGCCGGTCACCTCCTTGAGCAGCGCCGCCGTCAGGGCGAACGACACCGCGGACGCCAGCCCCAGCAGCGCCGCGCGCGACGCGCCCCGCACCGTGCGGGCCGTCACCACCAGCGCCACCACACCGCCCAGGACCGTTCCCGAGGCCACCAGCCACTGCCCCGCGGATGCGGTGTCCCGGCCGGCGGTCGGAGCGGCCGACGTCAGGAACGCCGCCAGCCCCGCCGCCAACGCGACGAACGCCAGCCAGGTCCGGCGGTCCGGGCGGCGGTGGAAGACCATGCTGCCGACGACCAGCGTGAACAGCAGCTCGGTCGCCATGAGCGGCTGGACCAGCGCGAGACTGCCCACGCTCAGCGCGGCCGCCTGCAGCACGGTGGACAGCGCGAGCATGCCGGCCCCCGCCACCCAGTACGGCCTGCGCAGCACATGCCCGAGCCAGCGGACGGCCTGGCGCACCCCGGCGCCGCCCTCCGGTTCGTCCGCCGCGGCCCGCCGCTGCAGGACCGAGGCCGCGGCGTTGGACAGCGCCGCCAGCAGGGCCAGGACGACGACGAGCACCGTCGCCCGCCGCTCAGCCGAACACGGCGGCGAGCCGCCGGTACAGACCCGGCGCCGCGCCCCGCACCCGGGCGGGCACCCGCAGCCAGCCGGGAACGTAGACCTCGTCCCGCCCCCGGGAGACGGCGCTCCACACCGCGCCGGCGACCCGCTCAGGCGGCACGGGCCTCGGCCACGATCGCCGGTACGGGGCGCCCCGCCGGTCGAAGAACGGCGTGTCCACCACTCCCGGCACCACGAGGCTCACCGCGACGCCGCTGCCGCGCAGCTCGTACCGCAGCGCGTCGGCGAAGGCGGCCAGACCCGCCTTGGCCGCCGAGTACACGGCCTCGCCCCGCACGGCCACCGTCCCCGCCAGCGATCCGATCAGCACCACGCGCCCGGACCCGGCCTCCACCATGTGCGGCACCACCTGCCGGACCAGCCGCAGCGTCGCCAGGAGGTCGACCTCGACGACCTCGTCGAGGGCCGGCGGGGGCATCGCGGTGAAGTCCCCGGCCCAGCCGACCCCGGCGCCGGCCACCAGCAGGTCCAGCCGGCGGGTGTGCCCGACGGCGAACCGGGTCAGCTCCCGTTCGGCGCCCGGCCGGGTCAGATCCGCCGGGAAGACCTCCGCCGGGGCCGCCTCCGCCACCCGGCGCAGGCGCTCGGCGTCCCGCCCGCTCAGGACGAGACGCCACCCCTGCGCGGAGAACCGCCGGGCCACGGCGGCGCCGATGCCCGAGGAGGCGCCGGTCACGAGCGCGGCGCGCGTGCGCCCGGCGCCGTCGGCCGGGAACCCCGGCACCGCGTCGGCCGGCCCGGCGGACGCTCGCGGGAACGACACGTCGGCGGCGCCGGCACGGGAAGCGTGAGACATGGACTGCACCTCGGGTGCGAGGAGGAACACCCGGGAGACCGCCGTCCACGGCGGCTCCCGGCGTTCGGCGGGGCGGGACAGACGGGAGTATCCCGGGACCCTCCGGCCGAAACGCGGCCCGGAGTGTTTCACCGGCCCGGCGCAGGGAGACCCGCCACCCCGTGCACTCACCGTCCTCGGTGCCCCGCCGGTACGCCCCGGCGGACGGCAGGCTGCGACTGCTGATCGTCAGCGCGAGCATGGGCGCCGGTCACGACACGGTCGCCGCCGAACTGGCCCGCCGCGCCCGGGAGCAGGGCCACGACGCGCAGACCGTGGACCTGCTGCGGCTGCTCCCGCCCGGCATCGGCGCCGGGCTGCGTCTCTTCTACCAGTCGTGCGTACGGCACTTCCCCTGGGTGTACGCGGCCCTGTACCGCGCGCTGCTGCGCCCCGGCCCGCGGCACCGCCCGAGCGGCCTCCCCCTGGCCCGGCTGGCCGGCCGGCGCCTGACGGGGCTCGCGGAGCACACCGGCGCCGACGTGGTGGTGCCCGTCTTCCACCTGGCCGCCCAGCTGACCGGTCACCTCAGGGCCCGGGGGCGGCTGCGGCCCCCGAGCGCCGTCTTCATGACCGACTTCGCCGTCCACCGGCAGTGGCTCCACCCCGGCAACGACCTGTACCTCTGTCTCACCGGCGACGCCGCCCGGGACGTGCGCCGCGGCATCCCGGTGCCCGTCGAGGCGACCGGACCGGTGGTGGCACCCGCCTTCTCCGCACCGGCCGCCGGAGCCGCCCGGTGGCGGCGGCGCTTCGAGGAGCACACCCCCGGACGTCCGCCCGTGGTGCTGTCCGCCGGCGCCTGGGGAGCCGCCTCGGAGCTGGACGCCACCGCCCGGCTGCTCGCCGGCGCCGGTTTCCTCCCGGTCGTGCTGTGCGGCCGCAACGACCGTCTGCGGGCCCGTCTGGCCGGGCTGCCGGGCGTGCTCGTACCGGACTGGGTCACGGACATGCCCGGCCTGCTGAGGGCGGCCCGGGTCCTGGTCGACAACGCCGCGGGCCAGACCGCCGTACAGGCACTGGCCTCCGGGACGCCCGTGGTGGGCTACCGTCCGCTGCCCGGTCACGGCGCGGAGGGCGTTCGCAGGATGGCGGCGCTCGGCGTCTCGGAGGCCGTCACGGACGCCGCCGGACTGCTGCGGGCGCTGCGGCGGCTGTCGGCGGACGGCGCCTGCCGGGAGCGCCGGATCGCCCGGGGGCGGGAACTTTTCCGGGGGGACGCGCTGTCCCTGGTGACCGCGCTCGCCGCGACCTCGCCCGCCCGGCCGGCCGCGACGGCCCGGGAACACGGCCGGCCCGGTTGAGCGCCTCAGCCGCCCGGCGGGTGCGCCCCGGTCGGCGGGGGCAGGTCCTCGGTGAACCGGTGCCCGTGGTGGTCCAGGAGCCAGCGGCCGAACATGGCACCGCCGAAGATGACGAACCCCACGCCGATCAGCCAGGACTCGACGATGAGGACGACGCCGACGGTGCCGTAGCTGATCGCGTTGTCGACGATCAGCGGTGTGAAGACGAAGTAGGAGAAGCCCCGCAGGCCGATCAGCCCCGCCATGGTGGCGAGCGCGCCCGGCAGCAGGTGCCACCAGCGCACCTGGCCGCCCAGCAGGAAGTGCTGTCCCCACCAGAAGAACAGCACGCCGGTCACCAGCGAGAGCGTGATCCGTTCCGGCCCGTGCATGGAGTCGCGGGTCAGGCCCTCCTGGTAGAGGTACGCGGTCAGGACGCACAGCCAGGTCGCCTGGCGCCAGATCCGGTGCCAGGGGCCGGGAGGCACACTCCAGGTCCGTTCGTAGCCGATCTGCACGCTGCCCCCGAACGGGATGCCGAACGCGGCGAGCGCCAGCACACCCCACAGACTGGTGGTGCCGACCACCTCGCGCGGCGGGCTGATGATGTCCGCGAGGACACGCGCGGACCGGCCGGACAGCCCCATGCCGTCCGCCAGCCAGGCCGCGAAGCCGCCCCGGCCGAGCGGATCGGCGGCGGCGATCACGATGAGCAGCGGCGCCAGCGTGACCAGCGCCAGCGTGGCGAACCCCATGGCCCTGTGCATCAGTTCGAGGTCACGGCCGCGCCGTACCAGGGTCTGGGCGCCCAGCCAGTGCCATCCGCGCCGGAGCGCGCGCAGGTGATGCCTCACGGTGCGCTCCTTCGTCGGCTCGCGTACCCGCGTCTGTGCCACCCGGGGCGGACGGGACGGGCCCGGGCGGGGAAGGTGTTCCGTTCCTGTGCGCGCGGGCGGGCGGGGGCCGCGCGCAGCGGCGGGGACGCTCGCCGCAGGTGGCGGCGGCCCGGCAGCCCGGCCGCCACCGCCTGCCGGACGGAGCGTGGCAGCGGGAGCCGGACGGAACGTGCCGTCGTGCGCCGGGCGTGGGAAGCCCGCGCGGTCCGGCGGGTGCGCGCCGGACCGGGTGCCCGCCGCCGTGCCCCGACCGGCGCACCGCCCCGGCCGCGGCGGGCGGAACGGCGCCGGGCAACCGCGCGTGAGCCGCGGCAGGGGGCGTCGGGCGGGCCGGAACGGCGGAATCCGGGGGACGCGTCGGCTCGCCAGGGGCACCGGCCGCACACGGGACGCCCCACCGCCCGGTGACGGCTCGCCGCAGCTCCGCGCCGCCTCCCGGGCGGCACGGTTCGCCCCGGTCGCTCGCCTCGAGCGCCTCACGCAGCCGGTCGAGGCAGCGCCGCAGAATGCGCGACACCTGCATCTGCGAGACGCCGACGGCGCGTGCGATCTGCTGCTGGGTGCACTCCCGGTAGAAGCGCAGGTAGAGCACGCGGCGGTCGCGTTCCGGCAGCTGCCTCACGAGCGCGGTCAGGGACACGGTGTCGACGACCCGGCCCAGCGCGGGGTCCTCGGCGCCCTCCGCCCGGGCGGACGCGTCCCGCTGGTCCCGCCGGGCCGGCTCGTCGAGGGAACGCGCACGGCACTCGTGCACCGCCCGCAGCGCGGACCGTACGCGGTCCCGCGCCAGCCCGGTGTGCTCGGCGATCTGCTCGGCGGTCGGCGGGCGGCCGCCGCACCGCTGCTCGAGCTCCTCGACGGCCCGGAAGATCCGGCCGCTCGCCTCCTGGAGCGGCCGGGGCAGCCGTACCACGGCCGTACGGTCGCGCAGGTGCCGCCGGAGCTCACCGGTGACCTTGGGAAGCGCGTACGACAGGAAGGCGTGGCCCAGCGTCGGGTCGTAGCCGTCGACGGCCTTGATCAGTCCCAGGGAGGCCACCTGCACCAGGTCGTCGAACTCCTCGCCGTGACGCTGGAAGCGGCGGGTGACACGCCGCGCCATCGGCAGCAGCAGACGGATGACGTGGTCGCGGAGGGCGGCCCGCCGTGGTCCCGGGGGCTGCCGCGAGAACTCGCGCAGCAGCGCGTCGAGCTGATCCGGGGACGGTTCGGGCGCGGAGGCCTCGTACGTCCGGATCTCGTCGGCGGCTGGTGCGCTGGACATGGGCCTCAGGGGGTCTCGGTCCTGCTGGGGGACGGCGTGCGGGCACGGGCGGCCGCCCCGTCACCAGGGGGCCGTGGTGTCCGCGTCGGTCTCGGATTCACCCTTCGGCCGGACGCCGAAACGCGGCTTGAGCCGCGTGCGGGAACCCTGTCCGTCCGGCGGGTGACGCCGGGTGCCGGCCGGTTGCGCTCCCGGGCCGGTACGTGTCCGCCGTCCCCCCTCATCGTCCGTCGAGGCTGATGAGGAGCAGGGCGATGTCGTCGCCGGGGCTGGGAGCGTGGCGGACGAGCATGTCGGCCATGGCGTCGAGGTCGGTGGGGTCCGCGCCTTCGATGAGCCCGGCGAGGGCCGCGGTGGCGTCGTCGAGGTCCACTCCGGGGGCCTCGACGAGTCCGTCGGTGTAGAGGACCAGCACACAGCCGGGCGGCAGGGGGAGGTCCCTGGTCGGGTAGCGGGATTCCGGCTCGATCCCGAGGAGGAGGCCGGGGGAGACCCGGAGGAGTTCGGTGCGGCCGTCGGCATGGCGCAGCAGCGGCGGCGGATGGCCGGCGGTGGCCACGCAGGCGCGTCGGCCGGCGAGGTCGAGGTGGACGTAGACGCAGCTGGTGAACAGGTCCGGCTCGAGGTCGTTGAGCAGCCGGTTGGTGCCGGCGAGGACCTGGTCGGGGGTGGAGCCCGCCGTGGCGTGGGCGTGCACCGCGGTGCGGACCTGTCCCATGAGGGCCGCCGCGTCCACGTTGTGGCCCTGCACATCGCCGATGGTGGCGCCGGCGGTGTGCTCGTCGAGGTGGATGAGGTCGTAGAAGTCGCCGCCGATGCCCAGGCCCCGGGCGGCCGGGAGGTAGCGTGCGGCGACCTTCAGGCCCGGGACGCGCGGCAGGGTGTGCGGCAGCAGGGCGGACTGCAGCCGGTGGGCCAGGTTGTGCTTGGCGTCGTAGAGGCGGGCGCGGTCCAGGGCCTGTCCCACCAGGCCCGCGATCGAGGTGAGTACCGCGCGTTCCCCGGGCGGGAAGTGATGCGGCCGGCGGTAGGCGAGGAGCAGCGAGCCTCTCGGCCGGCCGGAGGCGATCAGCGGCAGGATCGCCCAGGCGGCCATCCCGTCCTCGTGCGTGGTGGACGGGAACTCGCGCCGGAGTTCGTCGAACGTGGTGTAGAAGCCCGGGAGACCGGTGGTCTGGACCCGCACGGCGGGGATGTCCGCGCTCAGGCGGACGGCGTCGAAGCGGTTCATGAGTTCGCGGCTGTAGCCGCGGTGACCGAGGATCCTCAGGCGGCCGTCCTCGGCGGTCATCAGCACCAGGCCCTGCGCGCCGAGAGCGGGCAGCAGCCGGTCCGCGGTCTGGTCGACCACGTCCTGCACGCCGACGGCCTCGGTCAGGGTGGCGGCCAGCTGCATCAGGTGGTAGAGCATGGTGGCGCGGCTGGGGCCGGCGGCCGGCACGGAAGGCGCCGCCGGAACGTCCTCGGACGGCTCGGCCGGTGTGATGCGGACGCTGAGGCCGGAGTGGTCCGGGTACAGCTCGAAGGCCAGCCACGTCCGCGGCGGGCGCAGGACGGTGAAGTCCTGCGGCCGGCGGCTGACCATCGCGGCGCGGTAGCGGTCCTCCACCTGGGGGACGTCCATCCACGGCAGCGCCTCCCAGGGCAGTGCCCCCAGCAGGTCGTCCCGGCCGACACCGAGGAGGTCGGCGGCGGCGGGGGTGACGAACGTGACGCGGCCGTGCATGTCCAGCGCGCAGGACCCACCGGGCAGCCGGTCGACGAAGGCGGTGGCCGCGGCGGCCTCGTCGGGCGGGGCGGTGCGGCCGCGCGGGAGGGGCAGGGTCCGCGGCCGGGGCGCGGGCCGCGGTGGCTCGCCGCGCTCCGCGGACTGCCGCAGGAGGCCGTCCAGGCGGTGGCAGCCCGACTCGATCGTCTCCCGCTCACCCCGGCTCAACCGGGTCGAACGGTCGCCGGGCCACAGCAGCACCAGCCCGCCCCGGACCCCGGTGTCCGAGGCGATCGGAGCGGCGGCGAGGGCGAAGTCGTACGGCAGGACGAGCGCCGGACGCGGGTAGCGGCGCGCCATCTCCTCCTGGTCGCCGATCCACACCAGGCGCCGCTCGCGCACGGCGTCCGCCACCGGCACCGGATCCGTCAGCGCGACGCGCTGCCAGGGGGCCGCGAGTTCGTGCGGAGCCCCGGCCACCGTGGTCAGCCACAGGGCGTCGTCGCCCGGCGGCAGCACGTACAGCAGCGCGCCGGACGCGCCGCTCTCCCGCACCACGGCAGCCAGCGCGGCGTCCATCAGGCCCCCACCCGCGTGCGCGGGGGCACGGACATCCCCGCGGCCGTATCGTGCGTGCGTCGCCGTCCCCGGACCGCGTCGCACCCGTCACACCGCACACCACGCATATGCGGACACTACGCCCAACGTGCCGTGAAGGCATCCAGGCAGCGGTGAGGCCGCCGTTCCCAGCGCGACCTCGCTACCGGGCCGGCGGTCCGGGGGCCACGGCTTCGGCGCCCACCGTCACCCGCTCGCCCCGGGCACACCGCAGGACCCGCGCGTCGTACCCGCGGCGGCCGATCTCGGTGAGGAAGTCGGAGAGCGGTGAGCGGAACACCGCGTAGTCGTCGTAGTGGACGGGCAGCACACGGCGCGGCCGGATCAGGTCGACGAGGTCGGCGCCCTGTTCGGCGTCCATGGTGACCACCATGCCGCCGGGCAGCGTGGTCCCGCCGAGGTGCAGCACCGCCAGGTGGATGTCGGGGCAGCGGCGGGCGATCTCGCGCAGACCGTCGTACATCAGCGTGTCCCCGCTGATGTACAGGATCAGGCGGATCTCGCCGGAGCGGTCACCGAACTCCAGCAGGCTCCCCATCACCGGCGGCAGCAGGGCGCGCGCGGCTCCCGGGGCGTGGCGTCCGGGCAGCGACGTGACGCGCACCAGGGAATCGCCGCGCAGCAGGGTGTGGCTCTGCCAGGTGCGCAGGCCCACCGCGCGGTGGAACCCGTACAGCCCCTGGAGGAAGCGGGAGGCGTGCGGGGTCGTGACGAAGGGCAGGCCCCGGTCCAGGCCGCGCCGGGCGACCCGGTCGAAGTGGTCGCCGTGCAGATGGGACAGCACCACCGCGTCCAGGTCCGCGTGGGGGAGGTCGGTGACGTCGAGGGCGGGCTCGGACAGCCGGCGCGAGACGAGTCCGTAGCCGAGGTGGGCGACCTGCCCGCGGTGGAGGAAGTTCGGGTCCGTCAGGAGTGTCAGGTCTCCGTAACGGATCAGCAGGGTGGCGTTGCCGATGAAGAGGATCTCGGCGCTGCCTTCGGGCGGTGTGTGCATGGCGTTCTCCCTCCGGCACGGGCCGGCGCCCGTCGCCGCCCGGACGGCAACGGGCCGTACGGCCTCCCGCGTACGCCGCCCCGGACCACCCACGAGTACCCGCCGCCCCCCGGCCATACATCCGGGACGCGGCCCAGGCGCGGGCCTCCGCCGCTCCCGGCTCGGGTCCCGGGCCCCGGCTGTCCCCGGCGGCGCGGCCGGGTCCGGGCGGACGCGGATACCCGCCGGCCCCGGCCGGCGCGGCCAGGCCCGGGCGTCCCCCGGCCCGGCTGCTCATCCGGCCTTCGATCGAGGCGTGGGCTTTTGTTGCCGCACGCCGCGACCCGCACGCCGCGACCCGCGACCCGCGGGCCAGGGCATCGGCCTCGTCGTCGGTCGGCGCGGGCGGGTTCGGGCGGGCTCTTGTGCCTGTCGTCCCCGGTTGCGTCTGTGGGCGGGGAATGCGTGGGCTTTCTTGTTTGCGGCCCGTAGGTTCTGGTTGTCGGCTGGCGCGGGCGGGTTCGGGCGGGCTCTGGTGCCTGCCGTCCCCGGTTGCGTCTGGTGGGCGGGGAATGCGTGGGCTTTCTTGTTTGCGGCCCGTAGCGTCCGGTCGTCGGCCGGGGCGGGCGGGGCCGGGCGGGCCCGGTATTCGCCGGCACCCGGCTGCCTATCCGGAGCCCGGGCCAGGTATGCCAACCCGCTGCCCCGTCCCACGGGCAGGGCATCCGCTCTCCCCGCCCGCGCGGACGGACACCGGCCGTCCGCTGTACCCGCACACGCGTACGGGCGCGAGCGCCCGACGGCTCCGGCCACCGGCCCAGGTCCGGGCGGACCCGGGCGTCCCTGCCCCCGGTCCACGGGGCCGGGTCAGGGCGGACCCGGGCGTCCCCGCCCCCGGTCCACGGGGGTCGGGTCAGGGCGGCCCGGGTTTCCGCTCTCCCGGCTCACGGGCCCCGTCCGGGCGGGCCGGTTGCCCTGCCCCGCCCCCTTCCGGGCACGGACAAACCCCCGCGCGCCGATGCGCACACGGCCTTGCTTTTGACGGCGGACTGGCGGATAACACAGACATCGGGCCGAGGACCGCGCGAGGCGCGCCGGTGCGGGCCTCGCGGGTGATGGTCGGTTGTTCCCGTTCGACGGCAGGAAGAGCACATGTCACAGCGGAGCGAGCTGCGGCAGCGGAGGGCCAGGCTGGAGAGCGCGTGGTCGCGCTGGGTGCCGCAGATGCGGACCGCCGGCGCCAGGCCGTCCGGTGCGGGGGCGCCGCGTCCGGACGTGACCGAGTCCTGGCTGCGCTCGCTCAGCAGCGTGGACCCGGCGCTGGACAGCGCGCCCGTCACCGACGGGGGAGCGGTGCACCACCGCTGGCTCGGCTCGCCGCTGCGCCGGCCGGTCGACGGCCTCACCGCCGAGCTCCGCGCCATCGCCGACGACGCGGGTTTCGTCACGGCCGTCACCGACCAGACCGGAACCATCCTGTGGACGTGCGGCGGCCCGACCATGCGCCGCCGCGCCGAACGCGTCAACTTCGCCCCCGGCGGACGCTGGGACGAGGGCGCCATGGGCACCAACGCCCTGTCCCTCGCCCTGCGCACCGGCCGCCCCAGCTCCGTCTTCTCGGCCGAGCACCTGGTCACCGCCCTGCACGGCTGGGTGTGTTACTGCGCTCCGGTCCACGGTCCCGACGGACGCGTCCTGGGCGTGCTGGACATGTCCACCACCTGGGACCGGTCGAACCCCCTGGCCATGTCCACCGTGCGCTCCCTGGCCGCCACCATCGAGTCCCGGCTCCGCGCCGAGCCGCCCCGCCGGGAGGACACGGCACCGGTGCGCCTCACCTGCCTCGGCACCGGACGGGCCTCCCGCGACGGCGTCGCCCTGCAACTGCGGCCCCGGCAACTGGAGATCCTCACCCTGCTCGCGCTGGAGCAGGAGGGCTTCGCCCCCGACCGGCTGCGCGAGGCGCTGTACGGTGAACGGCCGGTCACCGCCTCGACGTTCAAGGCGGAGATCTCCCACCTCCGCCGCGCCCTCGACGGCGGCGTCGCCACCCGCCGCTACGCGCTGACCGCCGCCGTGACCTGCGACGCGCGCGAGGTGCTGCGCGCGCTGGAGCACGGGGACGTGGAGACAGCGCTCGGTCTGTACCGCGGCCCGCTGCTGCCCGGTTCGGAGGCTCCCGGCATCGAGGAGTGGCGCACCCACCTGGAAGTCGCCGTACGCGAGGCGGTGCTGGCGAGCGTCCGCCCGGAACACGCCCTGCGCTACGGCGAACGGGCCCCGTACGACGCGGAGGTGCACGAGCACGCGCTGCGCCTGCTCGGCCCGGGCGACACCCGCCGCGCTCTCGCGATGGGACGCCTCACGACGGCGCTGCGGTACTGACCGCGCCAACCTCGCGCCAACCCCCGGGCCGCAGAGTGCGATCCGTCACGGCGGAAACGACCGAACACCGTCCGCCGGACCACCGCACTCGCCACCCACCGAGGAGAGCCGCCATGGTGTACGCGCAGCCGGGAACGGACGGCAGCATCGTCGACTTCGCTTCGCGGTACGACAACTTCATCGGCGGTGACTGGGTCGCCCCCGTGGAGGGACGGTACTTCGAGAATCCCACGCCGGTGACCGGCGCGACGTTCTGCGAGGTCGCCCGCTCCTCCGCCGCCGACGTCGAACTCGCCCTGGACGCCGCCCACGCCGCCGCGCCCACGTGGGGAGCCACGTCCGTGGCGGAGCGGTCGAACATCCTCAACAGGATCGCCGACCGGCTCCAGGAGAACCTCGAGAAGATCGCCGTCGCGGAGACCTGGGAGAACGGCAAGCCCGTACGCGAGACGCTGGCCGCCGACATCCCCTTGGCGATCGACCACTTCCGCTACTTCGCCGGAGTGGTCCGCGCCCAGGAGGGCAGCATCGCCGAGATCGACGCCGACACCGTCGCCTACCACTTCCACGAGCCGCTGGGCGTGGTCGGCCAGATCATCCCGTGGAACTTCCCCGTCCTGATGGCCGCCTGGAAGCTCGCGCCCGCGCTGGCCGCCGGCAACTGCGTGGTCCTCAAGCCGGCCGAACAGACCCCGGTCAGCCTGCTGTACGTGATCGAGCTGATCGCCGACCTGCTCCCGCCGGGCGTCCTCAACGTCGTCAACGGCTTCGGCGTGGAGGTGGGCAAGCCGCTCGCGTCCAGCCCGCGCGTCGCCAAGGTCGCCTTCACCGGCGAGACCACCACCGGCCGTCTGATCATGCAGTACGCCAGCGAGAACATCGTCCCCGTCACGCTGGAACTGGGCGGCAAGAGCCCCAACATCTTCCTGCCCGACGTGACGGCCGCCGACGACGACTTCCTGGACAAGGCCGTCGAGGGCTTCGTGATGTTCGCGCTGAACCAGGGCGAGGTGTGCACCTGCCCCTCCCGCGCGCTCATCCACGCCTCGATCTACGACGAGTTCATGGCCCGCTGCGTCGAGCGCACCAAGGCGATCGTCAGCGGCGACCCGCTGGACCCGGAGACCATGATCGGCGCCCAGGCGAGCAACGACCAGTACGAGAAGATCCTCTCCTACATCGACATCGGCCGGCAGGAGGGCGCCGAGATCCTCACCGGCGGTACCCCGAGGGCCGTGCCCGGTCTGGACGGCGGCTACTACATCGAGCCGACGATCTTCCGCGGCACCAACGACATGCGGATCTTCCAGGAGGAGATCTTCGGCCCGGTCGTCTCGGTCACCACCTACGACTCGGTCGACGAGGCCCTGAGGATCGCCAACGACACGCTGTACGGCCTCGGAGCCGGCGTGTGGACCCGGGACGGCAACACCGCCTACCGCCTCGGCCGCGGGATCAAGGCCGGCCGGGTGTGGACCAACTGCTACCACGCCTACCCGGCGCACGCCGCGTTCGGCGGCTACAAGAAGTCCGGCATCGGCCGCGAGAACCACAAGATGATGCTCGACCACTACCAGCAGACGAAGAACCTCCTGGTCAGCTACTCCGGTCAGAAGCTCGGGTTCTTCTGATGGAGGCCCGCACCCGGCGCGTCGAACTGACGCCGGCCGCCGAGGACCTGGTGCGGCAACTCGCCGGAACGCACGGACCGGTGATGTTCCACCAGTCCGGCGGCTGCTGCGACGGCAGCGCGCCCATGTGCTATCCGCGCGGCGAGTTCCGGGTCGGCGCCTCGGACGTGCTGCTCGGCCGGGTGGCCGGCGACACACCGTTCTGGATGAGCGCCGACCAGTACACGTACTGGTCGCACACCCACCTCACCGTGGACGTGGTCGCCGGCCGGGGCAGCGGCTTCTCCCTGGAGGCCCCCGAGGGCGTACGGTTCCTGCTCCGCTCCCGGCTGCTCACCGACGAGGAGCTGCGGCGCATCGAGGCGGAGCCGCCCCTGCCCACGGGGGCGGAGCCGGCCGGGTGAACCGGGGCGGCGTCAGACCGCCGCCCAGCCGTCGTCCACCGGCAGCACCACGCCGTTGATGTTGCTCGCCGCGTCGGAGGCGAGGAACAGGATGGCCGCGGCCTGCTCCTCGGGCCGGGCCAGACGGCCGAGGTTGACGAAGTGCGGGCCGAGCGCCGCCGGGCCGTGCCCCGCCGGGTCGGCGGCGACGGCGATACCGGTGGCGGTGCCGCCCGGCGCGATGGCGTTGGCCCGGATGCCCTGCTTGCGGTACATCACCGCGAGGTTCTTCGTCAGCCCCACCACACCGTGCTTCGAGGCGGTGTAGGCGGCGCCCGCCGCACTGCCCCGAAGGCCCGCCTCGGAGGCGGTGTTGACGATGGCGCCCTTGCCGGCGGCCAGCATGTGCGGCAGCACGGCGCGGGTGAGCAGGAACGGCGCGGTCAGGTTGACGCGCAGGACACGGTCCCACTCCGCGTCGGTCACGTCCGCCGCCGCGGTCATCGCGTCCATGATCCCGGCGTTGTTCACCAGGACGTCCACGCCGCCGAAGCGCTCCACGGCGGTCCGTGTCACCTCGTCCACGACGGACTGGTCGCCGAGGTCCCCGGTGACCGCGACGGCGGTACCGCCGGCCTTCCCGATCTCCTCGACGACCGACGCGGCCCCCTCCGCGTTCAGGTCCGCCACCAGGACCCGCGCGCCCTCGGCGGCGAAGGCCAGGGCGGCGGCGCGGCCTATCCCCGAACCGGCCCCGGTGACGACGACGGAGCGTCCCTCGAATGCGTCGGCCATGAAGTTCTCCTGTGATGTGTCGGGCGGGCCCCGGCCGTTCCGGGCGTCGCCACCACCGTACGACTTATTGTCGCTGAGTGACAAAAACCTGTGGTGGAAGATGGCGGAGAGCTCGCTCACACGACCGCAGGAGCCGGAGGAACCGATGACCGCACCCCGTGGCCGCACGGGACGACCGCCCCTGACCGAGGAGCGCAGGACCGAGATCCGGCGGGAGATCGCCCGGGCCGCGGTGGACCTGTTCGTCACCCGGGGTGTCGCGTCCACGACCGGCGAACAGATCGGCCGGGCCGTCGGCCTGTCGGCGCGTACGGTGTGGCGCTACTTCCCGAGCAAGGAGAGCTGCGTGGCGCCGCTGTTCTCCGAGGGCATCGAGACGATCACCGCCCATCTGCGCGCCTGGCCGTCCGGACAGCCCCTGGAGCAGGCCATGGACCGGTGGCTGACGGCGGCCCCGGCCCTCGCCGGCGGTCCCGACCGGGCCACCGTCGGCGCCCTGGTCCGGCTCACCAGGACCGAACCCGCACTGCGCGCCGTGTGGCTGCAGACCTACGACGAGGCCGAACCGGCCTTCGCCCGCGCACTGGCGGAGCGGGCCGCGCTGCCGCCCGACGACCTGGGGGTGACGATCCGTGCGGCGATGTTCAACGCGGCCCTGCGCGCCGCCGTCGAACACCACGCCTGGCGCGAGGAACCGCAGGCACCCCGCGCGGAGCTGGAGGCGACCCTGCGCCGGGCCCTCGCCGTCGCCGCGGAGGGGGTGAGGTAGGGCGGCGGCCCTCGCGGCGGCCGCCCCGCGGCGGCCCCCGTACCCTGACCGGATGACCCAGCACCTCACGCCGGACGGGCAACGGCCCGCGAACCGGGGGCCGAAGGCCGCCGCCGGCAACCGGGCCGCGCTGGTCGGCGCCGCCCGGGAGATCTTCACCGAGCACGGGCTGGACGCTCCGCTGTCCCGGATCGCGCGCCGGGCCGGGGTCGGGCAGGGCGTGCTCTACCGGCACTTCCCCGACCGGGACGCCCTCGCCGCCGCGGTCCTGGAGGAGAACGTCCGCCAGATCGAGCGGGCGGCCGCCACCCGGGGAACGGGCCCCGACGCGGTGCTGGGGGTGCTGACCTGGCATCTGACGCAGTCGGCGGCGTTCATCGGTCTCCTGCACGCCGACGGGGCGGACGGCGCGCTCTCCTCCGCCCACACCCTCGCCCGGGACCTGTCCGAGCGGGTGGAGCGCGCCCTGCGCGGGTGCCTGCCGGCCACCCACCCGCTGGGCGCGCCGGACCGGCCGGGTGACCTCATGCTCGCCGTCGCCATGGTCTCCGGGGCCGTCACCGGCCCGACCCGCGAGGAGCGGGAGCACCGGGCGCTGGCGGCCTGGCGGCTGCTCGGCGTCACGGTCGGACCGGTGCGGCCCTGCGAAGGCTGAGAACCGGGGGCGTCAGCCGCCGTTGGACTGCCGGATGCCCTCCGCGAACGCCTCGAACGTGTAGAGGTAGCCGCCCGCCGGTCCGCTGACGGTCATGTACGCCGTGGTCCCGCCGGGCGTGATCGCCACATTGGTCGCCGACTCCAGGCCCCGGGCACGCGCCGGGACCTCCACCGTCGCGAGCCGTTCGCCGTACTTGTCGTACACGGCCATCGCGGGCCGGCCGTGCAGGGCCTGGTACAGGTTGCCGTCCGCGTCCACGGCGATGGAGTCGGTCTGGGCGACGCCCCCGTCGACCCGGACGGCGGTGTGCCGGCCGGTGCTCCCGGGACGCCCGTCGACCGGGAGGTAGGAGATCCGGTTCTCCGTCAGCTCGCTGATCCACAGGCCGCGGTAGCCGACGTCGAAGGAGATGCCGTTCGTCGCCGCGAGACCGTCGGCCAGGACGGTGGCCGTCTCGCCGTCGCGGTCCACGCGCACCACGCGGCCGCGCGCCTCGCCCGTCGACAGACCGAGGGAGTCGCTGACGTAGAGGTTGCCGTCCCGGTCGAAGGCGATGTCGTCGGGCTGCATCCGCGCGCCGTCGACCTCCCCGGTGAAGAAGGTGCGCCGGTCGCCGCCGTCGGGAGCCAGCGAGACGATCTCGCCGTTGGCGAAGTCGGACAGGTAGAGCCGTCCGTCGTACGGGCTGAACTGGGCCGAGGTGTAGGCGCCCCGGCTGTCGGTGAAGAGCTCCCGGGCCTTCTTCCCGCGGACGTCGACGCTCATCACCTTCGGCCGGCCGGGCGGCGCGGTGACGTCGACGACGACCAGCCGGCCGTCCGCGCCGAAGACCGGACCCTCCAGCAGGGTCATGCCGGTCTCCTCGTGGACCGAGGTCAGCCGCATCACCTGGTGCGCGGTGACGGTCCTGCCGGAAGGGCCGGGGGCGGCCCGGTCGCCGGGGGTGTGCACGTCGGTGCCGCACCCGCTCAGGGCCAGCGCGCCGAGCGCGGTGAGTGCGGCCAGGGCCCGGTTCCGGAGTCGTCGCATGGGGGTCACTCTTCCTGTCCGAAGATCGCCGTCCCTGCGCACTCTAACCGGACAGCGCTGTCCGGTTGTTGCTACGGTTCCTCAAGAGGGTTCGTTCCCACGGCAGTTCGCGCTGCCGGTGGACGGACCCGCCCCTGTGGAACAGACGAACAAGAGCGAGGTCCCCCCACATGACGTCCCCCCAGACGCCGGCCCCTCAGGTACCCGCCCCGGCCACCGACGAGCTCGCCGAACTGCGCGAGCGCTACCGCCGGGAGCGCGAACGGCGCGTGCGGCCCGACGGCCTCGGCCAGTACCTCGGCACCGACGCCGGCTTCGGCTTCTACGCCGCCGACCCGTACACGGACGGACCGGCCGACCGCGAGCCGGTGCGCGACACGGTCGACGTCGCCGTCATCGGCGGCGGCTTCGGCGGCGTCCTCGCCGGGGCGCGGCTGCGCCGGCAGGGCGTGGAACGCGTCCGCGTCCTCGACAAGGGCGGTGACTTCGGCGGAACCTGGTACTGGAACCGCTACCCGGGCATCCACTGCGACATCGAGTCCCACGTGTACCTGCCGATGCTCGACGAGACCGGCTACGTACCGGAGTGGAAGTACTCCCCGGGCGAGGAGATCCGGCAGCACGCGGTACGGATCGCGCGGCAGCACGACCTCTACGCCGACGCTCTGTTCTCCACCACCGTCACCGCGCTGACCTGGGAGGAGAGCTCCCGCGGCTGGATCGTGGAGACCGACCGCGGCGACAGCTTCCGGGCCCGGTACGTCATCACCGCCACCGGCACCATGAGCGAGCCGAAACTGCCCGGGATCCCCGGCATCGAGGACTTCGAGGGGCACACCTTCCACACCTCCCGCTGGGACTACGCCTACACCGGCGGCACCCCCCGGGGCGGTCTCACCGGGCTCGCGGACAAGCGCGTGGGCGTCGTCGGCACCGGCGCCACCGGCGTGCAGGTCATCCCGATGCTGGCCGAGGACGCCGCACACCTCTACGTCTTCCAGCGCACCCCCTCCACGGTGGACGTGCGCGCCAACCGCCGCACCACGGCCGGGGACGTCGGCGCGGACCGCGAGGGCTGGGCCCGGGCGCGCCGCGACAACTTCCTGCGCATCGTCTCCGGCGAGCCGTACCAGGAGGACCTGGTCGCGGACGCCTGGACGTCCTCGGCGGGCCTCCTGGAGAAACTGCTGCCGAGCTTCCGCCGCTCCGGCGACCGGGAGCAGTTCGAAGCCGCCTACGAGGCCGCCGACGCCGCCAAGATGAACGAGGTACGGGCCCGCGTCGGACGGACGGTCACCGACCCGGAGACGGCCGGGACACTCACCCCCTGGTACCGGTACGCCTGCAAGCGCCCCACCTTCTCCGACACCTACTACCAGGCCTTCAACCGCGCCAACGTCACCCTGGTCGACACCGCCGACACCCACGGCATCGAGCGCGTCACCGGGAACGGGGTCGTGGTGGCCGGCACCGAGTACGCACTCGACTGCCTGGTCTTCGCCACCGGGTTCTCCGTCGGCGTCTCCGGCGTCAGCTCCGGCCGGCTGCCCGTCCACGGCCGCGGCGGCACCCAGCTGCTCCACACCTGGGCCCGGCACGGCGTCCGCACCCTGCACGGCTTCACCAGCAACGGCTTCCCGAACCTGATCCACCTGGGGTCCCTGCAGAACGCCAGCAGCGTCAACTTCACGCACGTCCTGGACGAACAGGCCGTGCACGCCGCCGCACTCGTCGCTGCCGCCGAGGCCGAGGGCGCCCTCGTCGAACCGTCCCGCGAGGCGGAGGACGCCTGGATCGCCGTCCTGGCCGAAGGCGCCCCCGACCACGAGTGGTTCCACGCCGACTGCACCCCCGGCTACTACAACCGCGAAGGGGCCGGACGGCCGAACGGGCCGGCCGCCTACCCGCACGGCGCCATCGCCTTCCACGAACTCCTGCACCGCTGGCGCGAGGAGTCCCTGCACGAGGTGCTCGTCCGGGAGTAGTCCCCGCCGTCACGGCGGGCGGCGAGCACCGCGCCCGGCTGGGTGATCAGCGGTGGCGGGGGAGATCACCCGCTCATAGCTTCGGCTCATGAACAGACGACACATCGCGTATCTCGCATGCACCACCGCCATCGTGGCCGCGGGGCTGGGGGCCGCCCCGGCGGCCCAGCAGCCGACCGTCCACCGGGTACAGCCCGGGCAGTCGATCCAGAAGGCCGTCGACGCCGCGAAACCGGGGGACACCGTCCTCCTCGCGGCCGGCACCTACGAACAGAGCGTCGACATCACCACCTCGGACATCACCCTGCGCGGCCACGGCGCCAACCGCACCGTCCTGATGCCCGCCGAGGACGCCGGCAAGAGCGCCTGCGCCAAGGCGGGCAACGGCATCTGCGTCACCGGCACCGACGACAAGCCCCTCGAGGACGTCACCGTACGGTCCCTGACGGTGCGTGGATTCGCCAAGAACGGAGCGTGGGCCACCGGGACCGAAGACCTGAGGGTCCGCCACGTGAGCGCGGAGCGGAACGGCCAGTGGGGCATCGCCCAGGAACGCTCCGTACGCGGCGTCATCAGCCACAACCTCGCGCAGGACAACGGCGACGCCGGACTCTTCGTCGCCAACACCGTCGACACCGAGGAAGGCGCCCGGGACGCGGAGAAGACGGTGATCCGGCACAACAAGACCGAGGGCAACCGGGTCGGCGTCACCGTGCGGCGGCTGCGGAACCTCAGCGTCGACCACAACGAGGCCACCGGCAACTGCGCCGCCGTGTTCGTCGTGGGCGACGAGTCCACACCGCGCGCCGGCCACCTGGACGTCACCCACAACCACATCCACGGCAACAACAAGTACTGCGAGAAGACGCCGCGGCTGCCCTTCCTCCAGGGCTCCGGCATCGTCCTCACCGGCGTCGAGGAGACCCTGGTCGCCCACAACCGGGTCGAGGACAACAAGGGCACGTCCCCGCTGTCCGGCGGCATCGTCCTGTTCAAGAGCCTCGTCGGCACCCCCAGCGAGCGCAACGACATCCGCGACAACCTGGTGACCGGCAACAGCCCGGCCGACCTGGCCAACCGGGACACCGCCGAGACCAACACCTTCAGCCGCAACACCTGCACGCTCTCCGAGCCCGCCGGAATGTGCTGAGCCCCTCCGCCCCCACCGACTGCACGACAGCAGAAGCGAGGCAACGGATGACCACCGTTGATCCGGCTCCCCCGCCGCCCATGCGCCTGAGGGAGCTCGTATTCGGGGCGGCGTGCGCCGCCGCCGTACGCGCGGCCGTCCGGCTGGGCGTACCGGACGCCCTGGACGACAGCCCCATGACCGCCGACGACCTGGCGGCCGCGGTGAAGACCCAGCCGCACACCCTGCGGCGGCTGCTGCGCGCCCTGACCTGCCAGGGCGTCTTCGCCGAGAACCCCGACGGCACCTTCGAGCACACCGAGATGTCCCGGCTGCTGCGCGAGGACGACCCGCACAGCCTGCGCTACATCGCCCTGTGGTGCACCGAGCCGTGGACCTGGAACGTCTGGCCGCTGCTCGACGAGGCCGTGCGCTCCGGCCAGGGCGTCTTCGAGGACGTGTACGACCGGGAGTTCTTCACCTACCTCAACGAGTCCGCCCCCGAGTCCGCCCATGTGTTCAACCGCGCGATGACCACCTCCAGCGAGCAGTCCGCCCGGGACGTGGCCCTGCTGCTCGACCTGGACGACGCCTCCTCCGTCGTGGACATCGGCGGCGGCCAGGGCCATGTGCTGGCCAGCCTCCTGGAGAAGCACGCCCACCTGCACGGCACGCTGCTCGACCTTCCGGGCGTCGTCGAGAACGCCGACCCGCGGCTGCGGGAGGGCGGCGCGCTCGCCGGCCGGGCCGAGGTCGTGGCCGGCGACTGCCGCGAGGACGTGCCCGTCCGGGCCGACGTGTACATCATCAAGAACGTCCTGGAGTGGGACGACGACAGCACCCGCCGGGTGCTCGCGAACGTCCGCGCGGCGGCACCGCCCGGCGCCCGCGTCGTGGTCATCGAGAACCTCGTCGACGACACCCCGTCGATGCGGTTCACCACCGCCATGGACCTGCTGCTCCTCCTCAACGTCGGCGGTGCCAAGCACACCCGGCAGAGCATGGTCGACCGGCTGACCGGCGCGGGCCTGGTCATCGACGAGATCCGCCCGGTCAACGCGTACCTGCACGCCTTCGAGTGCACCGTCTCCGGCTGAACCCGGACCGACGCAACCCCGTGGCCGCCGGCTCCGCGACTGACGCGGAACCGGCGGCCACGGGGTTTCCGGGCGCCCGGCTCAGGAGCCGGCGCCGCGCTCCCAGCGGTAGAAGCACTGCGCCATGGCGTCCTTCGGGCCGCGCCAGGTGGCCGGGTCGTACGGGCTGACGTACGCCTCGAGCCGCTCGCTGATGCCGCGGAACTCGGGGTGCGAGGCCAGCCTGGCGATCGCGGGCGCCGGGTCCTGCTCGGCCTCGATGAGGTGCAGGTACACGTCGTCCCCGAACTGGAAGAGGCTGCGCCGGCTGACACCGACCAGGTGGGGGAGTTCACCCCGGTCGGAGGCGGCGAACACGTCGGCGATGTCCGGCGCCGAACCGGGCTTCATCCGGGCGACGATGAGGGCGTGGTGCATGGGGTGTCCTTCCCTGTCCTTCCGTGTCGTGCCGGGTCCGCCGGTCCCTCGTGGGCCGGCGCTCAGCGCGAGGACGCGACGGACGCGCTCTCGCTGTCGCGGGCGACCTGCTCGATCCGGTCCCGGATGAGGGCCATCTGCGTACGGGAGTTGCGGTTGATGTTGTCCGTCATCCAGTCGTCGTCGACCGGGGCGTCGGGCTTCATCGCGAAGTCCTGCGTCCAGCGCATCCGGACCCCGCCGGGCAGCTCCGCGTACTCCCACAGGATGTCCATGTGGGCGAACGGTCCCGTCTCGACCCGGCGGGCGCGCACGAGGCGCTTCTCGCGGTCCGGGGTGCGCTCCGACACCCAGCTCCACACCGTGCCGTTCTCGTCCGGGTGCATGGTCAGCCGGAACGTCGTCGTGTCGCCCTGCCGGGAGAGGACGTCCACGGACGCGTACTCGCTGAACAGCCGCGGCCAGTTCTCCAGGTCGTTGGTCATCTCCCACACGAGGTCCAGGGGAGCGTCGATGGTGATGCTGTTCTCGGTGTGTCCGGCCACTTTCAGGCTCCAGCCGTGAGGGTGCTGTTGATGAGGTTCAGGAACTCCCGGGGCGTCCTGCAGCGCTCCGAGTCGGGCGGCAGGGACTGGCCGTACCGGTTCTCCAGCTCGCCGACGATGCCGAGCAGACCGAGCGAGTCCAGACCGAAGGAGTCGAACGGGGACTCCGCGGCCTCCTTGAGCTCCCGGGGGTCGACGGTGATGCCGGCCGCCTGCTTCATCAGGGCGGACAGTTCGTCGAAGGTCACTTCGGTGGTGATCATGGGTGACTTCTCCTTCCCCGCCCGGGCCTACCGGGCGGAATCGTCACCGCGGCGCACGACCAGCGCCGCGTTGGAGCCCATCAGTCCCCTGCTGAGGACGAGGGCGGTGCGCAGCTCGGCGGGACGGGCGTGCGACATCACCAGATCGAGGTCGTGGCAGATGTCGAACACGTTGGGCGTGGGCGGCACCTGACCGTGTTCCATGGCGAGCACCGCCGCCACCGTGTCCAGCACGGGCGCCGCGCAGTAGGCGCGGCCGATGCCGGTCTTGGGCGCCGTCACCGGCACCCGCCGGCCGTGCGCGCCGAGGGCGTCGGCGATCGCCAGCGCCTCCGCGCGGTCCGCCTCGGGCACGCCCATGGCGTCGGCGAACACGACGTCGACCTCCTCCGGGGCGCAGCCCGCCTCGTCCAGGGCCCCGGTGATCGCGCGGGCGAGTCCTTCGCGGGACTCCGCCCAGCGGGAGGCCCCGGTGAACGTCGCGGCGTGGCCGGCCACGGTGGCCCGTACGGGCACCCCGCGCGACCGGGCCCGGTCCTCGTCCTCGACGACGAGCAGGGCGCCGCCCTCGGCGGGCACGAAACCGCACGCCTTCTCGGTGAACGGGCGGTAGGCGCGGTCGGGGTCGTCGAGGGTGCTCAGCTCCGGGTAACCGAGCTGGCACACCATCGAGTACGGGGCCAGCGGCGCCTCCGCCGCCCCCACGACCATGACGTCGGTGCCGCGCCGCACCGCCCGGGCGGCGTGCGCGAGGGAGTCCAGACCGCCCGCCTCGTCGCTCGCCACCACCCCGCACGGCCCCTTGAGGCCGCCGCGGATGGAGATCTGGCCGGTGCTCGCCGCGTAGAACCAGGCGATGGACTGGTACGGGCCGACGAACTTGGAGCCCTTGCCCCACAGTTTCTGCAGTTCGCGCTGGCCGAACTCACCGCCTCCGGAGCCGGCGGCGGTGACCACCCCGACGGAGAACGGCTCGGCGGGTTCCCCGCCGAGTCCGGCGTCGTCGAGGGCGAGGGCGGCGGCGGCCATCGCGAAGTGGCTGAACCGGTCGGTCTGCACCAGGAACCGGTCCTCGATGAGGGCCGCCGCGTCGAAGGACCGCACCTCGCCCGCCACGCGCAGCGGCAGGTGGTCACAGCCCTCACGGCTGATCAGGTCCAGTACGCCGAGGCCTTCGCGGACGGACTTCCAGTAGGCGTCGGTCCGCAGTCCGTTGGGCGCGACCACACCGATGCCGGTGACGGCCGCGCGCCCGGGGCGCCGATTGCTCATCGTGTCCTCCCGCCCGGCCCGGTCAGCAGCACCGCGGACTGGAAGCCGCCGAACCCGCTGCCGACGGAGAGCACGTTGTTCAGCTTCCGCGGGCGGGCGGTGCGCGGCACGTAGTCCAGGTCGCACTCCGGGTCGGGGGTCTCGTAGTTCGCCGTCGGCGGCACGACCTGGTGCTGCAGCGCGAGGACGCAGGCGACCACCTCGATCGCGCCGATCGCGCCCAGCGAGTGCCCCACCATCGACTTGATGGAGCTCATGGGCGTCTCATGGGCGTGCGCGCCGAGCGACCGCTTCACCGCGGCCGTCTCGTGCCGGTCGTTCTGCCGGGTGCCGGAGCCGTGCGCGTTGACGTAGTCGATCAGCGTGGGGTCGATACGGGCCTGGTCGAGCGTGGTGTCGATCGCCCGGGCCATCTCCAGTCCCTCACTGGTCAGACCGGTCATGTGGTAGGCGTTGCCGTAGGTGGCGTAGCCGCTGATCTCGCAGAGGATCTCCGCCCCCCGGGCCCTGGCGTGCTCGTACTCCTCGAGCACGAGGACCGCCGCGCCCTCGCCCATCACGAAGCCGTCGCGGTGGGCGTCGAAGGGCCGGGAGGCGTGCTCGGGGTCGTCGTTGTTCGGCGACGTCGCCTTGATGGCGTCGAAGCACGCCATCGTGATCGGTGAGATCGGCGAGTCCGAGGCCCCCGCGATGCAGACGTCGGCCCGGCCCTCGGTGATGGTGTGGAAGGCGTAGCCGACCGCGTCGAGGCCGGAGGTGCAGCCGGTGGAGACGGTCTGCACGGGGCCCCGGGCGCCGAACCGCTCGGCGACGACCGAGGCGAGGGTGCTCGGCGAGAACGCCAGGTGCAGCTTCGGCTCGGCCTGCCGGTGGTCCACGTCCCACCGCTGCCCGCGCTCGCTGACCCGCACGTAGTCGCTCTCCAGGCGGGTGGTGCCGCCGACCGCGCTGCCCAGCGACACCGCCGTGCGCCACGGGTCCAGGGCCTGGGTGTCCAACCCGGACTCCCGCACCGCCTCAGCGGCGGCGACCACGGCGAACTGGATGTAACGGTCGGCGTGTTGGCACAGATCCGCGTCCAGGCCGTGCGCGTAGGGGTCGAAGTCGCACTCGGCGGCTATGCGCGAGCGCAGGCCCGCCGGGTCGAACAGGGAGATGCCACGGGTCGCGGTGCGGCCGGCTGCCAGCAGATCCCAGAACGCCGTCGCTCCGATGCCGCCGGGAGCGACCACACCTATACCGGTGACGGCCACTCGCCGGGTCATTTTATGGCCTCGCTCGGCTCGGCCGGCCGGCCGAGCTCGGGCCCGCCGACCGTCAACTGCGGCCCGGCGACGGCGCTTTCGGTCTCCTCGGTGTCGACATGGCCGAGGCTCGGGTGCGGGGCGAGCGGGCCCAGGTGGAACACCATGCGGGCCTCCCGGTCGCCGACGTTGCGGAAACGGTGCCGCATGTCGATCGGGATCATCAGCCCCTGGTCGGCGCGGAGCGCGAACGGCTCACCGTCCAGGTCGACTTCGAGCGCGCCGCTGACCACGTACACGAACTCCTCGGAGTACGGGTGGTAGTGCTCGCCGATGCGCTCGCCGGGCTTGATGATGGCCAGCCCCATGAATCCGCTGGTGGAACCCACGGTGGCCGGAGTGAGCAGGGTCCTGAGGTCGCCCCCGCGCCGTCGGTTGGGTTCCGTCTCGCTCAGGTCCACGATGTGTGGATGCTGCTTGGACATGGTTGATACCTCCGGTGTGCCGGTGACGTCCGGGCGGAGCCGCCGCGGACGTCACCGCGGTCGGCCGTCAGGAATCCGCAGAGGTGCGGTCGGTGACGGGCAGCATGTCGGCGTGCGCCAGCAGCCGGTTGAGGTTGCGCTCCGAGTCGAGGGACCCCTCGACGCCGATCGCGGCGCCGTCCAGGAGCCGCTCCAGTTCCGCCGCCTTGCCCGGCCCCTTGATGCCGAGGGCGGCGAGCGGGTCCAGGTCGAGTTCGCCGGTGACGTCGACGAGACGCACCACGATGTCGTCCCGCTGGAAGACGGTGCTCGCGAACACCGGGCAGCCGGGGTCGCCGGCCGCGGACTCGTCCTGGTCGGCGAGGAACCGGGCCAGGTCCGTGCCGCGGCCCTCGACGGCGGGGTAGTACAGCGCGTGCCGCCGCAGTCCGGCCGGTTCCGGCCGGCCGGCCGTCACATGGTGGACGGCGGGGAGCGCGGCCCGGGTGAAGAACAGCCGCGCGGACTCGGGGTCGGTGAGGTCCCGGTCCTGCTCCAGATAGGGGTTGATGGCCTCCTCGACCGCCCGCACCTCCGGCTGCCGGGCGACGTGGCGCAGCGCGGCCAGCAGGTCGCCCTCCACCTCCACGGCCCGCACCACACGGTTGCCGTGCATGAACAGCGAGGTGCGGCGCAGCCGCGTGGTGTCGTCGACCTGCGCCCTGGGCGACTCGTAGGTGGCCAGGTGCTCGGCGACCTTGGACTCGGAGCCGGGCTTGACGGTGAAGGTGAGGGCGTGGCGCGCGACACCGTCGCCCACCCGGGCGGCCGTCTGGAGCCCGGCGGCGGCCTCGGGGGTGAGCGGCCGGTCGGGGTGGGTCTCGCGCAGGACGCTGTAGCGCATCGACCGGGTGTCGCGGACGCAGCTGTGCATCGGCCGGACGGTCTCGACGTGCTCCTCGCTGTTCACCCAGGCGAGGAACGGCGGGGCGCTCTCCCACTCGCTGGTGATGAGCCACTGCGAGGGGTTCTCGATCGACTGGCACAGCTGGTCACTGAGGTGACCGGGCACGGCCGCGACCTTGTTGCGCATGTGCTCGTAGGCGTCGAGGAACTGCTCCTGGGCTCCTTCGTACAGGTCGAGCAGCAGGATCACCCGCAGCCTGGACCCGTCGAATGCGGACTGCGATATGCGTCCCGACATGGTCATCCGGCGTACCTCTCCTCTTCTTTCGCGAGGCCCTCGCAGGGGGCCTCTGGCGAAAAGCTCTTCACGGAAGGTCAGGAACGACCGCCGTGTCCGATGGGCCGGGGTCGCCATGTGTCGATGGTCGGCGCGCCTCCCGGAGCGCGCGAGCGACACGGCGCACCTGGGTGAACCGCGCGCCATCCGGGTGCCGCCGGGACGCGAACCGGTCCGCACCGGGCATGGAATGTGCGTCCTGTTCCCCAGGCCCGTGCGGCCGACGCTGGAGGCGTTTCAATGAACCGATCGGACACGGCCGGCGAGGCGGTTCACCGCACGCCCGTCCTCATCGTCGGCGGCTCCCTGGTGGGGCTGTCCATGTCCCTGTTCCTGGGCCGGCTCTCCGTGCCGCACACCCTCGTGGAACGCCACGCGGGCACGTCGATCCACCCGCGCGGGCGGGGCAACAACGTGCGCACGATGGAGCTGTTCCGCACCGCGGGGGTGGACGGGCGCATCGCCGAGGCGGCGTCGGTGCTGGCGGACAACCACGGCATCCTGCAGACGCCGAGCCTGGTGGGCGACGCCGGTGAGTGGCTGTTCCGGGAGATCGACCCCGGTGGCGGGCTCGCCCGGTTCAGCCCGGCCGGCTGGTGCCTGTGCAGCCAGAACGACCTCGAACCGGTCCTGCTCGGGAGCGCCCGCGAACTCGGCGGGGACCTGCGGTACGGCACCGAGATGATGTCGTTCGAGCAGGACCCCGACGGGGTGACGGCGCGGCTCAAGAGCCGGGACACGGGCGAGCACACCACCGTGCGGGCCGACTACCTCGTCGCCGCGGACGGCCCGCGCAGCCCCGTCCGCGAGCGGCTCGGCATCGGGCAGAACGGCCCCGGAGACCTGTTCCACAACGTCAGCGTCACCTTCACCTCCCGGGACCTCGCCGGTGTCGTCGGCGACCGCAGGTTCATCGTCTGCTACCTCACCAGCCCCGACGCCGACGGAGCGCTGCTCCCGGTCGACAACCGTGAACACTGGGTGTTCCACGCCCCCTGGCACCCCGAACACGGCGAAACACTCGAGGAGTTCACCGACGAGCGGTGCGTGGCCCACATCCGGCGGGCCGTCGGCGTACCGGACCTGGACGTGACGATCACCGGCCGGGCCGCCTGGCACGCCGCCGAGCGGGTCGCCGAACGGTACGCCGGCGGCAGGGTGTTCCTGGCCGGCGACTCCGCCCACGAGATGTCGCCCACCGGGGCGTTCGGCTCCAACACCGGCATCCAGGACGCCCACAACCTCGCCTGGAAGCTGGCGGCCGTGCTGGACGGCTGGGCGGGGCCCGCCCTGCTCGACACCTACGACGCCGAACGCCGGCCCGTCGCGGAGGCGACCAGCGCCCGCGCCTCGTCCCGCTCGGTGGAGCACAGCCACCCCGGGTACACGCCGGCCGAGGGGGCCGGGGGACCGGGCCGCAGGAGCGGCATCCTCAACGTGGCGCTGGGCTACCGCTATCCGCGCGGCGCGGTCCTGGGCGGCGACCCCGCGGCGCCGGTCGTCCCCGACGCGCTCGCGCTGACCGGCGAGCCCGGCACCCGCGCCCCCCACCTGTGGCTGGACCGCGCCGGCACCCGGATCTCCACGCTCGACCTGTACGAGCGCTCACTGGTCCTCCTCGCCGCGGAGACCAGCCCCTGGAGGACCGCGGCGGCCGAGGTCGCGGCCGGGCTCGCCGTACCGCTCGACGCGTACGGTCTCGGCGACGGCCCCACCGCCGACCTGACCCCCGCCCCCGGCACGGACTGGGCCGGGGCCCACGGCATCACCGAGGACGGCGCGGTCCTGATCCGCCCCGACGGCTTCGTCGCCTGGCGCCACGAGATCCACTCGACCGACCCGGCGAAAACCCTGCGGGAGGCGATCGGCGTTCTCGTCTCCCGTCCCTGAACCCCACCCGGCGGTGCGGGGCCGGCACGGGGCCCGGGTGACGAAGGCCCGGCGGGAGGCGATCGGCGCTCGCGTCTTCCGTCCCTGAGCCCCGTCCGGCGGCCCGGGATCGTTCCCGTCCGGCGTCCGGCGGGTCCGGAAGGCGGTCGCTCCGTACAGACGGCGCGAGGCCCGGAGGGACCCCTCGCGGTCCGGTGGTCAGGGGCCTCCGATGCCGCCCTGCCGGCCCCGCTCCGACTTGGCCAGATGTTGTTCGTAGCGCTGCACCGCGGGGCCGTCGACGTCCCAGGGCCAGGGTGTGACCATGCCCTGGAGCGCCTGGAAGACGGGGTGCGCGTCGGCGGCGCGGCCGGCCGCGCACAAGGCGTACGCCAGCACGTTCAGGTCGGCGGCCGCCGCCGCGTGCTGGAAGAACCCCGGCTTCGCCCAGAGCGCGGCCGCCTGCTCCAGCGCCGCCGCGATCTGCCCGCCCTCCCACAGCTGACCGGCCGTCATCGCCCGTACGCCGCCCTGCGCCAGCAGTCCCTGGTACTGGCGGACGGCCGCGGTCAACTCCACCGCCGCGCAGGGCGCGTTGGCCGGGATGCGGGTACGTACCGCGTCGACGAAGTCGAGTACGGACGCGCTGGAACCGCCTCCCTCCGGCGACAGGTACGCGAGCATCTGCAGATACGCCTCACGGTGCCAGCGGTCGCGTCCCGTGGCCTCCCGCCAGACGGCGTTGACGTCGTTCCTGGCGTACCGCTCGATGCGTGACACGCCCAGCAGCACCACCCACGGCAGCGGGTCGTCCGGGTTGAGTTCCGAGGCCCGGCGGCACTGGGAGACCAACTCCCCGGCGTCCTCCAGGTGCCCGTCCCGCAGCCCGCGCGCCAGCCCGGACCTGGCGTGGAACACCAGCGCGTCGGCGCTGTCCGGCTCCCGGCCCAGCCAGGCGGCCGCCACCCCGGTGTCGACCGCCGCCTCCGCCAGTACGGACATCCGGTGGCCGCGGCGGTCCCAGTCGTCACCGGTCTGCTCCAGCAAAGAGGCGACGAGCGTCACGTCGGCCGACTTCGCGCTCCCGCCCCGCTTGCTCAACTTCCCCAATACGCGGGCGAGTTCGGCGTCGTCGAGGGCCAATGCGATACGAGGGCGTCTGCTGGTGCGACCACTGAAGAGGGACATGCCCGAAGACTAGGAACTCCGGGTGCCCCGGCAACCCGTACGGGGCGATCGTTATCGATCTGGCCCTTACCGCCGGTCAGGCGGGCAGACCGGGGCGGGGCCGGACATCTCGTCGGCCCCGCCCCGTCGTTGCGCCCGTGCGGCGGCTGTGCGCGCTCCCGGATCAGGCCTTCGGGGCCGGATACGTCGGGTACTCCACGCCCGAGACGTACTGGACGACCCGGACGACCTGGCAGGAGTAGCCGAACTCGTTGTCGTACCAGAGGTACAGGATGGCGTTGTCGCCCTCGACCTTCAGCGCTCCGGCGTCGACGATCGAGGCGTGCCGCGAGCCGATGAAGTCGCTGGAGACCGCGTCCGGCGCGCTGATGAAGTCGATCTGGCGCTTCAGCGGCGAGGTCAGCGACACGTTGCGCAGGTGGTCGAGGACCTCCTGGCGGTCGGTCGCGCGGCCCAGCTGGAGGTTGAGGATCGCGATCGACACATCCGGTACGGGGACCCGGATCGAGCTGCCGGTGATGGTCGCGTCTAGGTCGGGCAGCGCCTTGGCGACGGCCGAGGCGGCACCCGTCTCGGTGATCACCATGTTCAGCGGCGCCGAACGGCCGCGGCGCTCCGACTTGTGGTAATTGTCCAGCAGGTTCTGGTCGTTGGTGAACGAGTGGACCGTCTCCACGTGCCCGCGCAGCACCCCGTACTCGTCCGCCATCGCCTTCAGCGGCGGCACGATCGCGTTGGTGGTGCAGGACGCGCAGGACAGGATCCGCTCGTCCGGCTTGAGGGTGTCGTGGTTGACGCCGTGCACGACGTTGGGCACGTCGCCCTTGCCGGGCGCGGTCAGCACCACCTTGTCGACACCGGGGCGCAGGTGCAGCGAGAGCCCCTCGCGGTCGCGCCACTTGCCGGTGTTGTCGATCAGGATGGCGTTCTTGATGCCGTACGCCGTGTAGTCGATCTCCGTCGGGTCGTTCGCGTAGATCACCTTCACGGTGTTGCCGTTGGCGACGATCGTGCTGTTCGCCTCGTCGACGGTGATGGTGCCCTGGAACTGGCCGTGCACGGAGTCCCGGCGCAGCAGCGAGGCCCGCTTGACGATGTCCTGCTCGCCGCCCCGGCGGACCACGATCGCGCGCAGCCGCAGCCCGTTGCCGGAGCCCGACTTCTCGATGAGCAGCCGGGCCAGCAGACGGCCGATGCGGCCGAAGCCGTAGAGGACGACGTCACGCGGCTCGCGGCGGTCGATCTTGTTGGCGCCGGTCGCCCCGGCGACGGCCTCCGCGGTGAACTCCTCCACCGACTGACCCCGGTCGTCGGCCCGGTAGGCCTCGGCGAGCAGGCCGATGTCGATCTGGGACGGGCCGAGGTCGAGCGTGGTGAGCGCCCGCAGGAAGGGCAGCGTCTCGGTGACCGACAGCTCCTCGCCGGCGATCTGCCGGGCGAAGCGGTGGGTCTTGAGGATGCTGACCACCGACTTGTTCACCAAGGAGCGGCTGTGCAGCAGGACGGTCACGTCCCGCTCGCGGTGCAGCTTCCCGATGATCGGGATCATCGACTCCGCGATCTCCTCGCGGTGCTTCCAATTCGTGAACGAGTCTTCGTTGACAGTCACAGGATCATCTTTCGAGCTAGAGGGTGCTCATATGATAGCCGTGCTGGCAGGGCGGTCCCGAGGGGGTCTCCGCGGGCCGTCACGGCACCGGAATTCGCAGGGTTGCGCGACATTCGAGCGGGTACGCGTGCAGCACCGTGCCCGGGCCGGATCTTGTCCCGGGCGGGCCGCTCGACCGCCGCTACCAGGGGAAGCCGTCATGGAGACACCCGCGCACGAGAACAACGCCCCCACGCCCGCCCAGCGGGCCCTGGACACCCTGTCCGAGAGCCCCGAGAACGCCGAGAACGCGGCCGCGCTGGACGCCCTCGCCAACAGCCACGTACTGATCCCGGTGCCCGACGACGCGGGCGACGAGGAGGCCGCCGACCCGGGCGCCGTGGCACTGCCCGTGCTGGAGCAGCCGGGCGGCGACCAGGTGGTGCCCGTGTTCACCTCCGAGCTGGAGATGGCGGGGCTGCTGCCGTTCGTCTCCCGCTACCGCCTGGTCCCGCTCGGCGCGCTGGCCGCCCAGTGGCCGGCCGACGACCTCTCCCTGACCATCGACGGCAGCTCCGACCACCGTCTCACCCTCACCTCGGAGGGAGTACGCACCCTGCTGGCCCGCCCGTGATCCCCACCGGGCCGGCCCGGCAGGCCGCGGCCGGCAGCGGGTGGGTCGTCGAAGCCGCCGCGGGCTGGTTCCGTCACAGGTGACACCCGCGCCCCGGGGTCGGTCGTGATGGTGAACGTCCTTGTTTCGCAGGGGCGTTGGGCTCGTGGCAAGGTGTCGGCAGTCCGAGACACGAAGGCCCCGGGCGCGGCACAGTGGTAGCGCGCCGGCGTGCGGAAGCCCGGCGCGGAGGTGTACGAGATGCTGAGGACTCCCGCCGACGGGACACGGCTGCGCATCCTGGCGTGGCTCAGCGAACCCGCAGTCGCCGAGCGCGGTCTCACCGCGGACGACATCGCCGCCGGGCTCGGCGTGCCCCACCCGGTCGCCCTGAGCCATCTCCGGCTGCTCACGGCCCTCGGCCTGCTGCGCACCTCCGCCGACCCGCCGCGCTACCGGCGCGACGAGGTGCGGATCGCCGAGGTGGCGCAGCTCTTCGGCAAGGGCTGGTAGCGCACCCGGCCGCGTGTTCCACGGCGCCGGCCGGCCGTTACGCTGATCCCGAGCGAGTGGGAGACGTACGACGGTGACAGCCCCGGAAACCGATGGCCCTCGGGCCCGGCCCGGCATCCGTGCCCAGGCGCCCGTCCTCGCCGCGGTCGCCCTCGGCGGGGCGGCCGGAGCCACGGCCCGTTACGCCGCTTCCCTCTGGCGGCCGACGCCGGCGGGCGCGTTCCCCTGGACGGTCCTCGCGGTCAACGCCGCCGGCTGCGCCGCCATCGGCGTCCTCATGGTGATCCTCACCGAGGTCCGCACCGCCCACCCCCTCGCCCGTCCCTTCCTCGGCACCGGTGTCCTCGGCGGCTTCACCACCTTCTCCGCCTACGCCCTGGACGTCCGCGACCTGCTGACCGGCGGCCACCCGGGCGTGGGCCTGGCCTGTCTCGCGGTGACCCCGGCCGCGGCCCTCGCCGCCGTGTGGGCGGCCACCGCGGCGACGCGCCGGGTTCTCGTCGGGACGCACCCATGACCCGGCCGACCGGCACCGTCCTGCGCCCGGCGGGGTCCGCACCGTGAACTGGCTGTACGTGGTGCTGGGCGCCATGGTCGGCGCCCCGCTGCGTCATCTCACCGACCGCGCGGTGCAGGCCCGGCACGACTCGCCGTTCCCCTGGGGGACCTTCACCGTCAACGTCACCGGTTCCCTGGTCCTCGGCCTCCTCACCGGGGCGGCCGCCGCGGGCGCCGCCGGCTCGGAGCTCCGGCTGTTCCTCGGGACCGGCCTCTGCGGCGCCCTGACCACCTACTCCACCTTCTCCTACGAGACCCTCCGGCTGGCCCGGACCGGTGCCCGCGGCCGGGCGGCCCTGAACGTCGTCGCCACCGTGGCGGCCGGGCTGCTCGCGGTCTTCGCGGGCGCGGCCCTGGCCGACGCGGTGTGGTCCTGACCCCGCGCCCCGCGTCGGGACCCGCTCCGCCTTGACAGCGCGCGCGCTCCGCCCTCACGATCGGCTCGTGAACCTGTCAGACAGCCAGACAGGTGGTGCGGGCCCGCGGCGCGTCAGCGCGATGGAAGCGGTGCTCTCCCACCTGCGCGGCGCCATAGAACGCGGCGAGTACGCGATCGGCGACAAGCTGCCCTCCGAGGCGGAGCTGTGCCGCACCCTCGAGGTGTCCCGGCCCGTGCTGCGCGAGTCCCTGCGGGCCCTGCAGACGATGGGCCTGACGGTCTCCAGGACCGGCCGGGGCACCTTCGTGGTGGCCGACGCCGTGGGGGACCCCACCTTCGGCGACTACGCGGCCGGCGACCTGATGGAGGTCCGCCGGCACGTCGAGATTCCCGTCGCGGGGTACGCCGCCCGGCGCCGCACCCCGGAGAACCTGGACCGTCTGGCGCATCTCCTGGACCGGATGGAACGGGAGACGGACACCACCGCGTGGGCGGCCATGGACACCCTGTTCCATCTCGCCGTCGCCGAGGCCGCCCAGAACCCGGTGTTCCGCCGGGTCATCGAGGAGATCAGGGACGCGCTGGCCCGCCAGTCCGCGTTCCTCAACGAACTCGGCGGCCGGCGCGAGCAGTCCGGCCGGGAGCACCGGGCGATCCTCGAGGCACTGTCCGCCGGCTCGGAGCGGGACGCCGTCGAGGCCATGACCCACCATCTCGACCGTGTCGAGACCACCCTCACCGACATCGTGCGCTCGGCACCGGCCCACGAACGACCCCAGGCAGTGTGATGTACAGCAGTCTCCCCGCGGAAGCACCCCCGGTCCGCGAGCCCTTCCACGCCCCCGTCGCCCACCTGGTACGCGGCGGCGTCGTCGAGGGCGTGCACTACGGCTCCGTCGTCGTCCTCGACGCCGACGGCGACGTCCGCTTCCGGCTCGGCGACATCGAGGCGGCCTGCTATCCGCGCTCCGCCCTCAAGCCCGTCCAGGCCGTGGCCATGGTCCGCGCGGGGCTCCCGCTGGAGGGCGGCCTGCTGTCGCTCGCCGCGGCCAGCCACTCCGGCGAGGAACGCCACCTGACCGGCGCCCGGCGCATCCTGGAGCTGGCCGGACTGACCGAGGACGACCTGCGCAACGTCCCCGACCTGCCGTTCGACCCGGTCGTCCGGGACACCTGGGTGCGCGAGGGCCGCCCGCCGTCCCGGCTCGCGCAGAACTGCTCCGGCAAGCACGCCGCCATGCTGTACACGGCCAAGCTGAACGGCTGGTCCCTCGACGACTACCTGGACCCGGCCCACCCCCTCCAGCAGGCGATCGCCGAGATCGCCGAGGACCTCACCGGGCAGCGCGTCGGCACGGTCACGGTCGACGGCTGCGGCGCGCCCTTGTTCGCGGTCTCGCTGCACGGTCTGGCCGTCGCCGCCGCACGGCTCACCACCGCCGCGCCCGGCACCCCCGAGGCCCGCGTCGCCGACGCGATGCGTGAGCACGCCGAGATGGCCTCCGGCTCCGGCCGGGACGTGGCCGCGCTGATGCGGGCCGTTCCCGGCCTGCTCAGCAAGGACGGCTTCGAGGGCGTGCAGGTCGCCGCCCTGCCCGACGGCCGCGCCGTCGCCGTGAAGATCGCCGACGGTGCGTCCCGGGCGCGCGTCCCGGTGACCGCGGCGGCGCTGGCGCTGGCGGGGGTGGACGCGTCGCCGCTCGCGGAGTTCACGGGAGAGCAGGTGCTCGGCGGCGGGCGGCCGGTCGGCGGGATACGGCCGGTGCCGGCACTGCATCCGGTGGTGGCACCGGCCTGCGCCTGACACGTGGGGTGGAGGGGGCGAGGCGCCGAAGCGGCCTGGACAATGGGGATCATGGCACCGTCGACGTCCTTCCAGCCGGTCCTGGAGCGCATCGCCGAGGAGATCGAGCGGACCCCCGGCCGGGGCCGCCCCGCCGACTACATCCCGGCGCTCGCGGCCTGCGACCCCAGACGCTTCGGCATGGCCGTCGCCGAACCGGACGGCACGGTGTACGGGGTGGGGGACTGGCGCCGGCCCTTCTCGGCGCAGTCGATCACCAAGGTGTTCACCCTCGCCCTGGACCTGGCCCGCGAGGGCGACACCCTGTGGGAGCACGTGGGACGGGAACCCTCCGGCAACCCCTTCAACTCCCTGGTCCAGCTGGAGTACGAGAACGGCATCCCGCGCAACCCGTTCATCAACGCGGGCGCCCTCGTCGTCACCGACCGGCTGCACACCCGTACCGGTGACGCGGCCGGTGAACTCCTCACCTTCCTCCGCACGGAGAGCGGCAACCCCGACCTCGTCTTCGACCTGGAGGTCGCCGCCTCCGAGGACGCCCACGGCGACCGGAACGCCGCCCTCGCCCACTTCATGGCGTCCTACGGCAACATCGACAACCCGGTGCCGGTCCTGCTCGACCAGTACTTCCGGCAGTGCTCCGTCGCCGCGTCCTGCGCCGACCTCGCCCTGGCGACCGGGTTCCTCGCCCGGCACGGCATCCGCGCCGACGGCACCCGGCTGCTCAGCCGCAGCCAGGCCAAACAGGTCAACGCCGTGATGCTGACCTGCGGTACGTACGACGCGGCCGGCGACTTCGCCTACCGGGTCGGCCTGCCCGGCAAGAGCGGGGTCGGCGGCGGGATCATCGCCGTCGTCCCGGGCCGCTGCACGCTGTGCGTATGGGGCCCCGGACTGGACGAGCGGGGCAACTCGGTGTCGGGCGTCGCCGCCCTGGACCGCTTCACGACCCTCACCGGCCTCTCCGTCTTCTGACCCGCGCGCCGCGCCGGTCAGCCCGTCGGCACCGGGCCCCAGCGGAGCCGCAGGAACAGCGCGGTCCCCGCCCCGCCCAGCAGTGCCGCGGCGGCGATCGTCCAGGAGACCGGCCGCCCGGGCCCCTCCTCCCGCCGGGCGGCCGGCACCGCCGCGGCCTCCGCCTCCGGCCCCCGCAGCGGCCCGGCCCGCAGGGCGTCCAGCGAGCCCACCGGTTCGACCCGCCCCTCCGCCTCGAACCCCCAGTCCAGGAGCGAGCGCGCCTCCTCGTACACGGCGAACCCGTCGTCCGAACGGGGGTTCATCACCGTCGCCACGAGGGTGCGCCCGTCGCGGCGCGCGGCGGCCACGAGCGTGTTCCCGGCGTGGCTGGTGTAACCGTTCTTGATCCCGATCAGGCCCCGGTACGGTGCGACGCCGTCCGCGCCGGTGAGCAGCCGGTTGGTGTTGACGATCCCGTAGGAGCCGCCGTCGCGGCCCGGGAACCGCGCCTCCCGCCGGGCGCAGTACCGGGCGAACTCGGGGTTGCGCAGCCCTGCCCGGCCGAACACGGCGAGGTCGAAGGCGGACGACACCTGGCCGGGCGCGTCGTAGCCGTCGGGCGACTTCACCCGGGTGTCGCGGGCGCCCAGGGCGCGGGCCTTGGCCTGCATCCGCTCGGCCGTGGCCCGCCAGCCGCCGGTCAGCGCGGCCAGCACGCGCACGGCGTCGTTGCCGGAGCTGAGGAAGACCCCGTTCCACAGGTCGGCCACCCGGTACGTCCGGTCCTCGGCGACCCCGACGAGGCTGCTGCCCGGGCCGATGCCCTTCAGCTCCTCGGCGCCGACCCGGTGCCGGACACCGGCCGGCAGGGCCGGCAGCACGGTGAGGGCGAACAGCGTCTTGAGGGTGCTGGCGGGCGGCAGTTTGCGATGCGCGTCGTGGGCCGCCAGCACCTCACCGGTGCGGGCGTCGGCGATCAGCCACGAGAGGGCGGACAGCTCCGGGACCTCGGGCGCCCCCGGACGCGGACGGACATGCGTGCCGGGCCGGTACAGCAGCGAGGCGGCCGCGGGAGTCGCCCGCGGCCCGGGATCCACGCCCGCACCGGTGGTGGCCGCGGCCGGTGCCAGCACCAGCAGGCCCGACGTGCAGAGCGCGCAGGCAGGCACGGCCACCCGTGAAGCAAATCCGATAGTCATACCGCAAACGTAGAAACGGTCACCCGGAACACCGCGCTGCCCCGGCCGGAGAGCGGCCCCGAGCACCCGGATGGCACACCGCCGCGCGGTCCGGCCGCCGGGCAGGGGGCACGGGCGCGGTGGCGCCGTGGGCCGCTGTGGACGGGGGTCTCCTCTAGGCTGATCCGATGTTCAGCCCCGAAGGCCCCCGCCTGCGTGAACTCGCCGTTCAGGCGCTGTCGTCCGTGGAACGCGGCTACGACCTCCTCGCACCCAAGTTCGACCACACCCCCTTCCGCACGCCGGATTCGGTGCTCGACGCCACGGTGTCGGCGCTGCGGCGGGCAGGGCCGTTCGGCACCGGGCTCGACCTGTGCTGCGGCACCGGTGCGGGCGTGGACGTGCTGAGGCAGGTGTGCGGGCAGAGCGTCACGGGCGTGGACTTCAGCGCGGGCATGCTGGACGAGGCGCGGGCGCGCACCCGTCCGCCGGGGCCGCCGGTCACCTGGGTGCGGGCCGACGCGCGGGACCTGCCGTTCGGGCCGGACTTCGACCTCGTCGTGAGTTTCGGCGCGTTCGGGCACTTCCTGCCGCGTGAGCTGCCGGGGCTGTTCGGACAGGTCCGCTCCGTGCTGCGGCCCGGCGGGCGCTTCGTGTTTCCCGTGGTCGCGCCGCCACGGCCGGGCTCGTTCACGTACGCGCTGCTGCTGGGGTTCGACGCGGGGATGCGGGTGCGCAACGCGCTGTGGCGGCCGCCGTTCGTCATGTACTACCGGGGATTCCGCTTCGGAGAGATGTGGCGGGAGCTGACGTGGGCCGGCTTCCGGGTGGAGTTCTGGCCCCTGCCCGAGTTCGGCCGGCGGGCGGACGGGAGTCCCAAGGTGCGGCTGGTGGCCGCCACGAGGGCGGGCGGTGAACCCGCCGGCGCACGGACGTCGCTCCCGTCCACGGCGCCCCGCACCCCGCTGCACCCGTGACCGGGGTCAGACCGCCGCCGGTACCGTGAATTCGTACACCAGGACGTCCTCCTGGGCGTCCATGACCAGTTCGGTGATCTCCAGCGGGCGCGCGTGCTGGTCGTGCACGCGGCGAGTGACCCGGACCGACGGCGTCCCGGCGATCCGCGTGATGGTGTCCCGGTGATGCAGGGACAGGCCCGCCCGGCGCATCCAGTCGTAGGCCCGCCGCAGCTCCGCGGCTCCGGTGCCGTCGGCGCGGTCGCGGTAGCGGGACAGCTCCTCGACCTCCGTGAGCGCCACGGCGGAAAACGATGTCACCGCCGTACGCAGTTCCCGTCCGTCGGCCGACGCCGACCAGTAGCGGTGCATCAGCGTCGGCCGGGCGGGCGCCACTCCCAGAGCCTCGGCGTGTCCGGGCGGCGGGACCTCCCAGGTGACACTGGCCCGGGTCACCGTGCCGTGGCCGGCGCTCCCGGAGCCGAGGGGGAAGCCCGAGGAGGCCGGTGTCTCCACCGGCAGGCCGGGCAGCGCGGCATGACTGCCCCGCCGGTCGGTGGCGACCAGCCCCTCCCGGCGCAGCAACTGCAGCGCCTGTCGTACGGTCTCCCTGCTGACCTGGAAGTGCTCGGCCAACTGCCGTTCGCCGGGCAGGCGTTCACCGGGTGGAATGGTTCCGTCGTGCAACTCGCCGAGCAATTGCGTGGCGATCCTGCGGTAGCGGGGCTCCCCCTCGGTGGGCGGGTGGTCGTGCGGGGTGGTGCGGGCCATGCCGCGCCTCCTGTTGGTGACGTTCCGTAGCCGCGCGGGCTCGTTGGGCCACCACTTCTAACATTGGTCTACACCATCAGGGAAGGGCTGTCCGGCAGTTCGGCCGGAACCGTGCGGTCCGTCAGATGTACGACTTCATCCAGCGCAGCTTGGCCGCCTCGTGGAACGGCCCGCCGCCCTCGTGGTCGTTGAAGTCGTACACCTCCATGGTCTTGTCCTCGTGCCTCCAGGCGTTGAACGCCGCGAACACCGTCGAGGGCGGGCAGGTCTGGTCCTCCAGGGCCGCCGAGAAGAGCGCGGGGGCGCGGCCGCGGGCGGCGAAGTGCACGGCGTCGAAGTAGGACAGGGTGTGCAGGACGTCGTCGAAGCGGCCGCGGTGCGTCTTCAGATAGAGGCCGATCTCCCGGTAGGGGTGCCGGTCGGTGAGCGTCGTGGCGCGCGGGAAGTCGCACAGGAACGGCACGTCCGGCGCGACGCCCGCCAGGTCCGGCACCAGACCGCCCACCGCGAGGGTGATGCCCCCGCCCTGGCTGGCGCCGACCGCCACGGTACGGCCGGCGTCGGTCAGCGGATGCGACCGCGCCGCCTCCACGGCGCGTACGGCGTCGGTGAACACCCGGCGGTAGTAGTAGTTCGCGGGTGCGTCGATGCCGCGGGTCATGAACCCGGGGTAGGCCGGGGCGCCGCCCACCGGGTCCGGCGTACCGCCGCCGGCGCCCCAGGCGCTGCCCTGCCCCCGGGTGTCCATCACGAAGTGGGCCCGGCCCGTGGACGCCCACAGCAGGTGCTCGTGGGGCAGTCCGCGGCCGCCCCCGTACCCGATGAACTCCACCACCAGCGGCAGCGGGGCGTCCGTGCCGGCGGGCAGTGTCAGCCAGCCCTTGACCGGATGACCGCCGAACCCGGCGAACGTCACGTCGAACACCCGCACGGTGGACAGTCCCGTGTCGACCGGCTCGAAACGCGCGTCCAGTTCGTGCTCGCGCGCCTCGTCGAGCGTCCTGGACCAGAACGCGTCGAAGTCCTCGGGCGCCGCGGACGCGCTGCGGTACTCGCGCAGTTCGTCGAGGGGGAGGTCGAACAGGGCCATCGGGGACCGCCTTCGTGGAGAGACCGTGCGAAGCGATGACACGGTACGCGGATCACCCGGAAGGCCGCCAGGCCTTTAGGGAATAACCCCAGGTGAACAGCGCAGAAAGCGATTTCCCGACTGCCTCGGCCGGCGCAGGGTTCCCGATCACTCCTTCAGGCCCCGCGCCGCGTCCACCGCGGCTCCGTGCGCGCCCACGCCCGGTCCCACTCCGCCGGCCGCCGCCGCATCGCCGCCCGGCGCACCGCGCGATGAGCGAGCAGCACGACCGCCGCCGTACCGCCCGCCGCAGCGGTTCCCATGCCGATGCTGTACCGCAGGACCGAGGCGTCGTCGACCGGGGGCGGCACATCGTGTCCCCGGGAGTCGAACCACACGTGCACCACGTCACCGGGACGCGCGTTCGCCGGGACCCGCGCGACGGCGGAGCGCGACCGCGCACCCGGCTCCGTCCAGCGCACGGGCGCCCGGAAGACCTGCCGCGTGCCCGAGCCGGCAGCGGGCCGTTCGCCCGTGGGACGCTCCACGACCTCGGCGCACACGGTGGCGTTCGGCCCGCTGCTCCAGCGCCGCCGCCCGGGCGCCGCCGTGCGCCCACCAGGCCGCCGGCACCCCCATCAGCGGAGCCGCCAGGCACGGCAGCACGGTGACGGCCGCCGCCGTACGCTCCTCGACGACGTCCGACCGGCGGCACAGGGCACTGCGCCGCCGCCGGCGCAGCACTCGCGTTCGCATCTCGACCCCCCTGCCGTCACCGCGGGCAGGGAGCGTGGACAGCCGTGCTGCGCGCCGGCCCCGGCACCCCTCCGCGGCGCGCGGCACACGCGGACAGCCGGGGCCGGGTGCCCGGCCGCGCCCGCGCGAAACGGGCGCCCGTCCCGCCCCACGCCCCGGGGCGGGACCCGCCACCGGCCGTTCAGCCGAAGCGCTCGATCCGGATGCGCTCCACGGGCTGACCGGCCGCCACCAGCAGCCGCGAGGCGTGCTCGGCAAAGGAGTTGGAGCCGCACACATAGGCCTCCCACCCGCCGGGAGGCTGCTTCGCCATGAAGGGCGCCACATGTGCCGCCGTCATACGTCCGACCGCCACACCCTCCGGAGCGCTCCGCGTGAACACCGGTGTGGTCTCCGCACCGAACTCGCGCGCGTAGATCAGCTCCTCGGGGCCCCGCGCCGACACCAGCAGCCGGAGCGGCAGCCTCATGTCCCGCGCCCTGTGGTGCCGCACCATCGACATCAGCGGGACGACGCCGGAGCCCGCGCCCACCAGCAGCGCGGGCCGGTCACCGGGCCACGCGAAGAAGCCGCTGAGCGGGCCGCGCACCTCGATCCGGTCGCCGGGACGGGCCACCGTGTGGAACCAGCCCGAGACCTCGCCGCCCTCCACATGGTCCAGTGTCAGCTCGATGTGCCCGGAGTCGTCCGGCGCGGACGCGATCGAGTAGTGGCGCTGGGCCACGTAGCCGTCCTCGGCGGTCAGCCGCAGCATCAGATGCTGCCCGGGGACATGCCCCGGCCAGCCGGGCACGGCGAGCCGGAACGTGGACACGCGCGGGGTCTCACGGCGGATCCCGGTCAGTGTGGCCGTCCGCCACACGGAGGCGGACCGCCGGCTCACACCGATCCGCCCGGGCACGGCGAACCGCGTCGGCGGGGCGAACATCTGCTCAGTCACCGGAGTACCGCTGTTCCTTCCAGGGGTTCCCGCGCGGGTGGTATCCGTTGCCCTCCCAGAACCCCGGTTCCTCGTGGTCGAGGAGCCGCAGCCCCGCGACCCACTTGACGCTCTTCCAGAAGTACAGATGCGGCACCACCAGCCGCGCCGGACCGCCGTGCTCGGCGGGGAGCGGCCGCCCGCCGTGGTCCCAGGCGATCCAGGCCCGGCCGCCGGTCACATCGGCGAGGGGCAGACTCGTGGTGTAGCCGGTGTGCGCGTACGCGACCACATGTGTGGCCGACCCATGGGGCCGGACCATGTCCAGGAACGCGTCCAGCGAGACACCGCCGAACCGCACCCCGAACTTCGACCACCCGGTCACACAGTGGATGTCGCCCTCGTACGCCGAGGCGGGCAGCGCGTGTGCCTGTTCCCAGTCCCAGGTGTGGGGCTCCGCCACCAGACCGTCGATCCGGAAGGTCCAGTCGGCCGGCGCGAGGTCGGGGGTGACCTCGGCGGACAGGACGGGCCATTCGTCGCCCGCGTCGTACTGACCGGGCGGCAGCCCGGGATTGTCCACGCGCGGGCGGCCGGTGAAGCCTCGGGTGATGTTCACGTGATCGGTGATTTCCGTTGCGACTGGTGCTCAAGTGTTTCCGCGTTCAACGGTACGCGGTGACCGTGCCCCCCGTGCCGCCCGTGCCTCCCGGACGCACGGTACGGCCGTGGAGATCGTCGGGTACTGTGGCCGTCCGGCCGCGGACCGACCCGGCCGGGAGGCCGAAGGAGGTGGGACCCATCACCGCTCGTCAGCTCGGGTGCTCCCTCCTCGGAGCGACGCGGTCCACCGGCAGCAGGTGACCGCGGGAGCGCCCTTCGGCTCCCGAAAGGCCCCAGGCTCTTGCCTCACACGCCGCACTCGCCGTACACGCCGTACACCCCCTCCGCGCCTCTTCCCGCGCCCCTGCCCGGTCCGCCGTCCCGGGACTCCGTCGCGGCCGCACTCCGCGCCGCCGGGTGCGTCTTCGCCGAGGACGAGGCCGAACTGATCATCGCCGCCGCGCCGGACCCGGGTGACATCGCCCCGATGGTCGAGCGCCGGACAGCCGGACTGCCCCTCGAGATCGTCGTCGGCTGGGCGGAGTTCCACGGCCGGCGCGTCATCGTGGAACCGGGGGTCTTCGTGCCCCGCAGACGCACCGAGTTCCTCGTCGAACAGGCGCTCGCGCAGGCCCCCGCAGCGGCCGTCGTCGTGGACCTGTGCTGTGGCTCGGGAGCCGTCGGGGCGGCCCTGGCGGCCGGGCTCGGCGCGGTCGAACTGCACGCCGCCGACATCGACCCGGCCGCCGTGCGCTGTGCCCGCCGCAATGTCGCCGTCCTCGGCGGGTGGGTCCACGGGGGCGATCTCTTCGACGCGCTCCCGGTCGGGCTGCGGGGCCGTGTCGACGTCCTGGCCGCGAACGTGCCGTACGTGCCGAGCGGCGACATCGGGCTGCTGCCGGCCGAGGCCCGCGACCACGAGCCGCGCGTCGCCCTGGACGGCGGCCCCGACGGCCTGGACGTACTGCGGCGGGTCGCCGACGGGGCGCCCGGATGGCTCGCGCCGGGCGGCCGGCTCCTGGTGGAGACCAGCAGCCGGCAGGCCCCCGCGGCCGTCGAGGCCTTCACCGGTGCCGGACTGCGCACCCGCCTGGCCGTCTGCGAGGAGCGCTGCGCCCATGTCGTGACCGGAGTCAGGACCTGAGGGCCCGCCCGGAGTTCCCGCCACGCCCCGACGCCCGGCACGCTCCCCCAGAGAGGGTGCCCCCCATCGCCGCACGGCGCCGCGGGACAGGTGGCTCCGCCACATGAGTGCGACGCCGCACACCGAGGGCACGCGCCGACCGCCGCCGTGCCCGTCCCGCGGGCGGACGACGGGGACCGGACCGGCCCTTGGCCGGGCTCAGTCGCCGGTGGCCGTCGCGCGGGCGATCAGCAGGGCCACGTCGTCGAAGTTGTCCGGCTCGTGCAGCGTGCGCAGGAGCAGGTCGCAGACCTCCTCCAGACAGTCGCCGGGCCGGTCCAGCAGGGCCAGCAGCCGGTCGAGCCGCTCGTCCAGCGGGTCCCGGCGGGTCTCGACGAGTCCGTCGGTGTAGAACACCAGCCGGTCGCCCGGCTCCAGATCGACGGTGGTCGTGGAGAACGCGACCCCGCCCACGCCCAGGGGCACCCCGGTCGGCAGGTCGAGCAGCTCGGGCGCGCGGCCGGCCCGGAGCCTGACCGGCGGCAGATGCCCCGCGTTGGCGAGGGTGCACCGCCGCTCGCGCGGATCGTGGACGGCGTACACACAGGTGGCGATCGCCTGGTCCAGTCCGCCGGTGATCCGGTCCAGGTGTTCCAGCAGCACGGCCGGGTCCAGGCCGAGGGAGGCCAGGGTGTGGGTCGCCGTGCGGAGCCGGCCCATGGTGGCCGCCGCGGGGATGCCGCTGCCCATCACGTCGCCCACGACGAGCGCCGTCCTGTCGTCCTCCAGCGGGATCACGTCGAACCAGTCCCCGCCCACCTCGCTGGTGGCGCCGGCCGGCTGGTAGCGGGAGGCGACCTCGAGTCCGCCCGTCACGGGCGGATGGCTCGGCAGCAGACTGCGCTGCAGGGTCAGGGCGGTGTCGCGGGCGTTCTGGTACCAGCGGGCGTTGTCGATCTGCACGGCCGCGCGGGACGCCAGCTCCCGCGCGAGCAGCAGATCGTCCTCGTCGAACGGGCGCGGGGTGCGCGTGCGGGTGAGGTCGAGCGCGCCGAGCACCTCCCCGCGCGCGATCAGCGGCACGGCCAGGTACGAGTGGACGCCCGCCCGTGCCAGCAGCTCGGCGGCCTCCGGGGAGCGGGCGATCCGCGCGAGGTCCTCGTCCTTCACCTGCGGCACCATCACGGGCAGCCCGGTGCGTACGCACTCGGTGATCAGCCGGTCCGGCGCGTAGCGGGTCACCTCGCCCGGCGGGTCGGCCGCCGCCGGCACGTCGGCCGTGTCCACCGACCGCACCGCCAGCGCCCGGATCAGCGCCGGCTCGGCGGGTCCGAGGGTGCTGCGCCGGCCCCGTACCACCGCGTCCAGCAGGTCCACCGCCGCGGCGTCCGCCAGTTCGGGGACGGCCACGTCGGCGAGTTCGCCGGCCGTGCGGTCGAGGTCCAGGGTGGTGCCGATCCGGGCGGAGGCGTCGGCGATCACGGCGAGCCGCCGCCGGGCGCTCTCGGCCTCGGCGTTCGCCCGGTACTGCTCGGTGATGTCCACCAGCGACACGGCCACCCCCAGCACCGTCCCGAGCGCGTTCTCCAGCCGGTAGAGCGAGACCGACCAGGCGTGGTCCTCGTCCGGATCGGCCGGCGTACGGCCGGTGGTGGACAGGTCGACGGAGGGCCGGCCGGTCTCCAGGACACCCCGCGCGGCGTTCTCGATCGTCGCGGCGTCCAGCAGCGGCGTCACCTCCCGGATCGTGCGGCCCAGGTGCTGCTCGGCCGGGATGCCGTTGATCTGCTCCAGCGCCGGGTTCACCGACACGTACCGCAGACCGGAGTCCAGCACGGCCAGGCCGATGGGGGACTGGGCGACGATCCGGGTGGACAGGGCCACGTCCTGCTCCAGCCGGCGCACGGTCGACTGGTCCACCGCCAGACCGAGGGCGTACACGTCCCCGCGTTCGTCCAGCAGCCGCATGTTGCGGAACTCCACCAGCCGGGTGCCGCCGTCCTTGCGCCGGATGGGGAAGGCGCCGGCCCAGCTCACACCGGTGCGCATGACATCGGCGAACAGCTTCACCACGAGGTCCAGATGTTCCTCGTGCACCATGATCCGCGCGGCGTACTGGCCCAGTGCCTCCCGCGCGCCGTAGCCGAACAGCTCCTCGGCCTGCGGGCTCCACAGCATGATGCGTCCCTCGGTGTCCAGGACCACCGAGGCGACGCGCAGCACGTCGAGCAGGCCGCTGGGACGCACCGGCCCGGGCACCGGTCCGTCACCGCCGGCCGGGGGTGACCCCGCTGCACTCATCCCACGCCCCGCCTTCGCCGATTCCACGGCACGCCGTCACCGTGCCGCCACCCCTTGTTCTACCGCGCGCGGGGGCGATTTTCCGCCGCTCCTGCCGTTCGTTTCCAGCTTCTCCCACCAACGCGCCGGACGCCGGGGGAATCGGTCACGCGGCGGCGGCGCGCGGGTAGTGCTCCCCGGAATGTGGTGCTTTGCTGAGTGAGGGGCGGGGGCGGCGCGTGGCCACGAGAGGAGCGATCACGATGGGAAGCCGGCAACCGCATCCGGAGTCCGTCTCGGTCGAGATCAGCGGATGCAGCAAGGACGACGCCCGGGTCGTGTTCGACACGCTGTGCGCGTGTTTCGCGTCCGACCGGTGCTCGGACGACGTACCCGAGGAGTTCCACGAGACCCGGCCCACGGTGTGGCTCGGCACGTTCGACGTCGCCGACGCGCACGAGGGCGCCCGCCCGGCGCGGCTGGCCTCGTCGGTCGACGCCGATGTGCACGGCGGCTACTGGGCGATCGACCGGTTCCGCACCACGCTGGACTCGCTGTTCACCGTGCACGATCTGACCACGGTCTCGGGCGACCAGGAGCGGGAACTGCACGTCCGTCTCGAAAGCCGGTGAGGCCTCCTCGGCCGCTGTGCCCTCCGTCACCTTTATGCAACTAGTTGCATAAGGCGGTGCGCGTGCCTTACAACTACAGGCACCACACCGCGCACGGAGGGCCCGATGAGCCGTTACCCCCACCTGTTGACCCCCCTCGACCTGGGCTTCACCACGCTGCCCAACCGGGTGCTCATGGGCTCGATGCACGTCGGCCTGGAGGAGGCCGAGGGCGGCTTCGCCCGCATGGCCGAGTTCTACGCCGCCCGTGCCCGCGGGGGAGTGGGCCTCATCGTCACCGGCGGCATCGCCCCCAACGACGAGGGCCGGCCCTACGAGGGCGGCGCCAGGATCACCACCGAGGCCGAGGCGGAGCAGCACCGGGTCGTCACCGACGCCGTCCACGGCGCGGGCGGCCGGATCGCCCTGCAGATCCTCCACTTCGGGCGGTACGCCTACCACCGCGACCTGGTCGCCCCGAGCCCCCTCCAGGCGCCGATCAGCCCCTTCCCGCCCCGGGAGCTCACCGACGCCGAGGTCGAGCGCACCGTCGACGACTACGCGCGCGCCGCCCGCCTCGCCCGGCAGGCCGGCTACGACGGCGTCGAGATCATGGGCTCCGAGGGCTATCTGATCAACGAGTTCATCGCCCGGCAGACCAACCACCGCACCGACCGCTGGGGCGGCTCCTACGAGAACCGGATGCGCTTCCCCGTGGAGATCGTCCGCCGGGTGCGCGAGGCGGTCGGCGAGAACTTCATCGTCATCTACCGGCTCTCCATGCTGGACCTGGTGCCCGGCGGCTCCACCCTGGACGAGGTGATCACCCTCGCCAGGGCCGTCGAGGAGGCCGGCGCGACCATCATCAACACGGGCATCGGCTGGCACGAGGCCCGCATCCCCACCATCGCCACCTCGGTGCCGCGCGGCGCCTACACCTGGGTGACCAAGCGGCTCATGGGCGAGGTGTCCGTCCCGCTCGTCACCACCAACCGCATCAACACCCCTGAACTGGCCGAGCAGTTGCTCGCCGAAGGCACCGCGGACATGGTGTCGCTGGCCCGCCCGATGCTCGCCGACCCCGACTTCGTCGCCAAGGCCGCGGACGGCCGGCCCGAGGCGATCAACACCTGCATCGGCTGCAACCAGGCCTGCCTCGACCACACCTTCAGCGGGCAGATCACCTCCTGCCTGGTCAACCCGCGCGCCTGCCACGAGACCGAACTGGTCCTCTCCCCGACCCGCCGCCGCAAGCGCGTCGCCGTCGTCGGCGCCGGCCCGGCCGGTCTCGCCTGCGCGGTCAGCGCCGCCGAACGCGGCCACGACGTCACCCTGTTCGACGCCGCGAGCGAGATCGGCGGCCAGCTCAACGTCGCCCGGAAGGTCCCCGGCAAGCAGGAGTTCGACGAGACCCTGCGCTACTTCCGCACCCGGCTCGCCGAACTGGCCGTCGACATACGGCTGGACACCCGCGTCACCGCCGACGACGTGTCCGGGCACGACGAGATCGTGGTCGCCACCGGCGTCACCCCGCGCGTCCCCGACATCCCCGGGGTGGACCACCCGAGCGTGCTCGGATACCTCGACGTGCTCCGCGACGGGGCCCCGGTCGGCGACCGGGTCGCCATCCTCGGCGCGGGCGGCATCGGCTTCGACGTCGCCGAGTTCCTCACCGACGGCGGCGACAAGGCGCACGAGGACCCCGAGACGTACTTCCGCCAGTGGGGCGTCGACCTCGACTACCGCGCACCCGGCGGCCTCGCCGCACCCGAGCGGCCCGCCCCGCCGCGCACCGTCCACCTGCTCCAGCGCAAGACCTCCAAGGTCGGCGCGGGCCTCGGCAGGACCACCGGCTGGATCCACCGCACCGAACTCAGGCACCGCGGGGTCACCATGGTCCCGGGCGTGCGCTACGACCGCATCGACGACGCCGGACTGCACGTCACCGTCGACGGCGAGAGCACCGTCCTGGAGGTCGACACGATCGTCCTGTGCACCGGGCAGGAGCCGCGCCGCGACCTGTACGAGACGCTGCTCGCCGAAGGGCGCCCGGTCCACCTGATCGGCGGCGCCGACGTGGCCGCCGAACTGGACGCCAAGCGCGCCATCAAGCAGGGCACGGAGCTGGCGGCGGCCCTGTAGGCGCCGCCCGGCCCGTCCCTAGGATGAGCGCATGTCACTCCCGCACGCGATCCTCACCGCCCTGCTCGAGAAACCGTCGTCGGGGCTGGAGCTGACCCGCAGGTTCGACCGGTCGATCGGCTACTTCTGGTCCGCGACACATCAGCAGATCTACCGCGAGCTGGGGAAACTGGAGCGCGAGGGCCTGATCCGGGCCCTCACCCCCGAGCAGCCGGCCCGGGGGCAGAAGAAGGCGTACGAGGTGCTGCCGGCGGGCCGGGAGGAACTGGCCCGCTGGACCGCCGCGGCCCAGGACCCCAAGCCGCTCCGCGATGTGATGCTGCTGCGGCTCAGGGCGGCGGCCGTGGTCGGCACCGAGGGGCTGGAAGCCGATCTGCGGCGCCACCGGGAGCTGCACGGGCGGCAGTTGGAGGAGTACCGGGAGATCGAGCGGCGCGACTTCCCGCCCGGCAAGGACGGGCCCGAGGACCGGCTGCGGCATCTGGTGCTGCGGGCCGGCATCGACCTGGAGACGTTCTGGACCCAGTGGCTGGACCACGCGCTCACGGAGTTCGAAAGCCTCCCGGAGACCGGCGGGACCGGCGGGACCGGCGGGCGGGAGCGGCCGGGCGCGCGGAAGGCGTGACCGCCCGGCCGTGGACGGGGTGACGCCGGCCGCCCGACCGGAGCGCGTCGGACGTGATGGCGGCCGGCGCCGGCTCTAGAGGTGGCGCGGCCTGGCGCGCCGGCGCAGGTACCAGGCCGTGGCGAGCAGGCCGGTGCCGACCAGCGAGCCGCCCGCCACCAGGGTCACCGTGCCGTAGTCCGCCGAACCGCCGCCGACGCCGCCCATCACCCCGCGGGTGGGCGAGGCGGTCGGGGTGACCGACGGGCTCGACACGGGGGAGACGACGACGGCCTGGGTGCCCGCGGTACTGCCGTTGGCGCACACCACGATCACCGTGTAGGTGCCCGCGCCGACGTTCGACCAGGCGGCGGACTGACCCGCGGCCGTCCCCGACAGCGCCACCTGACGGCCCTGCGAGAAGCCGGACTGGCCGCCGGCGAGCAGCGAGGCGGTGCCCCAGTGGCCGTTGACCTGCTGGCACGCGCTGGTGCTGACCGAGACCGTCGACCCGGTGGTGCTGACCGAGATCCCGGCCGCGGCGGCCGGTCCGGCCGGGCAGAGCGCGAGCGCGGCGGCGGCTGCCACGGTGGACCCGGAGCGGAGCAGTGGCTTCGAGAGGTGCATGTGGACTGCCTTCCGGCGGCACGGCCGGCGGTACATCCCTTGCGCCGCCGAGGTCGGGGAGCGCCCGTGCCGTCACGAGGCCAGCCAAAGGGCAGCGGGGCCGGTGCGCACTCCGGCCGCATCCGGGCAGGTGACGCCCGCCGCTCCGGCGTCCCGGGGGACCGGATCAGCGCGGCGCGCCGGTCGTCACCGTGCGCTCGGCGGAGAAGCCGCCCCAGGTCCCGTCGGGCAGCTTCGCCCGGATCCGTACCCGGTGGGTGACCCCTGCCTCGCGGCCCAGGTAGAAGCGGTACGACGCCCGGTCGCGCGGTGCGTCACCGCCGTGGACGAGCGAGGTGGCGGTACGGCCGTCCAGGCGCACCTCGTACTCGGTGATCACGCCGTCGACGCGTGGCGGCACCCAGGTGAGGGCGAGGTAGTGGGCGCCGCCGGACTCCTCGCCGGCGGCACGGAAGTCCGTGGGGGCGGTGGCGGCGCCGGCGTCCGTGCTGCCCGCGGTGGTGAGGCGGACGGCGGGGCCGGGCGGGGAGAGGTTGCCGGCCGCGTCCCTGGCCCGGACGGTGAAGGCGTAACGGGTGCCCGGCCGCAGCCCCGTCACCACGGCGGCCATCTGGTTCGCACCCACACTGTGGATCTTCGTCCCACCCTGGTGAATGTCGTACGACACCACGTCCCGGTCGTCCGTGGAGGCGGACCACGACAGCTGGGCCGCCCGGCTCCCGGCCGCCCGGCCGTGTGTCTGCACCGGACGCGTGGGCGGGGAGTCGTCGGCCGCGGAGGCTTCGGGTGTCGTCGCCCGCACCTCCCGGCTGGGCGGCCCGAGCCGCCCGTCCGCGTCCCTGGCCCGCACCGTGAAGACATGGGTGGTCGCGGGTGGGAGCCTGGTGACGTCCACCATGTGCTCGGAAGCCGGCACCTCCTTGACCTTGGTGGTGCCGCGATACACCTCGTACCGGCTCACCCGCGCCTCCGCGGCGGCGACCGCGTTCCACATGACGTGCACGCTGGTGGCACTGCCGGCCTCGGCCGTGACGCCGGTTGGGGCCCCGGGCGGCCGCTCGCCCCCGGTGTCGTCCGACCCGCCCCACCGGCAGGAGGCGACCAGCAGGAGGACCCCGCAGAGCGCGAGCAGGCGACGCGGGAACACGGCTGGGCGAACGCCACGCACGACACTGCCTCCCGGGGTGGGGCACGGGAACGGTCCTGGACATTGGTCCGTACCAATATGGCGGCACTGACGCGGTCACATCAAGAGCGGGGGAGGGGTGATGTCGTGACGCCCCGCGTGAGCCGAAGGTGCGAAGGTGTCGAACCGCCGCGCACGGCCGTGGAGTTCGGGCGATGGGGCGGGCCGCGGCCGGCGCGGATCGCCATGCCGGCCCGGGCGGCGGGAGAGGGTGAGGGTGGCCCGGCCGTGCGCTCCGGCCCGCGTCGCGGCGGCCGGTGCGATCGTGCGCCGTCCGGCCCAGGGCGGGGCCGCCCTGCCGTCATGCACGGACGAAATGGGGCAAAGTGCCCGAGTGTGCGTCAGTGTCCCCGACGAGAGGCCGCCCCTTGACCGTGTCCCGTGTCCCGTCGCTCACCCTGGTCGTGGCCGGTGTCGCCCTCCTGGCCCCCTCGACGCCCCCCGCCGCGACGCTCCAGCCCCGGACCGAACCGGCCGCACGGCGCGCGCACCCGGTCGCCCCACGGCCGGTGCCGCTCCTCACCGCGCGGCAACCCGAACTCGTCGCCGCGCGCCGCGCCGCACCCGCCACCACGCGGGACGCCGACCCCTCCACCGCACGGGACACCGGCAACGCCGCCCCGCCGCGTACCGGACCGGCCGCCGCGCGGCGCACCGACCCCGCCGTCGCGCGGCGCGCCGAGCCGGCCCCCGGACGGCGCGCCGTCCCGGTCAGCGCCGCCGAGCTGCTGGACAGGGTGCGCACCTGCACGCCCGTCTCCCAGGGCCGCTACCGCAAGGACCACGGCGCCCGGGCCACCGTCCCGGTCTGCGGCACCCGCGACGCCGTGTTCTGGAAGGCCGACATGGACATCGACTGCGACGGCCGTCCCGGCCGCCGCTGCAACGCCCGCACCGACCCCTACTTCCTGCCCTCCACGGCCTTCGCCCAGTCCGACGGCCGCCCGCTCAGCGCGGAGAAACTCCCCTATGTCGTGGTGCCGGCGCCCAGCACCCTGTGGAACCACCGGTCCCACGGCGTGCGCGGCGGATCGGTCGCGGCCGTGGTGTACCGCGACCGGGTCTCGTACGCGGTCGTCGGTGACACCGGCCCCGCCGGCATCATCGGCGAGGCGTCCTACGCCGCGGCCGAGTCGCTCGGCATCGACCCGGACCCGACCAGCGGCGGCACCCCGTCGGGAGTCACCTACATCGTGTTCAAGAACAGTCGGGTGACCCCCCTCGAAGACCACGAGGCCGCGGTCACGAAGGGCGAGCGGCTGGCCCGCGCGTTCGTGAACGGCGACGACTGACCCGGCGGGCCGGGCGCCCTCGCGCCTCTCACACCTTCCGGTACGCGTACGCCTCCCCGGCCGCCGCCTCCACCGCGGCCAGGTCCGCCCCCGTGGACGCCGTGACCACCGCGGCCACCGCCCCCTCGACGAACGGCGCGTCCACCAGCCGGGTCTGTTCGGGGAGTTCGTCCCCCTCGGCGAGCAGCGCCTTCACGGTGAGCACCGCGCTGCCCAGGTCGGTGAGGACCGCGACCCCGGCACCGCGGTCGACCGACGCGGCCGCCGCGGCGATCAGCTCGGCGCTGGTGCCGAAGCCGCCGTCCTCGGTGCCGCCCGCCGCGGCCACCGGGACCGCGCTGCCGGCGCCCGCGAGCGCCCGCGCCAGTTCCCCCACCGACTCGGCCACCGCCGCGCTGTGCGACACCAGCACGATTCCCACCGGCTTCCCGTCACTCACCGCCGGCCTCCGCACCGGCCGCGGCGTCGGCGAGCGCGGCGATCAGCAGCGCCGCCGAGGTCGCCCCCGGGTCCTGGTGACCGATGCTGCGCTCCCCCAGATAGCTGGCCCTGCCCTTACGGGCCTGCAACGGCGTCGTCGCGACGGCGCCGTGTCCGGCCGCGTCCCGGGCGGCGGCGAAGGAGTCGCCGAGCGCCTCCACCGCGGGCAGCAGGGCGTCGATCATCGTCTTGTCGCCCGGCGCCGCGCCGCCGAGCTGCATCACCGCCTCCGTCCCGGCGCGCAGTGCCTCGGCCAGCTGCCGCTCGTCCACCTCGGCGGCGTCACCGAGCGTCTTCCCCGCGCGGCGCAGCAGGGTCCCGTACAACGGCCCCGAGGCGCCGCCCACGGTCGAGATGAGCAGGCGCCCGGCCTGGGTCAGCACCGCTCCCGGGGTGGCGGGCGGCTCCTTGTCGAGCGCGTCGCGCACCGCCCGGAACCCGCGCTGGAGGTTGCTGCCGTGATCGGCGTCGCCGATCGGCGAGTCGAGGGCGGTGAGCCGATCCGCCTCGCGGTCCACGGATGCCGCGGTGGCCGTCATCCAACGGCGGAAGAATTCGGCGTCGAGCACGGGGACTCCTTGCGTGGTAGGTACTCCGGACACCATGACCCGGTGTTCTTCACATGCCCCAGCGCAGTCCCGGAGTGCGCACCGGCGCGTCCCACAGCCGCAGCAGCTCCTCGTCGATCCGGCACAGGGTGACCGAGGCGCCCGCCATGTCGAGGGACGTGACGTAGTTGCCGACGAGGACGCGGGCCACGGGGACGCCGCGCTCGCCGAGCACGCGCTGCACCTCGGCGTTGAAGCCGTACAGTTCCAGCAGCGGAGTGGCGCCCATGCCGTTGACCAGGACCAGCACGGGGTTGCGGGGGGTGATGTCCGCCAGGATCGCGTCGACGGCGGCCTCGGCGATCTCACCGGAGGTCATCATCGGCCGGCGCTCCCGGCCCGGCTCGCCGTGGATACCGATGCCCAACTCCAGCTCGCCCTCGGGCAGATCGAAGGTCGGAGTGCCCTTGGACGGGGTGGTGCAGGCGCTCAGCGCCACACCGAAGCTGCGGGAGCTCTCGTTCACCTGGCGGGCGATGGCCTCCACCCGCTCCAGCGGCAGCCCCGCCTCGGCCGCCGCGCCCGCGATCTTCTCCACGAACAGCGTCGCGCCGGTGCCCCGGCGCCCGGCCGTGTACAGACTGTCGGTCACCGCCACATCGTCGTCGACCAGCACCTTCGCGATTTGGATGCCCTCGTCCTCGGCCAGCTCGGCGGCCATGTCGAAGTTGAGCACGTCGCCGGTGTAGTTCTTCACGACGAACAGCACCCCGGCCCCGCTGTCCACGGCCGCCGCGGCCCGCACCATCTGGTCGGGCACGGGGGAGGTGAACACCTCGCCGGGACAGGCCGCCGAGAGCATCCCCGGACCCACGAATCCGCCGTGCAGCGGCTCATGCCCCGAGCCACCGCCGGACACCAGGCCCACCTTCCCGGCCACCGGGGCGTCCTTGCGGACGATCACCCGGTTCTCCACATCCACCGCCAGCTCGGGATGCGCCGCGGCCATCCCGCGCAACGCGTCCGCGACCACGGTCTCCGGTACGTTGATCAGCATCTTCATGAGTACCTCCTGCGAGCCTGGCGGTGGGTCGTCGTCCGGCTCCGGCTCCGTGCCGGCCCCGGCGACGGTCCGCCGGGCCCGTCGGCCGCCGGACGCGGACCGGCTGAGATCCCTCTCCCCGGAAGTATCGGCCTTGAAGGAGCTGAGGTCACGTGCACGGGCGCCCACGGGTGTGTTCGGACCCCGGTGCGGTCCTCCTCCGGTGCCCGCTCCGGCTTCCCTCCGGCCAGTGGCCCACCCGGGGTACGGTCCCCGACTCCTTTCGGGCAACCCGGCGCGAGGGCGCGGAAGTTGCCGTGCGAGGGCGAGGCTCCGGGCTACTGCCTGCCGTCCTGGGGCGGTGTGGCGCCCGGGTGGTCGGGACGCTCCGGTGCAGGGGACTTCAGGGCGCGGGTCTCGGCCTTGAGGATGCGGGCCGACTTGCCCGCCGAGCGGATGAGGTCCGGACCCTTCTTGACGGCGAGGACGGCGATGACGACGACGAGGATGACGGCCAGCTCGCTCAGTCCGAACATGGATGTCCTGCTCCTTCTCCGGGGCCGGGTCGTGGATCTACATCACTGTAGAGTAAAGGTGGGCCCCTGTGGACCGCGCGGGGCTTTCAGGACGGCGTCTATACGATGTCTGCCCGGCGAACCGGCGGTGGCGGAAGGGAGTCAGGGCGTGGCGGAGCAGCAGCGGCGTTCCCGGCGGCGGGGGCAGGGCGAACTGGAGGCGATGGTCCTCGAGGCGCTGCGGGAGGCGGACGGCCCGGCGACGGCCGGCTGGGTGCAGGAGCGCCTCGGCACGGACCTCGCCTATACGACCGTCATCACCATCCTGACCAGGCTGCTGGCCAAGGGCGCGGTCACCCGCAAGCGCGCGGGCCGCTCCTTCGCGTGGACGCCGGCGTCCGACCAGGCGGGCCTGGCCGCGCACCGGATGCGCAAGGTGCTGGACGCCGAGAGCGACCGGGAGGCGGTACTGGCCAGTTTCGTCACCGGTCTCGGACCGGACGACGAGCGTCTGCTGCGGGAACTGCTGGACCGGCCGGCGAGTGACGGGGAACACTGAGCCTCATGGGGGTCTTCGTCTTCCTGCCGCTGGTGCTTCCCCTGACCGCCTGGCCGATCGCGCGCCTCGCCGAACACCACCTGCATCCGCGCACCGCGACCCGGCTGCTGACCGGGGTGGCCGCGGTGATGGCGGTCTGCAGCACGGTGTGCCTGGCACTGGTGATGGTGGTCGGCACCGCGCAGCTGCCCGGCAACCCGCTGCCCGACGGCTGGTCCGACCCCGAGGTGCGCGCCGCCGTCCCCTACGACGAGGTCGTCGGCAAGGCCGCGATCCCCGCCCTGTGTGCGGTGGTGGTGGCGTGCGGCCGGACGCTGTGGCGGCACGGCCGGGTGCGCCGCCGTGCCCACCGGGCGCTGGCCGGACTGCGCGGGACCGAGGTGGCGGTCCTCCCGGACGCCGTCCCGTACGCGTACGCGCTGCCGGGCGGACGGCGGGACCGGGTGGTGGTGACGACGGGGCTGCTGGAGCGGCTCCAGCCGGCCGAACGCCGGGCGCTGTTCGCGCACGAACGGGCCCATCTGGCCGCCCGGCACCACCGTTTCCTCCTCGCGGTCCAGCTGGCCGCGCGGGCCAACCCGTTCCTGCGGCCCCTGCGGACCGCGGTGGCGTACACGACGGAACGCTGGGCGGACGAGGACGCCGCGCGGCGGGTCGGCAGCCGCCGCGCCGTGGCGCACGCGATCGGCAGGGCGGCCCTGGTGTCGCGGGGCACTCCGGTGCCCACGCTGGCGGGCCTCGCCGCGGCCGGTCCGGTGCCGCGCCGGGTGGCGGCCCTGCTCGGGCCCGCCCCGGCCGTACGGCGCTGGCCGTCGCTGTTCACCGTGGTGGGGCTGGCGGCGTGGGGCGCCGCCGCGGGAGCCGTCATGTCCGCGATGTCGTCCGCCAACTCGGCCGTGACGATGGCCCGGATCCTGTACGCGGCCACCCCCTTGTGACCCGTGCGGGTACGGCCTCCCGTACCCGCACGGAGGGGCGCTCGGGCCCGCCTCCGTCAGCCCTCCTCCTCCTCGCCCTCGAAGAAGTCCCCGACCTCGTCGACGACCTCGGCCGCGACCATGCCGCCGACGACACCGACGGCGAGGCCTGCGGCGCCCGCCGCGACGACCGTCCCCATGCCGGGGCCGGAACGGTGGTGGTCGTCGTGGTGGTGACCGCCGTGGCCGTGATGCCCCGCGTACGCGTCGTGCCCGGCGTACGCGTCGTGCCCGCCCTGCCCGAGCAGAAGGCGCACCCAGCCGTCCACCTCGCTGTTCCAGTCCCGGGAGTCGTGGTGGCCGACGGTGAACCGGGTGAGCGCGTCGTGGCCGCCGGAGAAGAGGCCGCCGCGCTTGTCGGCCTCCAGGACGACCTCCATGCCGGCCGGACCCGCGAGGAAGGTCACCTCGATCTCGTTCACCCGGTGCGCGTACTCCGGTGACGGGGTGATCTCGATCTCCTGGTAGAAGGGCAGCCGCTGCCCCGTGCCGCCGATGTGCCCGTACTCCAGGTCGGCCGACTTGAAGCCGAAGCCCAGCCGTCCGAACGCGTCGAGGATCTCCTCCTGGACGGGCAGCGCGCCGACGGCGAGCGGGTCGAGGTCGCCCTTGTCCCGGGCGCCCGCCACCGACAGTTCGGTGCGCACGCCGAGCACGATGCCCAGCGGCTGTCCGTACAGCTCGGTGACCGGGGTCTCCCACGGCAGCGTCACACCGAACGGCACGCTGCGTTCCTCGCCCTCGGAGAGCCGGAAACCGCCGCCGACGGTGAACCGGTCGAAGACGACGACGCCTTCGCTCTCGCCCTCCTCGTGCTCGGCCTCCACCCGCGCCACCAGTTCCAGCGTGATGTGCTCGATGTCGAAGGCGGCGTTGCCGCCCTTGAGGTGGACCTGGCCGGTGAGTTCCCCGCCGGGCAGGACAGGGCCCGGGGTGAGGACCGTGTCGACGGTGGGGCCGCCCACGCCGAGCGAGCCGAGCAGTCGTTTGAACACCATGGTGGCGTCCGCTCCTTTCGTTCTACAAGCGAGTAGAAGCATAGGTGGTCCGACCGGCCCCTGTCCCCGTTCGCCCCCTCAAGTCGGGTCCGTGGCGGGACGGTTGGGCTCGTACACGCGTACGTTCCCCGCCGTCCGTACGGCCGGGAGGCCGGTCCCCTGGGGCCTGATGGCCCGCGGCGGTGACCCGGTGGCCCCTGGGCCGGCGCCGCCGCCGGGGCGACGCTGGAGGCGGGGAAGAGCTCCCGTCACGGAGGTGCACGTCATGCTTTCGCCCGTTGTCGCCGGAGTCGATGGTTCCGCCGAGAGCCTGGCCGCCGCCGCGTGGGCGGCGCGCGAGGCCACCCGTCGCGGCCGGTCCCTCCGGCTGCTCCACGCGCGCGACCGGAGCCCGCGCGGTGCGGCCCCGATCGCGGGCGCGGCCCGCCGGACCCTGGCGCAGCGGGTTCTGCGCCAGGCGGAGGAACGCGTGCTCGCCGCCTGCCCCGGTCTGCGCCTGTACGACGAGCAGGTCGAGGGGCCGGCGACCGACGCCCTGGTGAAGGCGGCCGGGGACGCCGACGTGCTCGTGCTCGGTTCCCGGGGGCTGGGCCGGATCACCGGGTTCCTCATGGGCTCGGTCGCCCTCGGGGTCGTGGCGAAGGCCACCCACCCCGTGGTCCTGGTGCGGGCGGACGCCGAAGCGGAGGACGTCGAGGCGTCCGACGCCACCCGCACCCGGCGGCGGCGGGACGTGCTCCTCGGTCTGGACGTCGCCGAGCCGTGCGACGAGCTGATCGGGTTCGCCTTCGAGGCGGCCCGGCTGCGCCGGGCACGGCTCAGGGTGGTGCACGCCTGGCGCGCACCCGACCCGCTCACCCTGGGTCCCGGCGAGGTCGGCCTGGTGGGCGACCCGCTGAGGGCCGAGGAATGGCTGGGCTTCCTCTCCGCGGTGCTGCGCGTGTGGCGCGACAAGTACCCCGACGTCGACGTGCTGGAGACGGTGGTGCGGGGCAAGCCGGCGGGCGCCCTGCTCAGGGCGGCGTCCACGGCGGAGCTGCTGGTCGTCGGCCACCGGCTCACCGACCGGCCGAGGGCACCGCGCACCGGCCCGGTCACCCACGCCGTGCTCCAGCAGGCCGCCTGCCCCGTGGCCGTCGTGCCGCACCTCTGACCACGCGGCGCGGCGGGCGCGGCGGAGTGCGCCATCCAGCGGCCGTGCGGGCCGGGTCCCGGGGGATCCACATGGTTGCCTGTGTGCGACATCGGTAGATTTGACGCAAAGTACCGAAATGTCGGCCGGACGGATGGGCGTACCCCTGATCGCGGACGTCCCGGGCGAGGACCCTATGTTCAACTTGAGTGCGCCGATCGTGACCACGTTCTCCCTGTACGTGGCCGCCATGGTCGGAACCGGGCTCTGGGCCCGGGCCCGCACTCGCACCTTCTCCGACTTCGCCCTGGGCGGTCGCCGGCTCCGGCCCTCCGTCGCCGCCCTGTCCGCGGGGGCCAGCGACATGTCCGGCTGGCTGTTCCTGGCCCTTCCCGGCGCCGTGTACGCGGCCGGTATCGGCTCCGCCTGGATCGCCCTGGGCCTCGCGGCCGGTACGTATCTGAACTGGCTCTTCGTCGCACCGAGACTGCGCACCTACACCGAGCGGGCCGGCAACGCCGTGAGCCTCTCCGCCTATCTGGAGGAACGGTTCGAGGACCGCACCCGGATGCTCAGGCTGGTCTCGGCCGCGGTCACCCTGGTGTTCTTCACCCTCTACGTCAGCAGTGGCCTGGTGGCCGGCGGACTGCTGTTCGAAACCGTATTCGATCTGCGCTTCGGGCTGGGCGTCACCGTCACCGCCCTGGTGATCGTCATCTACTCGTGCCTGGGCGGCTTCCTCGCGGTGAGCCTCACCCACGTCATGCAGGCCACCCTCATGGTTCTCGCGCTGGTGGTGCTGCCCGCGACCGCCGTCGCCGCCCTCGGCGGCTTCGGCGCCCTCGGCGAGGCCCTCGACAGCCGCGAGCCCGCACTGCGCGACCCCGGGGCCCGGGTCGACTACGGAGGCGGCCTGTGGACGGCCGACGGAACCCTCGGCGCCGTGGCGATCGTCTCGCTGCTCGCCTGGGGCCTCGGCTACTTCGGGCAACCCCACATCCTGGCCCGCTTCATGAGCATCCGCAGTGTCCGGGACGTCCCCGCGGCCCGTCGCCTCGGCACCGCGTGGGTCATGGTCGTGCTCGCCGGTGCCACGCTTGTCGGCCTCGCGGGGATCGGCGAGCTCGGCCCCTCGCTGGCCGCGCCCGACACGGTCTACATCGCCCTGTCCGAGGTCCTTCTCAACCCCTGGGTCGCCGGCGTGCTGCTGATCGCCGTGCTCGCCGCCGTCATCTCGACCGCGGACAGCCAGCTGCTCGTGTCGTCCGTGGCGCTGACGGAGGACTTCTACCGGGCCTTCCTCAACCGGCGCGCCACCGACAGGGCGCTGGTGTGGGTGGGGCGCGCCACGGTGGTCCTGGTGATCGTCGTGGCCTTCGTCGTCGCGCTCAGGGGCGACGGACTGCTGGGCATCGTCGCCCACGCCTGGGCGGGCTTCGGAGCCGCCTTCGGCCCCGTCGTCCTGCTGTCGCTGTACTGGCCCCGCATGACCTGGGCGGGGGCCATGGCCGGCATCGTGGCGGGCGCCGGCACCGTGCTGCTGTGGGACGGGATCAACCCGCTGCTCGGACCGCTCGCATCGGGCATCTACGAGATGGTCCCGGGTGTCCTGGTGGCCACCGCGGCGGCGCTCGTGTTCGGGCGGTACGTGGGCCGGCCGCCCAAGCGGGCCTTCTGGCGGATGCCCGGGGGAGGCATGAGCCAGCTGATGCTCACCTCGTTCCTCGCCCACGCGCCGGTCGGCCTGGCGGTCCTGGACACCGACCTGCGCTACGTCTGGGTCAACGACCCCCTGGACCGCCTGGTCCCCCTGGGGGACCGCCTGGGACGGCAGCCGGGCGACGTGCTGCCCGCGGCGGAGGCCGCCCTCTTCGACGAGAAGATGCGCTCCGTCCTCGGCACGGGGCGTCCCGTCATGGACTGCGAGTTCCTCACCACCGCGGACGACGCCGAACGCGTCCGCGCGATCTCCGCGTCCTTCTTCGACCTGAAGGACCGCCGCGACCGCACCGTGGGCATCCTGTACATGCTCATCGACGTCACCGAGCGCCGGCGCGCCCAGGAACGCCTGGCGCTGCTGAACGACGCCGGCGCCAGGATCGGCAGCACCCTGGACATCCGGCGGACCGCGCAGGAACTGGCCGACGAGACCGTGCCGGCCCTCGCCGACTTCGTCGCCGTCGACCTGCTCGACTCCGTGATGCGGGGCGAGGAACCGGCCCCCGGACCGGTCGGCATGGCACCCGTCATCCGCCGCGCGGGACAGGCGTCCCTGCGCGAGGGCTGCCCCGAGGGCTCCCTGGCCGTGGGCGAGGCGGTCCGGCGCGCCCCCTCCTCGCCCGTGACGCACTGCCTGCTGCGGAGCAGGACCCTCGTGGAACGCACACTGGACCGCACCGCCAGCCCGTGGGTGACCGAGGACCCCTCCCTGGGCGCGTCGATCCTCCGGTACGACTTCCGCTCCCTGATGGTCGTACCGGTACGGGCGCGCGGCGTCACCCTCGGCGTGGCGACCTTCGCCCGGTCACGGCGCTTCGGCCCCTTCGAGGACGACGACGTGCGCCTCGCCGAGGAGATCGTCTCCCGCGCGGCGGTCAGCGTCGACAACGCCCGCCGCTTCACCCGCGAGCGCACCGCCTCCCGCGCCATGCAGCAGTTCCTGCTGCCCCAGGCCCTCACCGGGGGATCGGCCCTCGAAGTGGCCTCGTGGTATCAGCCGGCCGGTGTCCCCAGCGGCGTGGGCGGCGACTGGTTCGACGTCGTCCCGCTGTCCGGGGCCCGGGTCGCCCTCGTCGTCGGGGACGTCGTCGGACACGGCATGAACGCGGCGGCGACCATGGGACGCCTGCGCGCCGCGGTGCGCACGCTCGCCAATCTGGACTTCCCCCCGGACGAACTCCTCGCCCACCTCGACGACCTGGTCATCGGCCTCATGGGCGCGCACGACGACAGCGGGACGAGCGCCGACGCAGGCGCCGGGTTCATGGGAGCGACCTGTCTCTACGCCGTCTACGACCCGGTCGGCAGCCGGTGCACGCTGGCCCGCGCGGGCCATCTCCCGCCCGTCCTCGTGAGCCCCGACCACACCGCCGAGATCCTCGACCTGCCCGCGGGTCCGCCCCTCGGCCTCGGATACCTGCCGTTCGAGTCCGTCGAGTTGGAGCTGGCCGAGGGCAGCCTCCTGGCGTTCTACACCGACGGCCTCGTGGAAACCGCCGACCGGGACATCGACGTCGGGATCTCCCGGCTGTGCGGCGCGCTCACCGTGCCCGGAGCGCCCCTCGGCGAGCTCGGCCGGGACGCCGTCGGCACGCTGCTCACCGGACCGCCACCGGACGACGCCGCCCTGCTGCTGGCCCGCACCCGGCTCCTGCCGCCCTCCCACGTCGTGTCCTGGGACCTGCCCGGCGACCCGGCCGCGGTCGGCGACGCCCGCACCGCGGCCGTCCGGCAGCTGTCCGAGTGGGGCCTGGACAACCTGGCGTTCACCACGGAGCTCATCGTCAGCGAGCTGGTCACCAACGCCATCCGGCACGCGTCCGGGCCGGTCGGCCTGCGGCTGATCCGGGACCGCAGCCTCTTCTGCGAGGTCTCCGACGGAAGCGGCACCTCACCGCGCCCGCGCCACGCCCGCACCACGGACGAGGGCGGACGCGGACTGATGATCGTGGCCCAGCTCGCCCACCGCTGGGGCACCCGCCACACCTCGGACGGCAAGGTCATCTGGACCGAACAGCCCCTCGTCGGCCCCTGAGCGCCACCCGCGGACGGCGCCCCGGGCCGTTCTCCGCCCGGAACGGGACCGTCGGCCCTCCACTTCGCGGGCCCGCCGTCGCACGGTGGGGGTACGCAGTACCGCTCTACCGGCGACGAACGGACGGACTGGCCGATGTACCCCAATGACGGATTCCGCGCACTCGGGCGCCAGGAAGCCCTGCGGCTGATGGCCACGGTGCCCGTCGGCCGCATCGTCTACACCCGCCGGGCCATGCCGGCCGTGCTCCCGGTCAACTTCGCCCTGGACGACGACGGCGCCGTGCTGCTGCGCACCGCCGCGGACTCCGCGCTGGCCCGCGCGATCGACCGCGCGGTGGTCGCCTTCGAGACCGACGACGTCGACCCGGTCCGGCAGGCCGGCTGGAGCGTGGTCGTCACGGGCCCCGCCGCCGTGGTGCGGGACCCCGCCGAACGCGAGCGGCTGTCCCGCACCGGACCGGTCTCCTGGGCGCCCGCACCGCACGAGGTCTTCGTCCGCGTCGAGCCCGAACTGGTCACCGGCCGCGAACTCGTCGGCGGACGGACCCTGTACGGCGTGGACCTGGCCGCGGTGGAGGGCTGACGACGACCCCGGCGGGCCGCGCCGCCCGGCGCCGCTCCCGGTTCCGGGAGGCGGAACGGGGAACCCGCCGGTGTACCGGTGGCCGGCCTCGCTGCCGGCCGTGGGCGAGGAGGACGGCATGGCTTCGCGACCGCTCGACGACAGGACGGTGACCACGCTGGTCGCCGCGGCGACCGCGGCACCGTCCATGCACAACGCCCAGCCGTGGCGCTTCCACTACCGCGGCGCGGAGCACCTCCTGCTGCTGCGGGCCGACCCCGGGCGGGCCATGCCCCACTCCGATCCCGACAACCGGGCCCTGCACATCGGCTGCGGGGCGGCCCTGTTCAACCTGCGAGTCGCCACGGCCCACGCGGACCTCGTCGCCGACACCGACCTCCTGCCCGACCCGGACGATCCCCTGCTGCTCGCCGCCGTCCGGCTCTCCGCCCCGCTGCCGCACCGCCCCGCGGACGTGGAGCTCGGCCGGCTGCACGAGGCCGTCCGGCAGCGGCACACCAGCCGTCACCCCTTCGCCGATCAGGACATCCCCGGCGAGGTGCGGGCCGCCCTGGAGGACGCGGCGGCAAAGGAGGGGGCCGTACTGCTGTTCCCCGGCTCCTGGCACACCGACACGGTGCTCGACCTGGTCCGCGACGCGGAGAGCCGGGACGTCCTGGACCCCGGTGCCCACGAGGACGTGCTCCGCTGGACCCGGCTGGGCGACGAGGCGGACACCGCCGTCGACGGCGTTCCCGAATACGCGTTCGGACCGCGCAAGCAGGGCGGCCGGGCCCCCGTCCGCGACTTCGCGGGCCGCCGCACGGTCGCCGACCGCGGCACCACCGCCTTCGAGAACGTCCCCCACCTGGCCCTGCTGAGCACCCGGGGCGAGGGCCCCGCCGACTGGCTGCGGGCAGGGCAGGCACTGGAACGCGTCCTGCTGGAGGCCACCCTGGCCGACCTGGCGACCTCCCTCACCTCGCACCCCCTGGAGGACCGGGAACTGCGCCTGCCGGCCCGCGACCCGGCGTCGGGCGCCGGCCAGGTGCACATGGTGCTGCGCCTCGGCTACGGCCCCCGCGGCCCGGCCACCCCCCGCCGCCCCGTGAAGGACGTGCTGGACATCACCTGACGCACCCGCGGGCCCCGTTGCCCGCCCTCACGGCAGCGGCACCGGTGCCGCGAGGGCGGGGAGACCGAATCAGTGACTTTGCGGCTCCTTTACAGTTGGCGTAGAAACAGGCCATCCTGCTTCCACGCCATGTCCTTCCACGCGTCCGAAAAGGAGCGACGGTCTCCCGATGGGTGATCCTCCCAGTAGTAGCCGTGCCACCACCGCCCGTCCGTGCCATACGGCCAGCAGGGGAGCGGGGGTGGCACGGTGACCGAGGTCCTGCTGCTCCTGCTCGCCCTGCTGCTGACGCTGGCCTGCGCGGTCTTCGTCGCCGCCGAGTTCTCCCTGACCACCGTCGAACGCGGTGAACTGGAGCGTGCCGCCGACGCCGGCGAGCGCGGAGCCGAGAGCGCGCTGCGCGCCGTACGGCGCCTGACGCTCCAGCTGTCCGGCGCCCAGCTCGGCATCACCGTCACCTCACTGGTGATCGGCATGCTCGCCGAACCCTCCCTCGCCGCGCTGCTGCGCGGGCCCCTGCGCTCCCTCGGCCTGGGCGGCGCCGCCCCGACCGTGGCGACCCTGCTGGGCGTGGTGCTGTCCACCGTGGTGCTGATGGTGATCGGCGAGCTGGTCCCGAAGAACTGGGCGATCTCCCGGCCGGCGGCGGTCGCCAAGGTCGTCGCGGGACCCCAGCGCGCGTTCACCGCCGCCTTCGGCCCGTTCATCGGACACCTCAACAGCACCGCGAACCGTTTCGTGCGCCGTGTCGGCCTGGAGCCCGCCGAGGAACTGGCCTCCGCGCGCACCGCCGAGGAACTGGGCGCACTCGCCCGGCGCTCGGCCGCCGAGGGCGCCCTGGAGGCGGACTCCGCGGAACTCTTCGTCCGCACCCTGCACCTGAGCGAGCTGACCGCCGAGAACGTGATGACACCCCGGGTCGACGTCAAGGCCCTCGAGGTGCACGCCACCGCCGCCGACGCCGCCGCCCTCAGCCACGCCACCGGACTGTCCCGCTTCCCCGTCTACCGCGACAGCCTCGACGAGGTGGTCGGCACCGTCCACATCCGCGACGTACTCGCCCTGGAGCCGGAGCGGCGGGCCGGTACGCCCGTCACCGAGCTGACCGCCCCGCCCCTGCTGGTGCCCGACAGCCTCCCCGCCGACCGGCTGCTGGAACGGATGCGCGCGCACCGCACCATGGCCGTGATCATCGACGAGTACGGCGGCACCGCGGGCGTGGCCAGCGTGGAGGACATCGTCGAGGAGGTCGTCGGCGAGGTCCGCGACGAGCACGACCCCTTCGAGGCACCCGACCTGGCCCCCGCCCCGGACACCGAGGACGGACGCTCCGTCTGGGAGGCCGACGGCAGCGTCCGCCTCGACCGGCTCGCCGGCATCGGACTCGTCGCACCGGACGGCCCGTACGAGACCGTCGCCGGGCTGATCGCCACCCGCCTGGCCCGCATCCCCGTCAAGGGCGACGTGGTGGAACTCGACGGCTGGCGGCTCGACGTGCTGGAGGTCGAGCACCACCGCGCCGACCGGATACGCGTCACCGAGCCGGCCCCGGCCCCGCTCGCCCCGGCCATGGAGGGGGCCCGATGACCGCCCTGCAACTCACCATCGGCGCCCTCACCCTGCTGACCAACGCGTTCTTCGTCGGCGCCGAGTTCGCCCTGATCTCCGTGCGCCGCAGTCAGATCGAACCCCGCGCCCAGGCGGGCGAGAAGCGCGCCCGGATGACCCTGTGGGCGCTGGAGCACCTGTCCGCGATGATGGCCACCGCACAGCTCGGCATCACCGCCTCCTCCCTGGTGCTCGGCGCGGTCGCCGAACCCGCCATCGCGCACCTGCTGGAGCCCGGCTTCGAGGCGGTGAACATCCCGGACGCGCTGGTGCACCCGATCGCGTTCGTCATCGCCCTGATCCTCGCCACGTATCTGCACATGCTGATCGGCGAGATGGTGCCCAAGAACATCGCGCTCGCCGCGCCCGTGCCCAGCGCCCTGCTGCTCGGCCCGCCGCTGGTGGCGCTCACCCGGGCGCTGCGGCCGTTCGTCTTCGGCATCAACGCCTTCGCCAACGTCCTGCTGCGGCTGCTGCGCGTCGAACCGAAGGACGAGGTCGAGTCGGTCTTCACCGACGACCAGCTCGCCCGGATGGTCGTCGACTCCAGCGAGGCCGGCCTGCTCGGCCCCGCCGACGGACAGCGGCTGCGCGACGCCCTGGAGCTGGGCACCCGCCCGGTCGGCGAGATCCTGGTCCCCGTGCAGCGGATGCGCACCACCGACCACACCGTCACCCCGGCCCGGCTGGAACGGCTGGCCGCCGAGGCGGGCCTGTCCCGCTTCCCCGTCACCGGCCCCGACGGCGCCCTCCTCGGCTATCTGCACGTCAAGGACACCCTCGGCGTCACCGACCGCGACCGGCCCTTCCCGCGCACCGCGCTGCACAAGGTCACCCGGGTCCGCATCGACACCCCGCTCGACGACACGCTCACCGCGCTGCGGGCGGAGGGCAGCCACCTCGCCGCCGTCGTCGGGGAGAGTGGCACCGTCATCGGTTTCGTGACCATGGAGGACGTCCTGTCCGAACTGGTCGGACCGGCGGCCCCCGCCACCGCCTGACCCGCTCCGGCCGGGAACAAGGATCCGGCCGGAGCCGTTGGAACATCGCACACCCACAGAAGGAGCACGTACGTGTCCGCCAGACCGACGGACCCCCCGGGGCACAGTCCCCGCCCCTCCCGCCGGGCAGCCCCTGAGCACGGCACGCGGCGGGACACCCCCGCGCAGTCCGCACGCCGGTGAGCGCCGCCAACGCCCTCCTGGGCGTGCTCGCCGTGTTCGTCCTGACCGCCGGCACGGGATACTTCGTCGCCCAGGAATTCGCCTATGTCTCCGCCGACCGTCTCGCCCTGGCCCGTGAGGCCGAGACCGGCGACCGCAGGGCCGCACGCGCCCTGAAGGTGCTGGAGCGGCTGTCGTTCATGCTGTCCGGCGCCCAGCTCGGCATCACCGTGACCGGACTGGTGGTCGGCTTCATCGCCGAGCCGTCGGTGTCCGCGCTGCTGCGGCCCGCGCTGTCCGGCCTGGGCATCCCCGACGCCGCCGTGAGCGGCATCGCGGTCGTACTGGCCTTCGTGCTGGCCACGATCGTGCAGATGGTGCTCGGCGAACTGGCCCCGAAGAACCTCGCCATCGCCGTGCCGGAACGGCTGGCGAAGGCGCTGGCCGGCTCCACGCTCGCCTATCTGAAGGTCGTCGGCCCCCTCGTGCACGTCTTCGACGCGACCGCGAACAAGCTGCTGCGCCGGGTCGGCATCGAACCGGTCGAGGAGCTGCACCACGGCGCGACGCTGGAGGAACTGGGGCATCTGATCGGCGAGTCCCACGAGCAGGGAGCCCTGCCCAAGGACACCGCCGCCCTGCTCGACCACGCCCTGGAGTTCTCCGACCGGACACTGAACGAGGTGATGGTGCCCCGCGTGGACGCCGTCTTCGTCCGGGGGGACGCCACCGCCGCCGAAGCGGTCGACCTGATCGCCGAGCACGGCCACTCCAACTACCCCGTGCTCGGCGACCACCCCGACGACGTCGGCGGTGTCCTCGGCGTGGCCGAGCTGATGCGCCTGCCCGGCGACCGTCTCGCCGCGACCACCGCGGGAGCGGTCGCCCGGCGGCCGCTGCTGCTGCCCGACACCCTGCCGCTGCCCGACGCCGTCACCCAGATGCGGGAGCGCGACGACGAGTTCGCGGTCGTCCTGGACGAGCACGGCGGCGTCGCCGGCATCGTCACCTACGAGGACATCGCCGAGGAACTCGTCGGCGACATCGCGGACGAGTCCGACACCGTCACCGAGGTCGCCGTCGCCGCCGGCGGCGGCTGGCTGGTGGACGCCGGCCGCCGGCTGGACGAGGTGGCCGAGGTCACCGGCGTCGAACTGCCCGGGGACGAGGACTACGACACCGTGGCCGGCCTGATCGTCGACCGGCTCGGCCGCTTCCCGGCCATCGGGGACCGGCTCACGGTCGAGCTGTCCGACGGCACGAGCGCCGTGATCGACGTACGCACCCTCGACCGGCACGTGCCCGAGCGCGTACGGATCGAGCGGCAGGCTCCGGAGAAGGAGGAGCAGGCATGAGTTTCCCGATGGCGCTCTTCGTCACCGTGCTGCTGCTGATCGGCAGCGGATTCTTCGTGGCCGCCGAGTTCGCGCTGGTCGCCGCCAAGCGGCACCGCATGGAGAAGGCGGCGGCCGAGGGCCGCGGCGGAGCCAGGGCCGCCCTGGCCGGCATGCGCGAGCTGTCGCTGATGCTGGCCGGCGCCCAGCTGGGCATCACCGTGTGCACCCTGGGCCTCGGCTCCGTCTCCAAGCCCGCGATCTCCCACGAACTCGACCCGCTGCTGCTCGAGCTGGGCCTGCCCAGCGCGCTCAGCTACGGGGTGGCCTTCGCGGTCGCCATGATCGTGGTCGTGTTCCTGCACATGGTGGTCGGCGAGATGGCCCCCAAGTCGTGGGCCATCGCCCACCCCGAGCGCTCGGCGATGCTGCTCTCCCCGCCCTTCCGGGCCGTGGTGAAGCTCGTACGGCCGCTGATCCGGGTGCTGAACGCGGTGAGCAACGCCCTGGTACGGCTGTGCCGGGTCACCCCGCGCGACGAGCTGGCCTCGGTGCACAACCGGGAGCAGCTCACCCATCTGGTCGCCGAGTCCGAACGGCTCGGCCTGATCAGCGAGACGGACTCGGAACTGCTGACCCGCTCGCTGACCGAACCCCAGACCCCGATACGGGAACTGAGGGTGCCGGCCGCCGAGATCGTCTGGGTGGACGGCGGCGCCGGCCTCGACGAGATCCTGCGCGTGGCGGCGTCCCGGGGCCGCACCCGGCTGCTGGTCCGCGAGCACGACACGGTCCTCGGTTCGGTGCACGCCCGGGACGCCGTGGTCGCCCGTGCCCAGGGCCGGGCCACCAGCGCCCGCGCGCTGGCCCGCCCGGTGCCCGGACTGACCGAGGAGGCGACGGTAGCCGAGGCGATCGACCTGCTGCGCCGCCGCCGCTCCTCGCTCGCCGTGGTCCGCGACGGCTCCGGGGCACTCACCGGAATGGTGAGCCTGGACGACCTGCTGGCCCGCTTCCTGCAGCCGCAGACGGTCTAGGCCCGGCACGTCCCCGGCCCGCGCCGGGCCGGGGACGACAGGGTGCGCGCCGGTGCAGGCGTCGCCCGGGCGCCGTTCACCCGTTCAGCCGGCGGCGGCGCTCGTTGTGCCAGGCGATGGCGCGCCGGATGTCGGGCTCGTCGAGTCCGGTACGGCGGGCGAGCCGGCCCATGGAGAGCTCCGGCGGGCCGGACATCATCACCCGGCTGATCTTGGCGGCCCACAGCTCCTCGTCCACGAACGGACGGAGCCCGTACTCCTCGCGGATCACGTCGAGATGGGCCTCGCAGCAGGCGGTGACGGGGCGCAGACCGTCGTGCCACTCGTCGGTGGGATGGACGGACGAGGAGTCCGCCACATAGCCGCGCACCGCGTCGTCCGCGGGGAACGTCCTCGCGCACAGGTCGCACAGTTCCGGCGCCGGGGTCCGCGCACGCCGTGCCCGCTTCCTGCGCTTCCACATCGTCAGCTCCCGGGGGCCGGATGCGGCCAGCGTACTGCCGCCACGGCCCCCGCACCCGGTGGCGTCCCACGTTCGGGGCCGCACCCGCACGGAATCCGCCACCTCCCCGGCGGTCCGGCGTGTCGTGTTCCCGGCCCGGGGCACTGGTGGACCATGAAGGTCCCACCGGCCGGCAACCGGGACCGGACGAAAGGACGAGGGTGGACCCCACGGGCGCAGGCGCAGACACGGACGTACGACGGCTGATCCCGCGCACCGACGCCTTGCTGCGCGATCCCCGTCTGGCACGGGCGGCGGACCGGCTGGGAGCGGCCCGGGTGAAGTCGGCGGTCCACCGCGCCCAGCAGCGGGCGCGGGAGGGCGCCGTGCCGCCGGCCGCGGTCGCCGACACGGCCGTGTCGCTGCTGCCGAGGTCGGCCGGCGGACTGCGCCCGGTCATCAACGCCACCGGAGTGCTGCTGCACACCAACCTCGGCCGGGCCCCGCTGTCGGCGGCGGCCCGGCAGGCCGTCCAGGAGGCCGCCGGACCCACCGACGTCGAACTCGATCTGCGCACCGGCGTCCGGGCCCGCCGGGGCCGTACCGCCCTGGCCGCCCTGCGCGCCGCCGTGCCGGCCGCCGGGGCCGCGCACGTCGTCAACAACGGGGCCGCCGCCCTGGTGCTCGCCGCGACCGCGCTCGCCGCCGGACGCGAGATCGTCGTGAGCCGGGGGGAGATGGTGGAGATCGGCGACGGTTTCCGCCTGCCCGACCTGCTGGTCTCCACGGGCGCACGGCTGCGCGAGGTGGGCACCACCAACCGCACCACGGCCGCCGACTACGCCGAGGCCGTCGGCCCGCAGACCGCCTTCGTCCTGAAGGTGCACCCCTCCAACTTCCGGATCACCGGGTTCACCCGGGCCGCGGACGTGGCCGAACTGACCGACCTGGGCGTCCCGGTCGTCGTCGACATCGGCTCCGGTCTGCTCGCCCCGCATCCGCTGCTGCCCGAAGAACCCGACGCCCGCACCCAGTTGACGGCCGGGGCGGCGCTCGTCACCGCGAGCGGCGACAAACTGCTGGGCGGACCGCAGTGCGGACTCCTCCTGGGACGCGAGGAGTTGGTCGGCACCCTGGCCCGGCACCCGCTGGCCCGCGCCCTGCGCGTGGACAAGCTCACCCTCGCCGCCCTGGAGGCCACCCTGACCGGCCCGGGAACCCCCACCGGCGCAGCGCTCGACGCCGACCCCGGAGAACTGGGACGGCGTGCCGAGCGGCTCGCCGCCCTGCTCGCCGCCGAGGGCACCGACGTACGGGCCGTCCCGAGCGGGGCCACCGTCGGAGGCGGCGGAGCACCCGGCGTGACCCTGCCCAGCACCGCCCTGTCGCTGCCCGAGCGCTACGCACAGGCCCTGCGCACCGGAGCGGACCCCGTGGTCGGGCGCCTGGAGGACGGACGGTGCCTGCTCGACCTGCGGGCGGTGCCGGCGGCCGACGACGAACGCCTCGCCGCGGCCGTCCGGGCCGTCGAGGGGAGGTAGCGGACATGCGGGTGCTGGCCACCGCCGGACACGTCGACCACGGGAAGTCCGCCCTCGCGCGGGCACTGACCGGGATGGAACCCGACCGGTTCGAGGAGGAGCGGCGCCGGGGCCTGACCCTGGACCTCGGCTTCGTCTGGACCCGCCTCGACCCGCCCGACGGCGAGCACCTCGCCCTCGTCGACGTGCCGGGCCACGAACGGTTCGTCGCCACCATGCTGGCCGGCGTCGGCCCCGTACCGGCGGTGCTGTTCGTGGTCGCCGCCGACCAGGGCTGGCAGGAACAGTCGCAGGAGCACCTGGAGATTCTCCACGCGCTCGGCGTGCGGCACGCCGTGCTCGCCGTGACCCGCTGCGATCTGGCCGACCCCGAGCCCGTGCGCGCGGACGCCGTGGAACGCCTGGCCGCGACCTCCCTCGGCACCGTGCCGGCCGTCGCGGTGAGCGCGGTGACGGGCGAGGGACTGGACCAGCTGCGCAAGGAACTCGACCGGCTGGCCCACGCGTTGCCCGTCCCGCCCGCCGACGCGGACGTCCGGCTCTGGCTCGACCGGGCCTTCACCGTGCGCGGGCACGGCACCGTCGTCACCGGCACCCTGGGCGCGGGCACCCTGCGGACCGGCGACCGGCTGGTGACGGGGGACGGCGCGACCCCGCTGCGGGTGCGCGGACTGCAGTGCCTGGGGGAGGACCGCTCCGCCGTCGGCGGCGTGGCACGCGTGGCGGTCAACGTGCACGGGGCGTCCGACGTGGAACTGGGCCGGGGAAAGGTGCTGTTGACGCCGGACCGGTGGCTGCTCACGGGCACCTTCGACGTCCGTGTCACCGGAACTCCCGCCGGGGAGCTGCCCCGTGGGACCACCCTGCACCTCGGGACCGCCGCGGTACCGGTGACCGTCCGGCCGCTCGGCGCGGACACGGCCAGACTGACCTCGGACCGCCCGCTGCCCCTGCGGATCGGCGACCGCGCCGTGCTGCGGGAACCCGGCGGAGGGCGGCGCGCCCCGTGCGGGGTGACCGTACTGGACGTCCGGCCACCGGAGTTGACCCGGCGCGGAGCGGCCCGCGCCCGGGCGGCCGCACTGGACGGCATGACCGGCCGGCCCGACGGAACGGCCGAACTGCGCCGGCGCCGCCTCGTCCGCCGCAGCGAGCTGGAGGCCATGGGCGCCACGGCTCCCGCGCCGCCCGTCGCCGTGGACTGGCTGGCCGACCCGGAGCACTGGGCGGCGCTGCGGGACCGCCTGGGCGCCGAGGTGGAACGACACGCCACGCACCACCCGCTGGACCCCGGGCTGCCCACCGAGGCGGCCCGCCGGCTGCTGGACCTGCCCGACCGGGCCCTCGTCGACGCCCTCGCCGACACCCCGGGCACGGTGCCGCTGCGCCGCGGCCAGGGGCGGCTGCACGGCCCCGGCCCGGAGGGGCCCGCCCTCCCGCCGCGCGTCCGGACCGCCGTCGACGCCCTGCGGGCCGGACTCGAACGGTCGCCCTTCCACGCGCCGGAGGCCGGACGCCTGGCCGAACTGGGCCTCCACCGCAGGGAACTGGCCGCCGCGGTCACGGCGGGCGCGCTGCTGCGGGTCGCCGACGGCATCGTCCTGCTCCCCGGAGCGGACACCCGGGCCGCCGCGGTCCTGCGCGCCCTCCCGCAGCCGTTCACGCTGAGCGAGGCCCGCCGGGCCCTCGACACCACCCGCAGAGTGGCCGTACCGCTGCTGGAGTTCCTGGACGGGCGCGGTCTCACCGAACGGGTGGACGACCGACGCCGGCGCTGCCGCCCCGACGACCACGACCCCGGCGATCCGGGCGACGCGGGGAGCGGAGGCGGACGGGAATCGAACCCGCCTGCCCGAGATCCCCGGGCACCTCGGTTTTGAAGACCGGGAGGGCCACCAGGCACCCACACGCCTCCACCGCCCGGCCAGGCTACCGCCTCACCCACCCGATCCCCGACAACCCGATCACGGACAACCCGATCCCCGACGAGGAGACAAGGAGTCAGGCGCATGCACTCCCCGACCCGGGCGCCCGTACGCCTCACCCAGTTCGCACACGGCGGCGGCTGCGCCTGCAAGATCCCGCCCGGAGAACTGGAGGACGTCCTGGCCGGCCTCACCGCACCCGTGTCCGTCACCGGCGACACCCCGCTGCTGGTGGGGTCGGCCACGGGGGACGACGCGGCGGTGGCCGCACTCCCCGGGCGGGCGGGGGCGGTGGTCTCCACCGCCGACTTCTTCACCCCCGTCGTCGACGACGCCTACGACTGGGGGCGCATCGCCGCCGCCAACGCCCTGTCCGACGTGTACGCGATGGGCGGACGCCCCGTCCTCGCCGTCAACCTCCTGGCCTGGCCCCGGGACGTCCTGCCCTTCGAACTGGCGCGTGAGGTCCTGCGCGGCGGACTGACCGTCGCCGCGGAGGCCGGCTGCCATGTGGGCGGCGGGCACAGCGTGGACGACCCGGAACCCAAGTACGGGATGGCCGTCACCGGTCTGGCGGACCCCGGCCGGCTGCTGCGCAACGACACCGGCCGCCCGGGCGTGCCGCTGTCGCTCACCAAGCCCCTCGGGCTGGGCGTGCTCAACAACCGGCACAAGGCCACCGGCGAGCGGTTCGAGCAGGCCGTGGCCACCATGGTGGAGCTCAACCGGGACGCCTCCGCCGCCGCCCTCGCCGCCGGCGCGGTCTGCGCCACCGACATCACCGGCTTCGGCCTCCTCGGCCACCTGCACAAACTCGCCCGCGCCTCCGGCGTCACCGCCGTGCTCGACACCGCCGCCGTACCCTACCTCGGCGGGGCCCGCCGGGCGGTGCGGGACGGCTATGTCAGCGGCGGCACCCGGCGCAACCTCGACTGGGTGACACCGTTCACCGACTTCGGCACCGCGGACGAGGACACCCGGCTGCTCCTGGCCGACGCCCAGACCTCCGGCGGACTGCTGGTGGCGGGCGAGGTGCCCGGCGCCCCGGTGATCGGCGAACTCGTCCCGCGGGGCACGCACACCGTCGTCCTGAGGTGAGCCCTCACATCCCGGTGCCGGTCTCCTCGTCGATGCCCGCCCGCTCCCGGTAACGGCGCACCAGCTCCGTGGCGGCCGGGCCGCGCGGCCGGCGCCCCGGCCGGATGTCCACGGCCAGCGCCTTCGCCTCCTGGATGTGGGTGTTGGGGTCGAGGGACAGGTGCAGCAGCTCATTGGCCGCGTCGCCGGTGCTGTAACCGTTCGGGCCCCAGTGGTAGGGCAGGCCCACCTGGTGCAGCCGGCGGCCGTGCACGGTCAGCGAGGGCACGCGGTCGGTGACCAGCACCCGTGCCTCGATCACCGCGCGGGCGCTGACGATCGTCGCCCAGCCGGTGTGCGCCAGGCCCCGCTCGGCGGCGAGCTCCGGTGACACCTCGCAGAAGAACTCCGGCTGCAGCTCGGCCAGATAGGGCTGCCAGCGGGACATGCCGCCCGCCGTGTGATGCTCGGTGAGCCGGTAGGTGGTGGCCACGTACGGGAACACCTCGCTGCCCGGCTCGGTGCCGCTCGGCTGGTAGCGGTTGTCCGGGTGCGGCGGCTGCAGCAGATGCCGCACGGGGTTGCGCTGACGGCCGTACAGCAGGTTGGGGAACGGCGAGTCCTGCGGTTCGTAGTGGGTCGGCAGCGGACCGTCGGTGAGCCCGGACGGCGCGTACAGCCACGCCTTGCCGTCGTCCTGCATGATGAACGCGTCGGTCCCGGACAGCGCGTCGGGGCCGGAGGCGTCCTTCGGCGGCCGGTGGCCGGGGGACTTGCCCTTCTGGAAGTCGGGGACGTCGTGCCCGGTCCACTCGCCCCGCTCCGCGTCCCACCACACCAGCGCCTTGCGCTCGCTCCAGGGCCTGCCGTCCGCGTCGGCCGAGGCACGGTTGTACAGCACCCGGCGGTTGGCGGGCCAGGCCCAGCCCCATTCGGCGGCGACCCAGTCCTGCTCCCGGCCCGGCCTGCGGCGGTCGGCCTGGTTGACGCCGTCGGCGTGCACACCGCAGTAGATCCAGCAGCCGCAGGAGGTGGAGCCGTCGGCCGCGAGCTGCTCGTAACCGGAGAGCGGGGCGCCGTCGGCGTCGCGGCCGTTGATCTCGGCCAGCACCGCCTCGGCGTCGGGCTCGGCGAGCTCACCGGACGTCGGGTAGTCCCACGTCAGGTCGAGCAGCGGCCGGTCCATCGGATCGGTGGACGCGGCGAGCTTCTCCCGGATGATCCGCCCGAGGTGGAAGGTGAACCACAGGTCGCTGCGCGCCTCGCCGGGCGGCCGCACCGCCTGGTGGTGCCACTGCAGCAGCCGCTGGGTGTTGGTGAAGCTGCCGTCCTTCTCGGTGTGCGCGGCGGCCGGCAGGAAGAACACCTCGGTGCCGATGTCCTCGGTGCGCATCTCGCCCGTCTCGGTCTCCGGACCGTCCTTCCACCAGGTGGCCGACTCGATGAGGGAGAAGTCCCGTACGACGAGCCAGTCCAGGTTGGCCATGCCCAGGCGCTGGAGCTTGGCGTTGCCGGAGCCGACCGCCGGGTTCTCGCCCATGAGGAAGTAGCCCTTGCAGACGCCGTCCAGCTGGGCCATGACCGTCTCGTAGGTGGAGTGCGAGCCGGTCAGCCGCGGCAGGTAGTCGAAGCAGAAGTCGTTCTCCGCCGTGGCCGCGTCGCCCCAGTACGCCTTGAGCAGGCTCACCAGGTAGGCGCGCATGTTGCCCCAGTAGCCCTTGGGTGCCGCGTCGGCCCGCACGAAGGTCTCCAGGCTCAGCTCGGGGTGGGCGTACGGCATCGGGATGTAGCCGGGCAGCAGATTGAACAGCGTCGGGATGTCCGTCGACCCCTGGATGGAGGCGTGCCCGCGCAGCGCGAGGATGCCGCCACCGGGCCGGCCGATGTTGCCGAGCAGGCTCTGCAGCACGGACGCCGCGCGGATGTACTGCACACCGACGGTGTGCTGGGTCCAGCCGACCGCGTACGCGAGTGCGGTGGTGCGGTCCCGTCCGGAGTTCTCGGTGATCATGTCGCACACCTGGCGGAACACGTCCCGGGGGACTCCGCAGATCCGCTCCACCATCTCCGGCGTGTAGCGGGCGTAGTGCCGCTTGAGGACCTGGAAGACACAGCGGGGGTGGGTCATCGTCTCGTCGGACTCGGGCTCGCCCCCGGGGATCGTGGCGCCGCCCGAGCCGTGCGACTCACCGCGCGCCGCGTCCGAGACGTCGGGGGCCGACTCGTTGCGCCGGTCGAACTGCTGGTCGCGCTGCCCGGAGGCGGCCTGGACGTCGACGCCCTGGTACTGCCAGCTGGTCGGGTCGTAGCCGCGGCTGTCGGCGTCGAGCCCGGAGAACACGCCGTCCAGGTCCTCGGTGTCGCGGAAGTCCTCCCGCAGGATCACCGGGCCGTTGGTGTAGGCGACCACGTAGTCCCGGAAGTAGGCGTCGGTGCTCAGGACGTGGTTGACGATCCCGCCGAGGAAGGCGATGTCCGAGCCGGCCCGCAGCGCCACGTGCACGTCGGCCAGGGCGCTGGTGCGGGTGAACCGCGGGTCGATGTGGATCACCTTCGCCCCGCGGGCCTTGGCCTCCATCACCCACTGGAACCCCACCGGATGGCACTCGGCCATGTTGGAGCCCTGGATGACGATGCAGTCGGAGTGCTGCAGGTCCTGCTGGAAGGTGGTCGCGCCGCCGCGGCCGAACGAGGTTCCCAGACCGGGAACGGTGGAGGAGTGTCAAATACGCGCCTGGTTCTCGATCTGGACGGCGCCCAGGGCGGTGAACAACTTCTTGATGAGGTAGTTCTCCTCGTTGTCCAGCGTGGCCCCGCCCAGGCTCGCGATGCCGAGGGTGCGGCGGGTGCGGGTCTGCTCGACCTCCCACTGCCAGCCCGCCCGGCGGGCCTCGATCACCCGGTCGGCGATCATGTCCATCGCCGTGTCGAGGTCGAGGCGTTCCCAGTCGGTGCCGTGCGGGCGCCGGTACAGCACCTGGTGCTCGCGTGCGCCCCCGGTGGTCAGCTGCAGACTGGCCGAGCCCTTGGGGCACAGCCGGCCGCGCGAGATGGGGGAGTCGGGGTCGCCCTCGATCTGGGTGACGCGCCCGTCCTCCACGTACACGTTCTGGCCGCAGCCGACCGCGCAGTAGGGGCAGACCGACTTCACGACCCGGTCCGCCGTGGCGGTCCGGGGCGTGAGCCGCCCGGTCGGCCCGCTCTTGGCGGCGGCTCCGCGGCCCAGCGGGTCGGTGCCCGTGAGCTGGCGGTAGACCGGCCAGGAATCGATCCAGGTGCGCACGCCCATGTCGCCTGCCCTTTCCGCGGTACGCGATTGCCGTGACGGAGTACCCCCTTCTCCGCGTTCCAATCCGGGCCGTCACCCGGGGAGAGGTGCACAATGGCGACGGCGCGAGGACGGCGAACGACCCCATGTCAGGAGGGTGCGGCATGCCTCTGAGACACGTGGCCCACGGGATCCGGGCCTCGATGCGCAACAACGGCCAGGCCTACGGCTACTCCGTGTCCGTCACCATCGCGCTGGGGCTGCTGACCGTCGAGGCGAACGAGCCCGGTTCGGCCCACTACATCTACTTCGCGCTCGGCGCGGCGGTCGCCTTCAGCGTGCTGGAACTGCTCGCGACCACCGGGTTCCGCAAGCCGCTCGAGGAGGAACCGAGCACGGTCACGGCGATGGGCGTCTCGCTCAGCGTGGTCTCCGTCGGTGTCTCGGCGCTCCTGGCCTGGGCGGCGTCGTCCCTCGTCGGGGGCGTGGCCGCGTGGCCGGTGACGTCCTTCTCCGTGTCGGTCGTCTACCTGGTGCTGGCCGGGACCGAGTTCGCCCTCGCGGAGCGCGCCCAGCGCTCCGCACCCACGGACGAGCGGGAGACGCCGTAGCGGGCGGCCCCGCGGCGTCGGGTACGCGCTCCTCCGCGGCGGCCCCCGACTACCCCCGGGCCCCGGCCGCCAGCCGTTCGCGCTGCGGTACGACCGTGTAGCGGGGGTCCTCGGCCGAGGCCACGCCGGCGTGGAACACGCCGAGCCGCAGGGCCACGGACCCGGCCAGCAGGGCCGTACCTGCGAGGGCGCCGAGCACCCGGCCGCGGCGGCGGCCCGCGCAGGCCGCGAGCAGCGCGCCGCCGGCCGTGAGCCCTTCCGCCGCGCGCAGCCACGTCCGCGGTGCGCCCTTCTCGTACGGTTCGGCAGCCAGCCCCGCGTGCCGCTTCATCAGCCGGAAGGCGCCCAGTTCGAGCACGGCACCCAGGACGGCCGTCCGGCGGGCCGGGCCGGTCTGACCGGGAGGCGCCGAGACCAGGGCCCAGCCGGCCGCGGCCGTGGCGGCGGAGCCGGCGAACACGAACGGCATCTCGCGGTACCCCTCGTGCCACGACGGCACCGCCGTGTCGCAGATCAGCACGGCGGTGTACGTCGCCACCGCCGGGGCGAGCGCGGCGGCGGACGCCGTGGCGGCGGCACCCGCGATCCGGTACCTGCCGGCCACATCGGCGGCGGCCGCGGCCATCGTCAGCGGCGCGTAGCCCGCCAGGAGCCACGACCCCACGCTCATCGGGGACGTCGGCTTGAAGACGCGGAGCATGTAGAGGAAGCGGACCGGGCGGCCCAGGTCGTGCACGAGCGCCGCCAGCGACAGGGAGATCGCCCCCGCCGCCCCCAGCTTCGCCGTACGGGCCAGCGCGGGCCGCGCCGTGACGTCCGCCCCGGCGGCCAGCAGGGACGACGCCCCGGCGAGCCCGCCGAGCCAGAGGTAGCCCGCCACGTCCAGCGGCTTCCACTCCGGCCGCTTCAGGATCGGCCGGCCGTAGTACGAGGCGAACTCGGCGTCCGGCACCATGGCCTGCTCGCCGCGCCCGCGGCGGCGGCCACGGCGCCGCCCGCCCTCCGTGCCGCCCCGGGCGGTCCCGCTCATCGCGGCCTCCTGACGAAAGAGGCGGCGGCCAGCGCGCCGAGCGTGGCGGCCGCCGCCGCCGCGTGCCGCCACATACTGGGCAGATCGCGTGTGGTGACCACCGGGTCCGGCGGCAGCCCGTACACCTCCGGCTCGTCCAGCAGGAGGAAGAACGCCCCGTCGCCCCCGACCCCGTCCCCCGGGTCCTCCCCGTACAGGCGGGCGTCGAGGGCCCCGGCACCGTGCAGCTGCGCCACCCGGCCCGCCGCACGCTCCCGCAGCTCCTCCAGCGGGCCGAACTGGATGGAGTCGGTCGGGCAGGCCTTGGCGCAGGCCGGCTCCATGCCGACGCCGAGCCGGTCGTAGCACATGGTGCACTTCCAGGCCCGTCCGTCGTCGGGCCGCCGCTCGATGACACCGTACGGACAGGCGGACACGCAGTAGCCGCAGCCGTTGCAGATGTCCTCCTGCACGACGACGGTGCTGAACTCCGTGCGGAACAGCGAACCGGTGGGGCACACGTCGAGACAGGCGGCGTGCGTGCAGTGCTTGCACACGTCGGACGACATCAGCCAGCGCACCTCGCCCCCGTCCGGCGAGTCGGCGATGCTCCGGGCCGCGGCGAAGACGTCGACGTCGTCGTGGCCGCCCCCGGGCGCCGCACCGCCCGCCGGAACCCGCTGCTCGATGAAGGCGACATGCCGCCAGGTGCTCGCCCCCAGGCCCTGGGTGTTGTCGTACGACATGCCGGTCAGTTCGAGGCCGTCCTCGGGAATCGCGTTCCACTCCTTGCACGCCACCTCGCACGCCTTGCAGCCGATGCACACCGAGGTGTCCGTGAAGAAGCCCATGCGGGGCGGCGGATCGGCGTGCCCGGCCTCGCGTGCGATGTCGTCCGTCATACGGGACCTCCTGACTCGGCGGCCACGAGTGCCCCCGCGGCGCCCGGCCGAAACGCCGAGCGGGCACGCCCGCCGCATCGTGTGTCAACCCAGCGGTGTACAGCCCCGGGTGGAGGCCGGCGCCGGCTACGACCCGTGGTGCCGGGGAAGGTCAACCCGTCGTGCGACGATCCGGGGCCGCGCCGTGCGTAGCGTCCTTCCCAGCACGGCGGACCGGTTCCACCCGGTACCGGCGTGCGGCGTCCGGGCCGATGTGGAGCCCAACGGGGGAGCCCGGTCCGGGGCCGGAAGAGGAGACGATCATGCGCATGGGCAAGGCGATCACCACCGCGGTCCTGTCCGCCGCCCTGGCCGGCGGTACCCTGGCCGCCGCCCCGGCGGCCCTGGCCCAGCCGGCGACGGCCGCCGCCGCCAACTACGACTGCGGCAAGGTCTGGTACTCCGGCACCGCTTTGACCAAGTACGGTCACAGCGGCAACCGTGTCATCGAGGTGCAGTGCCTGCTGTGGTTCCACGGCTACAACCTCGCACGGGACGGCCAGTTCGGCGACATCACGTACAGCAAGGTGCGGGCCTTCCAGAAGAAGGCCTTCCCGAACAACTCCAGCGAGTGGGACGGCCAGGTCGGCCCGAAGACCTGGGCCAAGCTGCGCGCCTACTGACGGACACGGTGAGGGGGCGGGACCGGGGGAGCGACGTGCCCCGGCCTCGCCCCCACCCGTCGGCGCCCCCCGGGGAGCCCGGCTAGGGCACGCCGAGCTCGAACAGCACGTAGCCCGCGTACGAGCCGGAGGCGAGGGCCGCGGTGCCCAGCACCGTGAGCAGCGAGGGCCACCCCAGCCGGCTCATGGCCAGGGCGAGCGGCACGAACAGCGGGAACAGGGGCAGCAGGTAGCGGGAGACATTGCCGAAGTACTGCTGGGTGGCCATCACCATCAGGTACGACAGCACCGTGTACACGACGAGGACGACGGGCGGACGCAGCCGTATCAGCAGCACGGTCAGCACCGGCACCAGCAGCACCACCCCTACGCCGATCGTGTCCTCCATCGGCATCGCGAACAGGTAGTCGAAATGGCCCACGGGCACGGAGGTGAGCACGTCGAAGCTGTGCCGGCCGTAGTCGAACTTGTGACCCCAGGCGCCGTCCTGGAGCTTGTTGTAACCGCCCCAGTCGCCCATCCGGTAGCCCACCCAGGCCAGATAGCCGACCGCGCCCAGCGGGGCGATCAGCACCGCGAGCAGCGGGCGGAGCAGTTTCTCCCGGCGGCGCCACACCGCGATCAGCCCGGCGACGGCGAGCGCGGCGACCAGGGTGACCGCGGTGGGCCGGGCCAGTCCCGCGGTGAAGGTCAGCACCCCGGCGGTGAGCCAGTGGCGGGTCATCACGGCACAGCAGGCCCAGGCGGCCAGCGCCGTGTACACGGACTCGGAGTACACCGCCCACTCCGCGCCCGAGCCGGGCCACACCGCCCACAACCCCACGGCGACCAGACCGGCCCGGTAGCCGCCCAGCCGGGCGGTGACGGCGTGGATGCCCAGGGCCGCCACGAACGAGAAGACGACCGACACGGTCATGCCGGCCCCGTACGGGCCGAGACCGGTGAGCTCCGAGACGATCCGCATCAGCGCCGGGTACAGGGGGAAGAACGCCGCGGAGTTGCCCTGGAGGGTGATCATGCCGGTGGCGCCGGGGACGGGCTCCAGCGCCGGATCGTAGCCGTGCAGGGCGATCTGCTGGTACCACCAGCCGTCCCAGCTGCCCAGCACGTCCCAGGGGTGCTCGCCGCCGCCGAACCGCGGGTGCTTCTCGCGGAAGTCGCCCGCCGAGTCCAGCAGGAACATGAAGACGGCGAAACCCGCGAGCTTCAGCGCCCCGTACAGCGCCACCACGGGCCCGCAGTACGCGGCGGCCCGGCGCAGCCGCTCGCGCCGTCGTGCGGGGTCGCCCGGCGGGGAGACGCGGGGGAGGGGGACGGAGGCGGCCGGTCCGGTCCGGCCGGTCCCGAGGGTGGTCATGAGGCGGAGGATCCTCTCGTACGGCGGGAGCGGTGGCCGGGGAACACCCAGGCCCGCAGGAGGAGGAAGCGCAGCAGGGTCGCGGCGAGGTTGGCGCCGACCAGCGTCAGCAGCTCCACGCGGGGGCCCGCCCCGGGCGCGGCGCGGTGCAGGACGGCCAGCGAACCGCTGGTGAGGGCGAGGCCCGCGAGGAAAGCCGCCAGCGCCTTGAGGTGGTGGCGCAGCGCCCCGTCCCGGCCCCGCACCCCGAAGGTGAGCCGCCGGTTCGCGGCGGTGTTGGCCACGGCCGCGAACAGCAGGGCGAGCGCGTTGGCCGCCTGGGCGCCGGCCGTGGGCCGCAGGACGGTGTAGAGCAGCAGGTGGAGCAGGGTGCTGGCCGCGCCCACGGCGGCGAAGCGCAGCAACTGGGGGAGCAGGGCGGGCGGCAGTCCGGCCGCCGCGTCGAGTTCCCCGGCGCGGCGCAGCGCGGCCAGCGGCAGCCGGCCACGGGTCAGCGCACGGCCCAGGCGGGCCATGCCGCGCAGATCGGCCAGGGCCGTGGCGAGGATGTCGACCCGGCTGTCGGGGTCGTCCACCCAGTCCACCGGCACCTCGTGGATCCGCAGACCGGCCCGCTCGGCGATCACCAGCAGTTCGGTGTCGAAGAACCACTCCCGGTCCTCCACCAGCGGCAGCAGCCGCTCGGCGACGTCGCGCCGTACCGCCTTGAAACCGCACTGGGCGTCGCTGAACCCCACGGCGAGGGTGCCCCGCAGCAGCCCGTTGTAGCAGCGGGAGACGATCTCCCGCTTGGGTCCGCGCACCACCCGGGAGCCGGGGGCCAGACGGGTGCCGATCGCGATGTCGGAGTGCCCGGAGATCAGCGGGGCCACCAGCGGCAGCAGCGCCGCCAGGTCGGTGGACAGGTCCACGTCGAGATAGGCGAGCACCGGGGCGGGCGACCGCGACCAGGCGGTGTGCAGGGCACGGCCGCGGCCCTTCTCGGCCAGCCGCAGCCACTCGGTCCCGGGCAGCTCCCGGGCCAGCCGCTCGGCGATGCGCGGGGTGCGGTCGGTACTGGCGTTGTCGGCGACGGTGATCCGGAAGGGATAGGGGAACGTCTCGGCCAGGTGGGCGTGGAGCCGGCGGACACAGGGCTCCAGGTCGTTCTCCTCGTTGTGCACGGGCACCACCACGTCCAGGACGGGTTCCGGGTGGTGCGCGGGCAGCGGGGCCCGGCGCGGCAGGGCCGGGCGGGCCGCGGACGCGGCGGTCGTGCGGCAGTCGGCCGGGGCCGGCCGCCTCGCGGTTCTCATGACGGATTCACGGTCTCTCTCCGGCGTACGGCATGGCGGAACCCCGGAGAGGGCCCGCGGGGGCATGCCGGGGACGCCCGGGCGGTGGTCGGGTGAAGCGCTCCGGGGCCGAAACCCCGGGGGACGGCCGGGTCGGGGCCCGGACCGGGACGGCGGTGCGGCCGTCAGCCGCTGTCGGCCGGCAGGGAGGGCCTCGCCTCCTCCGTGAACGACGGTGTGGTCACCGGCTGGGTGGAGACCGGCGGCGGGGGCGGGGCCGACACGGTCGCGTCGGACGTGCGGAAGACCGGCGTGCCGGACGGGGGGAAGGTCGGTGTGCGGGACGGGGGAAGGGCCGGTGTGCCGCCCCCGTGGCCGGGTGCCGTGGTGCCGGGCGTGTTCGGGGGCGGGAGGGAGGTGCCGGGGGCCGTCGGTGTCGGGGACGGCGGGGGCGGGGTCGGGCTGGTCGCCGGCAGGGGCGGCCGGTCGGCCGGCAGGGACCGGGAGCCGGTGCCGGGCAGCAGGGCCAGCCCGACGCTCAGGCCGGCCACGGCGAGGGCCGCGCCGCCGGCCCGCCACAGCGCCCGCGACCGGCGCCGGACCCGGATGCCCTCGTACAGACGGACCCGCTGCCCCGGCTCGAAGGGGGTGTGCCGGCGGTCGTCGTGCATCATGCGCGTCAGCTCGCGCTCGAAGTCGTCCATCGCTGCTCCCCTCACCCCACGGTTCTGACGGTGTCGGACAGGATCTGCCGCAGCCGCGCCACTCCGCGTGAGGCGTGGGAGCGGGCGGTGCCGACCGGGCAGCCGAGGGCCTGGGCCACCTGGCCCTCGGGCAGGTCCTCGCAGTAGCGGAGCACCACCGCGGCCCGCTGCCGCGGCGGCAGCAGGGCCAGCGCGGCCTCCAGCCGCGAGCGTTCGGCGACGGCCGCGGACACGTCGCCCGGCTCGGCCCGGTCGGGCAGCTCTCCCACCGGACGCTCGCCCCACCAGCGCCGGCGGGCCGAGCGGGCCGCCATCCGCACCAGCACCTGACGCACATACGCCTCGGGTGCCTGCTCGGCGACCCTCGGCCAGGCGAACCACAGCTTCACCAGGGCCTCCTGGACGAGGTCCTCGGCACGCTGCCGGTCGCCGCCGGTGAGCAGACGCGCGACATGGAGCAGCGTCGACCAGCGGGCGGCCACGAACTCGTCGAAGCCGTCGGCCCGAAACCGCTCCATCCCCACCGTCCCGCCTGCGAACAACCCCTTACACCCACACAAAGACTCGGGACCCGGCGAAACGATGCACCGGAACGTTGTGATCCACCTCACGCCACCTCGGGTCCGGGCATGCGAAGGGGCGGGCCGTACGCCCGCGACCGCCTTACGGCGATCGGTGAAGCGTACGGCCCGCCCCTTGTCGCGTCGGGCGCGGGCCCCGGTCTACGTACGGTCGCCCTTCGGCTTGCCCCGCTGGTCGGGCGTGCCGTGCGGGGGCGGGCCGAACGGCTGCGGCGAGGTGGCCGGCGTGACCGGGGACCCGCCCCGGCTCGCACCCTGTTCGGGGCGGACCGCGCCCGGGTCGCCGGACGTCGGCTCGGCGCCCGCGTGCAGCTGGTCCAGCCGGGCCGTCAGCAGTTCGGTCGCCGGGACCCGGTCGGCGTGCGACCGCTCGTAGGCCAGCAGCTCCTCGACCTCGCCCGCGGTCAGCGAGCGGATCCTGCTCTCCAGGCCGCCGAGCGGCAGATGGTCGTAGTCGGGCAGCGGCAGGGCGTTGCGGGCGGGATCTGCCATGGTTCTCACTTCCCTGTGGACGACGTGACGAGGGCGGCCCCGGGCGGTGTCCGCCGGGGCGGGGCGGTCAGCGACCGCCCGGTCCGCCGCTGCCGAACGACCCACTGCTGCCGTCGTCCCAGCGGGGCCGTTCCTGAGCCGCGCCGGCACGGCTCCCGGCGTTGCCGTGGCCGTTCAGCTCGTGCGGTGTCAGCCGCTCGTCGCTTCGGGGCACCTCGTTCGGTTCACGCTGCTCCCGCACCTCGTGGACCGGGCCTCCCTCGGGCATCCGGGGCTGCTCCTCGGGCCGGGGCCTGCGCGTCGTACTGTTCCTGGTCCGGCGGCTGCCGAGGACGAACATGCCGATCAGCAGGGCCAGCACCGCCAGGGCCGCCACCCCGAGCCCGACACCGAGAGCGCCGCGGCCCGCCGCGAGGTCGGCCGTCTCCATCCATGAGGTGTTCATCATGGCTCGCGGGTACCCCCGGTCCCGGGCACGAACCCGCTCACCCGGCCGCGACGGACACCCGCCGGTCCGCGTGCCGCGCCGCGACGGACACCCGCCGGTCCGCGTGCCGCGCCGCGACGGACACCCGTCGGCCCGCGCGCTGCGCCGCGACGGACGCCCGTCGGCCCGCGCGCCGCGCCACTGACGGACACCCGCCGGTCCCGCGCCGCGCCGACGTTTGAGCGCAGGAGCCGCGGCTACCCGCGCGAGGTGACCACGACATCGCAGAAGGAGCTGTTCCGTTTCCTGGAGGACCGGTTCGCCTGCGCCCAGGCCTGCACCGAGTGCGCACGGGCCTGCGCGACACGGGCCAGCCTGGTCGACCCCGACGGAACCGAGAACCAGGAACTCGTACGACGCAAGGGCATCATGTGCGCGGAGGTCTGCGACGCGACCTGCCGGGTGCTGTCCGAGCAGAACCAGGTGGACGAGGCGACCATCCGCGTCCAGGTCGAATGGTGCCGGCAGGTGTGCCTGGAGAGCGCGCAGGCGTTCGACGGCCACCCCGGGGCGGAGGAGACCGCGGAGGCCTGCCGCGCCTGCGCCCGGGCCTGCACCGAGTTCCTCGCCACCCTCGACTGACCGGCCCCTCCCCGAGTCCCGGGGCCGCGCCCGTGGCACCGTACAAAACCGGGCGAGTTGTCGCCATACTGGACGGGCCAGGGGAGGGCGCGGCGGACTGCGACGGGGGCGGGCGAAGGAGATGGGGGACAGCAGGCTGATCCACGGCCGGTACCGGTTGCTCGACCGGATCGGACGCGGTGGCATGGGTGAGGTGTGGCGGGCACGGGACGAGTCACTGGGCCGGCAGGTCGCGGTGAAGTGCCTCAAGCCCGTCGGCGGACACGACCAGTCGTTCGGCCGCGTGCTGCGCGAGAGGTTCCGGCGCGAGGCCCGGGTGGCCGCGGCGCTCCAGCACCGGGGGATCACCGTCGTGCACGACTTCGGGGAGTCCGACGGGGTGCTGTACCTGGTCATGGAGCTGCTCCAGGGCCGCAACCTCAGCCAGCTCCTGGAGGACAACAAACAGCATCCGCTGCCGGTCGGGGAGGTGGTGGAGATCGCCGGCCAGGTCGCCGCGGCCCTCGCCCACACCCACGACCAGGGCATCGTGCACCGGGACCTCAAACCCGCGAACATCGTGCGGCTGGACGACGGCACGGTGAAGATCTGCGACTTCGGCATCGCCCGGCTCGGCCACGACATCGGCTTCACCTCCCGGCTGACCGGCACCGGCGTCGCCATGGGCACCCCGCACTACATGTCGCCCGAGCAGATCAGCGGCTCGGAGGTCGACCGGCGCAGCGACCTGTACTCCTTCGGATGCGTGCTCTACGAGATCGCCACCGGTGTACCGCCGTTCGACCTCGACGACGCCTGGGCGATCCTCGTCGGCCACCGCGACACCCCGCCCCGGCCGCCCCGCGGCCACCGTGCCGACCTGCCCGAACGCCTGGAGCGGATCATCCTGGACCTGCTGGCCAAGGAGCCCGGCGGGCGGCCCGGCAGCGCACGCGAACTCGCCGACCGCATCGGCGCGCTGGGCGCCGCCCCCGCCGCGGTGGCGGCCGGGGCGGCCCGCGCGGACGAGCCCGTGCCGGCGGGCCGCGCGGGCCGGCTGCCGTCGTGGACCCGCGGCATGACCACCGGTCACAAGGCCGCCGGCGCCTCCCCGCGCACCACGTCCCCCGACCCGGCCGCCGGCCTGTCCGGCGCCTGGATCGCCCGCCCCGCAGGCGTGGCACCCCCGCGGCCCCTCGCCGAGGAGCGGCCCGCCCCGGCACCGGAGGCCCTGACCACCCTCGCCGGACGGCACAACGCGGGCCTGAGCCTGGGACGCCTCGGCCGCTGGACGGAGGCGGGCGAGGTGCACCGCGCGGTCGCCGCCGAACGTGAGCACCTCCTGGGCCCCGACCACCCCGACACCCTCGCCAGCCGCTACGAGGTCGCGTTCACCCTCAGCCGCACCGGCCGCGCCGCCGACGCCCTGCGCGCGTACAAGCACGTGGCGCAGGCCCGTATCCGCGCGCTCGGCGCCGACCATCCCGACACCCTCGCCGCCCGCCAGGAGATGGCGTACGTCCTCGGCCGGCTGGACCGCCCCTTCGACGCCCACCAGGTCTACCTCTCGGTGCTCGCCGCCCGCGAGCGGACCATGGGCCCCGAGCACCCCGACACCCTGCGCTGCCGCCACAACCTCGCCTTCAACCTCGGCAGACTCGGCCGCCTGGAGGACTCGTACGCCATGGCGTGCGAGGTGGCCGCCGCCCGCGCCCGGGTGCTCGGGCCCGAGCACCCCGACACCCTCGTCACCCGGTACGAGGTCGCCTACGCGCTCGGCCGGCTGGGCCGCTGGACGGAGGCCCTGGACGCCTACCGGGAGGTGGCCGAGGCACGCGCCAGGGCCCTCGGCCCCGACCACGCCGACACCCTCGCCGCACGCTACGAGATCGGTGTCGGCCTGGGCCGGCTCGGCCGCACGGCCGAGGCCCTCGACCTGTACCGCGGCCTCGTCGAGGACCGCACCCGCGTGCAGGGGCCCACCCACCCCGAGACCCTGCGCGCCCGGCACGGCATCGGGGTCAACCTCGGCCGGTTCGGCCGCTGGGTGGACGCCCTGGCCGAGTCCCGTGACGTGTGCGCCCTGCGCGAGCGGGTGCTCGGCGCCGACCACCCGGACACCCTGGTCAGCCGGCGCGAGGTCGCCGTCGGACTGGGCTGGCTCGGCCGCTGGGCGGACGCCCTGACGGAGTACCGGGCGGTCGCCGACGCGCGCGAGCGGGTCCTCGGCGCCGACCACCCCGACACCCTCGCCGCCCGCGACGACGAGGCGCACTGCCTGGAGCGGCTGGGCCACGGCGAGGAGGCGGCCGGGCTGTACAGCAGGGTGGCGGCCGTCCGGCAGCGGGGAGCGGCCGGAGGAGCGTGAGGCGCACCGTGTCCTGGCCGGTGCGGATCGTCGCGTGCTACCAAGAACCATGACCGCAGCCGAGGGATCCCGGACGTACGACGCCGTCATCGTCGGCGGGGGCCACAACGGTCTCGTCGCCGCCGCCTACCTCGCCCGGGCGGGACGCTCCGTGCTGGTGCTGGAGCGGCTGGACCACACCGGCGGGGCGGCGGTCTCCGCTCGTCCGTTCACCGGCGTCGACGCACGGCTCTCCCGCTACTCGTACCTGGTGAGCCTGCTGCCCCGGAAGATTGTCCGGGACCTGGGGCTCGACGTCCGGCTGCGGACCCGCACCATCTCCTCTTACACCCCCACCGAACGCGACGGACGGCCGACCGGGCTGCTCGTCGGCGGCGGCGAGCGGCGCACCCGCGAGGCGTTCGCCCGGCTCACCGGCTCCGACCGCGAGTACCGGTCCTGGCGGCGCTTCCACGACCTGACCGGCCGCGTCGCCCGCCGTGTCTTCCCCACCCTCACCGAGCCGCTGCCCACCCGCCGTGAACTGCGCCGCGCCGTCGACGACGAGGAGGCGTGGCGGATCCTCTTCGAGGAACCCCTCGGCACCGCCGTCGAGGAGCGCTTCGCCGACGACCTGGTGCGCGGCGTCGTCCTCACCGACGCCCTCATCGGCACCTTCGCCGACGCCCACGACCCCTCCCTCAAGCAGAACCGCTGCTTCCTCTACCACGTCATCGGCGGCGGCACCGGCGCCTGGGACGTCCCGGTCGGCGGCATGGGCGCCCTCACCGACGCACTGGCCGGCGCCGCGCGCGCCGCCGGCGCCGTCATCGCCACCGGCCACGAGGCCGTGCGCATCGACACCGACGGCCGCACGGCCGAGGTCACCCACCGCACCGCCGCCGGCGAGGGCGTCGCCGGCGCACGGCACGTCCTGGTCAACGCCTCCCCGCGGGAACTCGCGAGGCTCACCGGCGACACGCCCCCGCCGCCCGCCGAGGGCGCCCAGTTCAAGGTGAACATGCTGCTCGAACGGCTGCCCAGGCTGCGCGACGGCTCCGTCGACCCGCGGGAGGCCTTCGCCGGCACCTTCCACGTCGCCGAGGGGTACGGTCAGCTCGCCACCGCGTACGGCCGGGCCGCCGCCGGTGAACTGCCCGCCGCACCGCCCTCCGAGATCTACTGCCACTCCCTGAGCGACCCGACGGTCCTCGGCCCGGACCTGGCCGCCCGGGGCTGCCAGACACTCACCCTGTTCGGACTGCACACCCCGGCCCGGTTGTTCGAACGGGACAACGACGCCGTACGCGAGGAACTGCTGACGGCGACCCTCGCCCAGCTCGACGCCCATCTGGCCGAACCCCTCGCCGGCTGCCTGGCCACCGACGCCGACGGACGCCCCTGCCTGGAGGCCAGGTCCCCGCTGGACCTGGAACGCGACCTGGGGCTGCCCGGCGGCAACATCTTCCACGGGGACCTCTCCTGGCCCCACGCCCAGGACGGCACCGGCCGCTGGGGCGTGGAGACCCGGCACGCCAACGTCCTGCTGTGCGGCGCGGGCGCGGTGCGCGGCGGCGGGGTGAGCGGAGTGCCGGGACACAACGCGGCCATGGCGGTCCTGGAGGCCGGGGAGGACTGAGCCGGGAGAACTGAGCCAGGAGGACCGAGCCGGGAGGACCGAGCCGCCGGATCAGTCGGCCGACCGGGTCCAGCCCTCCGCCCGGATCCGCGCCGCGTCCGCCGGGCGCGTCTCGTCGAAGAGCCGGCCGCCGGGAGCCTCGACGCGGACCGCGTCGACATAGGCGCCCCGTCCGACGTACAGCCGGTCCGTCGTGTACCGCCAGCGCAGGGTGAGGAGCCGCGCGGCGGGCAGGGCGGCGGTCAGGTCGTGCCAGACCCGTCCGGACCAGCCCGTGGCGGTGCCCGACGGGTGCCGCTCCGGCTCCGCGCCCCGCCGTCCGGTGGTGAACGGCACCGGCTGCCAGGTGGCGCCGTCGTCCGCGGAGGCCTCCAGGGCGAGGACGTCGGCCCGGGGTTCCGTGTCCCACCACAGCGAACAGCGCAGCCGCGCCTCGCCGGAGGAGGTGTCCAGCGCGGGCAGGGTGAGGGTCGCCGTCGCCGGGCCCGCCATCCCGGAGAACCACGCCGTACGGCCCCGGGCCGGCCGGACCGGCACCGCACGGGCCAGCTGGTTCGCGGCGGCCACGCGGGGCGCGGAACCCGAGCGCCAGCCGCGCACCGGATGCACGGAGTTGCCGAGGACCACGAGGAAGGAGTCGGTGGTCGGGTCGAGCACCAGGGACGTGCCGGTGAAACCGGTGTGTCCCGCCGTGCGCGGTGTGGCCATCGCGCCCATGTACCAGTGCTGGTGGAGCTCGAAGCCCAGACCGTGCTCGTCCCCGGGGAAGGCGGTGTTGAAGTCGGTGAACATCAGCTCCACCGACTCCGGCGTCAGGATCCGCTCCCGGCCGTAGGCACCGCCGTTGAGCAGCGTCCGCCCGAGGACGGCCAGGTCCCAGGCGTCGGAGAACACCCCCGCGTGGCCGGCCACCCCGCCCAGGCTGTAGGCGTTCTCGTCGTGCACCTCGCCCCACACCAGCCCCCGGTCGAGACCCGACCACGGTGCGCGGGCGTCCTCGGTCGCCGCGATCCGCGGCTTCCAGGAGGCGGGAGGGTTGTAGCGGGTACGGCGCATGCCCAGCGGGCCGGTGATCTCCTCGCGCAGCAGGACGTCGAGCGAGCGGCGGGTGAGGTGCTCCAGGACCAGCTGGAGCGAGATCAGGTTCAGGTCCGAGTACCGGTACGCGCTCCCGGGCGCACTGGCCAGGGACTCGTCGTACACGAGCCCCACCTTCTCCTCGTACGTGGGCGCCTCGTAGAGCGGGATCCAGGCGCGGAAACCGGAGGTGTGGGTGAGGAGCTGACGGATCGTCACGTCCTGTTTGCCCGCGCGGCCGAAGTCCGGAAGGTACGAGGCGACGGCCCGCTCCAGCTCCAGCCCGCCCCGTTCGATCTGCTGCACGGCCAGGATCGAGGTGAACAGCTTGGACACCGACGCCAGGTCGAAGACGGTGTCCTCGGCCATGGGGATCTGCTGGTCGGCCGGGAACTCCACACCGCTGTCGGTCACTTCGTCGTACGCCCGGTAGCGCACCGCCATGCCGATGGGCCGGTGCAGTGCGACCGTGCCGCCGCGTCCGGCGAGCAGCACCGCCCCCGCGTACCAGGGGTGTTCGGGGGAGGGGGCGAGGAACGCCTCGGCGTCGGTGACGAGTTGCCGCAGGGGAGCGGAGAGCAGCCCGGCGCGGCGTGCCGATCCGTGCCGCAGGGTCGGACGGCCGCCGCGCGGGGGTGCGGCCGCCGACGCCGGGTCGGCCGGAAGCGCGGCGAACGCCAGCGCGCCCCCCAGGGCCACCGTCCCCGCGCCCAGTTGGCGTCGGGTGATGCTGCCTCTCGCCCCTTCGTCGGCCATCGGGTTCCTCCCGTGTCGGGCCCCCGCGCGAGGGGCTGAAAGATTCTTTCGGGGATCGCCGTGCGGAGTGAAACTTTCCTGTCAGGAGGGGCCGGTGTCAATGGGGCGTGCGCGGTCGCCGGAGGCACCGGGGCGGATCCGGACGTCCCCGGTGCCGCCACGGCCGTCGAGCGGATCGCGGCCGCCGAGCGGCCCGGCCGGCCCTCACTCCCCCGTCCCGCGCAGATCCACGATCCGCCGGATCTTGCCCACGGACCGCTCCAGCGTCTCCGGGTCGACGATCTCCACGTCCACCGAGACCCCGATGCCGTCCTTCACGGCCGCCGTGATGGACCGCGCGGCCTCCTTCCGCCGCGCCGCGTCCGCGTCCGGCCGGGCCTCCGCACGGACGGTCAGCGCGTCCAGCCGGCCCCGTGTGGTGAGGCGGAGCTGGAAGTGGGGCGCCACACCGGGCGTACGCAGCACGATCTCCTCGATCTGCGTGGGGAACAGATTCACCCCGCGCAGGATCACCATGTCGTCGCTGCGCCCGGTGACCTTCTCCATCCGCCGGAACACCCGGGCCGTGCCCGGCAGCAGCCGGGTCAGGTCCCGCGTCCGGTACCGCACGACCGGCATCGCCTCCTTGGTGAGCGAGGTGAGGACCAGCTCACCCCGCTCGCCCTCGGGGAGCACCTCGCCGGTCAGCGGATCCACGACTTCCGGATAGAAGTGATCCTCCCAGATGTGCAGACCGTCCTTGGTCTCCACGCACTCCTGGGCGACACCCGGCCCGATCACCTCCGACAGCCCGTATATGTCGACCGCGTCGATCGCGAACCGCTCCTCGATCTCCTGCCGCATCCGCTCCGTCCACGGCTCGGCGCCGAAGATGCCCACACGCAGCGAGGTGGAGCGCGGATCGACGCCCTGCCGTTCGAACTCGTCGAGCAGGGTGAGCATGTAGGACGGTGTCACCATGATGATCGAGGGCCTCAGGTCCTGGATCAGCGTCACCTGCCGGGACGTCATGCCGCCCGAGGCGGGGATCACCGTGCAGCCGAGCCGCTCGGCGCCGTAGTGGGCCCCCAGGCCGCCGGTGAACAGTCCGTAGCCGTACGCCACATGGGCCACGTCGCCGGGACGGCCGCCCGCCGCGCGGATCGAACGCGCGACCAGGCCCGCCCACAGGGACAGATCGCCCTCCGTGTAACCGACCACCGTGGGACGGCCGGTGGTGCCGCTGGAGGCGTGGATGCGGCGGACCCGGTCGCGCGGCACGGCGAACATCCCGTACGGATAGTTGTCCCGCAGGTCGGCCTTGGTGGTGAACGGGAACCGGGCCAGGTCGGACAGGGAGCGGCAGTCGTCCGGATGAACGCCCGCCTCGTCGAAGGACCGGCGGTAGAACGGCACGTGGTCGTAGGCGTGCCGCAGCGAGCTCCGCAGCCGTTCCAGCTGGAGTGTGCGCAGTCCGTCGGGGTCGAGCCGCTTCGCCGCGTCCGTCATCAGACCGTCTCCTTGCCCACCGTGCCGATCCGGTCGACCGATCATTCGGTCGATCCTCCGGGATCAGTAAGTCAGGCCACCGGCGCCGGGGGCAAGAGCGTGACCCCGCCTCTTCCCACGGCCGGGGGCACCGGTCCACCGGTACTTCTCCCGTGGCCTGTCGGGGGCAGGACCCGGTCGCTAGGCTGACCGCGGACGACGACATCGGGAGGAGCACGGACGTGGCCGAGAGCACCACCCAGCAGCGCCCGCTCACGGGCTGGGACAAGCCGGACCTGGACCTCAGCAACGCGCAGTGGCAGTCCAGCAGTCGGGGCAGGGGCGATGTCCAGATCGCCTTCGTGGAGGGATTCATCGCCATGCGCAACAGTGGCCGCCCGGAGAGCCCTTCCCTGATCTTCACCCCCGCCGAGTGGGGCGCGTTCGTCTCGGGGGCGCGCGAGGGGGAGTTCGACCTGACCTGAACGGCGCGGCGGCCCGTGCGGCGGCGGCCGGCCCCGGGGACGTGTTCCCCGCGTTTTTCCGGACACGCGAGCTGAAGTGCCCGCGCCGGGCCCGGCCTGAGTCAGGCTGGCCCGGGGAAGGCGAAGGTCCGTACTCCGGAGGCGAGGAATGATGAGTACCCAGCCGGTCGTCGCGGCGGTCGACGGTTCCGAGGACAGCCTGCGTGCCCTGGAATGGGCCCTCGACTCCGCCCGGCGGCGCGAGGCCCCGCTGCGGATCGTGCACGTGCGCCAGTACGCGCTCTGGACCCAGCCGGAGGTGCTGGCCGCCGGGCCGCCCGACCCCGACGAGGACCCGGTCCTCGACCAGGTGCGCGACCACCTGGCGAAGCAGGACGCCCTCCCGGCCGTCGAGTACGTCGTGCTGGAGGGCGCGCCCGGTGCGCTGCTGCCCGAGATGGGGACGACGGCCGGGCTGCTGGTGCTCGGCTCCCGCGGGCGTGGGGGTTTCGCGAGTCTGCTGCTCGGCTCCAACTCCCTGGCGGCGGCCCGGGACGCCGAGTGCCCCGTCGTCGTGGTGCCCCGCCCGGGGCCGGACGCCGGCGAAGGCCGGACCGCCGGCCCCGGCGGGTCCGTGGTGGTCGGCATGAACGCCGACAGCCCCGACGAGGCGACGCTCTCCTTCGCCTTCGCGGAGGCCGCCCTGCGCGGCGGCCGGCTGCGCATCGTCTGCGCGTATCCGTGGCCGCTGCAGACCTGGATGCTGCCGGGGGAGATGCCGCCCCCGGACATCGACCAGGACGCGGTCGAACACGAGACGAGGATTCTCGCCGAGGGGTTCCTCGCGCCGCACCGGGAACGGCACGCCGGGGTCGCGACGGAGGTCGTGGTGCTGCCGGGGGACGCGGCCGGCCATCTGGTCGAGGCGTCGCGGGAGTCGGAGCTGGTGGTCGTCGGACGCCATCGGCGCCGTCTGCTGGCGCCCGCCCGGATGATGGGGTCGGTCACGCAGGCGGTACTGCTGCACGCGGACAGCCCGGTGGCGGTCGTACCGCCGGCTCCGGGGGAGGACGCGTAGCCGCGGCCCCCGCCGCGCCGGGCGGGGCGGGGCGGGGCGGCCCACGGTTCCCCCTCGGGCGGCCGACGGCTGAGGGCCCCGTACCATCAGGTGCATGCGGGACCCGATCAGCAGGGACGCCCGGCTCGCGCTGGACCTCGCCCTCACCATCCGCCACGACGGCACCGGCGGGATCGCCGACGACCTGACCGATCCCGCCGGCCTCACCGCCTGGGTGCACGCCCGCCCCGACACGCTGCCCGGCACCGGGCGCTGCACGGCCGGCCCCCACGGCCTCACCGCCGTCCGCGACCTGCGCACCGCCGTGCGCACCCTCTTCGCCCACGCCGTCCGGCCGGCCCGGCCCGGCCCCGCGGACACCACCCGCCCGCTGACCGTCCCCGAGGCCCTGCGGCGCCTGAACGAGGCGGCCGCCCGCACCCCGACCGTCCCCGTCCTGGTCCGGGACGAGGGCGGCGACCCCGTCGTACGGCGACGGCCCGACCCCGACGGAGAGGACCGTCCGACCGCCGTCCTCGCGACTGCCGCCATCGGGTTCCTCGCGAGCCCGGAGCGGGAGCGGCTGCGCGCCTGCCACGCCCCGCGCTGCGTGCGCTACTTCCTGAAGGAACACCCGCGTCAGGAGTGGTGCAAACCGTCCTGCGGCAACCGTGCCCGGGTGGCCCGGCACCAGGAGCGGCACCGGCGGTCCGGACAGCACCGACGGGCTCGCCCGAACGTCCGCACACCGGTCCGGGCACGTACCATGGCGGCATGTCGTTCCTCCGCCGCCGCAGTGCCACGCCCGCCGGGCCCGACTTCGACGTTCTGGCCATGGACCCGGGCGACTGGCCCGGAAACCTGGGCGCCGGGCTGCTGCCCGCCCCCGACGGAAGCTGCCAGGGTGTCTTCCTGCGGTACGACCTGTTCGGCGGCCGCGGCCCCGCGATGATCATCGGGAATCTGCCCGAGGGCTCCCCGGCCCGGGAGGTCTCCGAGGGCGAGGTCCCCTTCGAGGTCGGACAGCTCCTGCTGGCGCTGGAGAACGACGAGGAGGTGACCGTCGTCGGTACCGAGGACGTGCCGGTGATGCAGGGCGACAACCTGCTGATCGTGCGCCGCGTCAAGCTCTCCGAGGGCCGGATCTCCTGCGTGCAGTTCGACCGCAGCGACAACGTCCTGGTGACCATCGCCGCCTGGGACCGCCCCATCACCGACGACCTGTACGCTCTCCTCAAACCACTGCCCGCCGAGCTGTTCCAGCAGGGCTGACACCTCAGGGCCGGGTTCCGCGGGAACCCGGCCCCTCGCCACGTCCGCCGCGCCGCTACGACGACGACACGGTCACGTCCGCCGCCCGCACGAAGCCGATCCGGTGGCCGAACTGGATCCCGTAGTACTGGTCCTCGCCCCGCACCACCCGGTGGGAGGCCTCGTCGAAGGTCACCGCGTAGAGGTACTCGCCGGGCACCTTCCCCCCGGTCACGTACTTCTGGCCCTTCAGCACCGTGTACGGCAGCGGCGACACCGCCTGCGCCGGCACGCCGTCGGGGTAGGCCTCCTTCTCCGGGTACGCCCTGCCGTACACCGGCACGGAGTCGAGGCCCTCGCGCGGGGTCACGACCCTGCCCTTCGCGGGCACGGCGGTGGGGTGCTTCTCCGGGTTCCTGAACCAGGCCTTCCGGCCGAGGTACCAGATGGCGGTCCAGTCGCCCCAGCGGCCGGCGACCGCGTACTGCTGACCGGTGGAGACCCGCGAGGACAGGTCGTTCACCCCCGTGGTCGGGGCCGAGCCCAGGCCGATGTCCCTGATCAGCGGGGAGCCCTCGTCGTGGTCGGAGTACAGCCGCACCGCGCTGGACCCGTGCGCGGCGCAGGGCTCGCCCGCGCTTCCGCAGCCGGTGAAGACCGGCCGGTTGGCGGCGTAGCCGGGCCGGATGGTGACGATGCCGGAGTGCTTGCCGGCCGTCGCCTTCAGGGGGCGGCCGAGCAGCTCGAAGTAGTGCCGCCAGTCCCAGTACGGTCCGGGGTCGGTGTGCATGCCCGGGATGGTGGCCGTGGTCGGCCCGGGCACCGTGTCGTGGCCGAGGATGTGCTGCCGGTCCAGCGGGATGTCGTACTTCTTGGCGAGGTACTTCACCAGCCGGGCCGAGGACCGGTACATCGCCTCGGTGTACCAGGCGTCCGGTTCCGTCAGGAAACCCTCGTGCTCCAGACCGATCGAGCCCGCGTTGACGTACCAGTTGCCGGCGTGCCAGGCCACGTCCTTCGCCTTCACGTGCTGGGCGATGTGGCCGTCCGTGGAGCGCAGGCTGTACTGCCAGGACACATAGGTGGGATCCTGCACCATGTCGAGGACGCCCTCCCAGGCGCCCTCCGTGTCATGGACGACGATGTACCGGATCGACTGCGAGGCGGGCCGGTTCCCCCGGTCGTGGTTGCCGTAGTCGCCGTCCCCGAACTCCTCGTAGGGCGCCGGGATCCACTCGCACGACACCGTCCTCGGGCACTCCGTCCCGGCGGTGGAGGTCCTGCGCAGTCCGGCGCCGGCCAGGGCCGAGGTGTCGGGCGCGAGGCCCGGGCGGGCGGCCAGCGCGATCCGCTGCCCCGCGTCCGTGACCCGCTCCTGACCGGCGCGGATCACCTCGTACACGTCGTCCGCGTACGCCGCGGCGGTCGCGGTGTCGTCGGCGCCGGAGAAGAGCGCCACCGCCGCGTACCAGTCCGCCGGGTCGCCGCTCGGCGGCTCACCCAGCCGCCGCTGTGCCTCGGCCAGCAGTGCGGCGCCGCCCGCCACGTTCGCGGCCGGGTCCTCGCGCAGCCGCTGGGAGCTCAGACCGGTCAGCCGGGCCGCCCGCGGAAGCGTGGTGAGCCGGTCCGGCAGGCCGGCGGTGCGCGGCGCCCGCGCCCCGGGCCGCAGGGGTGGGCGGGCGTCGTCGCCGCGGGGGTCCTCCGTGCCCGCGCCGTGGTGCTCGGCCGCGGCGAGAGCGGTGCGGGCGTCCGTGAGGTGCATCGGCCCGTAGCCGCCGGTCACGCTCGGGGCCCCGCCGTGCGCGTCCCAGCGGGACTGCAGATAGGAGACGCCCAGCAGCACGCTCTGCGGCACGCCGTACTCGGCGGACGCGGCGGCGAACGCCTGCTGGAGCCGGGCGGTGCCCGGCGGGGCGGGGGTGGGCGCGGCGCCCAGCAGGGGCAGTGTGAGGGCGACCGCGGCGAGCGTGCGGAGGGCGCCGCGGGTGGGGGCGGTGGGGGGTTGTCGCAATGCAGCCTCCTGGGCCGGGCGGAGCATGACGCGCCGTACGGAGCCGAGCGGTGCGGTGCCTGTCAGTGGTACCGGCCGACCGACAATCCGTCAATCATGCCCAGGAGAACCCGAATTCCGGGGGAGGCACCCCGCACGCGCCGGGCCGCGCGACCACCCCCGCCCGCGCGGGAGGCTAGCGGGTGCCCACCGCCGCCCGAACCGCCCTGCGGGCGAGCTGGCAGTCGTCGTGCAGCCGCCGCAACAGCAGCCGCTGCTCCTCACCGGAGTGGGCGGAGCCCGGATGCCCCGCCGGTACCGCCTCCTGCATCGAGCGCTGCACCGCCGTCTCGTAGGTGCGGATCTCCCGGGTCAGCACCAGCATCAGATTCACCAGGAACGCGTCCCGCGAGGCGGGACCCGCCGACTGGGCGATCTGGCTGATCTGACGCCGGGCCACCGGCGCGTCCCCGAGGACCGACCACAGCGTCGCCAGGTCGTACCCGGGCAGGTACCAGCCCGCGTGCTCCCAGTCCACCAGCACCGGACCGGCCGGTGAGATCAGGATGTTCGACAGCAGCGCGTCGCCGTGACAGAACTGGCCCATGCCCTGCCGCCCGGTCGCCAGCGCGATGCCGTGCAGGAGCTTCTGCAGGTCGCCGAGGTCCCGGTCGGTGAGCAGCCCCAGCTCGTGGTACCGGGAGATACGGGCCGCGTAGTCCAGCGGCGCGTCGAACGTCCCGGCCGGCGGCCGCCAGGAGTTCAGCCGGCAGATCGCGCCGAGTGCCGCCCTGATGTCCGCCCGCGGCGGTGCCTCCGCCGGGTGCCGCTGGAGTGCCGCCACCCGGCCGGGCAGCCGCTCGATCACCAGCGTGCAGTTGTCCGGATCCGCCGCGATCAGCCGGGGCGCCCGCACGGGTGGGCGGTGCCGGACGAACGAGCGGTATGCCGCTATTTCATGGCGGATGCGCTCGCTCCACGCGGGAGAGTGGTCCACTAAGCACTTGGCGACCGCGGTGCTCCGGCCCGTGGTGCCGACCAGGAGGACGGACCTGCCGGTGCGGCGCAGCACCTGGACCGGGGTGAACTCCGGACAGATGCGGTGCACCGAGGCGAGCGCGGTGCGCAACTGGGCGCCCTGCGGGCCGGACAGGTCGAGCCTCCCGCTGAGCGGCTGGGTGCCCGGTCCCGCTGTGCGCCGTGCGCCGCCGGCGCCGAGGACGGGGGCGGCCGGGCGCGCGGGGGAGAGGTAGGGGCCGCTGTCCGACGGACGCGGACGCAGCGGCCGGGGCGGGGCGGACACGGAGGACGATGCTGCGTACATGGGTGATACAGATCCCTTCGTGTGCCTGCGACGTCAGCGCACCACCCGGCCCGGCCGCCCGGGCGCACCCTGGGGGAATGCCCCTGCGGCGACGGGGTCGTGGTGGCGCGTTCCTACTCGACACCGGATGGCCCCTGGCACACCATCTGGCGCACCCTGGCGAACCCTGGCGAATAGTCGCCCGGCAACCCGCACCGGGCTACTGTCAACTCAGCCGAGAACCTGGGGGCTTGACGTGAGCGGACAACCCAACACCCGGCTCTCGGACCTGTTCGGCCTGGCCGGCTGGTCCAAGGGCGAACTCGCGAGGCTGGTCAACCGGCAGGCGGCGGCCATGGGCCACCCCCAGCTGTCGACCGACACCTCCCGGGTGCGGCGGTGGATCGACATGGGAGAGATCCCGCGCGATCCCGTACCGCGGGTGCTGGCGGCTCTGTTCACCGAGCGTCTCGGCCGTGTCGTGACCATCGAGGATCTCGGTCTGGTCCGGCACGGGCGTACGGGGAAACGGCCACGCCCCGGGAGTGCGGAACATCCCGACGGAGTGCCGTGGGCGCCCGAGCGGACAGCCGAGGTCCTCACCGAATTCACGGGAATGGACCTCATGCTCAACCGACGCGGCTTGGTGGGCGCGGGCGCCGCGCTCACCGCGGGCTCCGCACTCAGCAGCGCCATGCACGACTGGCTGCACACCGATCCGGCCCTGACCGCCGACGCTCCCCGTCTCCACGATCCCCTGCACGCGGACCCCGCCGGGTACGACCGCTACGAGGCGGCCCCCATCGGCTCGCAGGAGATCGAGGAGCTGGAGCGTTCCGTGGAGGTGTTCCGCGCCTGGGACGCCGCCCGGGGCGGCGGTCTCCAGCGCAAGGCGGTGGTCGGCCAGCTCAACGAGGTGGGCGGCATGCTCGCCTACCACCACCCACCCCATCTCCAGCGGCGTCTGTGGGGCGTCGCCGCCAACCTCGCCGTGCTCGCCGGCTGGATGTCCCACGACGTCGGCATGGAACCCACGGCCCAGAAGTACTTCGTCATCGCCGCCCACGCGGCCCGGGAGGGCGGCGACCGCCCGCGCGCCGGTGAGGCGCTGTCCCGGGCCGCCCGTCAGATGGTCCACCTGGGCCGGCCCGACGAGGCGCTGGACCTGATGAAGCTCGCCCAGTCCGGCTCGGGCGAGGAGGTACTGCCGCGCACCCGCGCGATGTTCCACACCATCGAGGCGTGGGCGCAGGCGTCCCTGGGCAAGGGGCAGGCGATGCGCCGCACCCTGGGCCGGGCGGAGGACCTCTTCGTCTCCGACAAGGGGGACGTGCCGCCGCCGAACTGGATGCAGCTGTTCAACGAGGCGGACCTGTACGGCATGCAGGCCCTGGCGTACCGGACGCTCGCGGAGTTCGAGCCGGACGCCGCCGCGCACGCCCAGCACTACGCGGACAAGGCGCTGGCCCTCCGGGTCGAGGCACAGCAGAGGTCCAAGATCTTCGACTTCCTGTCCATGGCCTCCGCCTGCTTCATCGCCGACGACCCCGAACAGGCGGACCGGTTCGCGCGGCTCGCCCTGGTGTCGATGGGGCAGAACTCCTCGCGCCGCACCTGGGACCGGCTGCGTCAGATGTACCGGCTCACCGCCGAGTACTCCTCGTATCCGAGGATCCGGGAACTCAGGGAGGAGATCGAGCTGGCGCTGCCCAAACCCCGGGGCAAGGGCGGCACCGCCCAGGCGTGAGGGGCCGGCCCCCGTGGGGTTCGGCTATGCGGCGATCCGCGCCACCATCACACAGGCGTGGTCCTCGCGCTCTCCCTCGCCGAACTCCCGTACCACGGCCCGGACGCAGTCCTGCGCGGTGCGGGCCCCGGCGAAGACGGGAGCGAGTGCGAGGAGCCGGTGCGCGGCGGTGGCTCCGGCCTGCCCGGGCACCAGCCCGTCGGTGTGCAGCAGCAGCAGATCACCGGCCTCCAGGCTCTCCTCCGCCTGCCCGTAGGAGGAGCCCGAGGCGGCGCCGAGCAGCACACCCCGCGGTGCGTCCAGCGACCGCCCCGTCCCGCCGCGGAACAGCAGCGGGGCGGGGTGTCCGGCCTGCGCCCACGACAGGGAGCGGGTCAGGGGCCGGTAGCGCAGGCAGACGGCACTGCCCAGGGCCGGCTGCACGGTGGCGGCGTCCAGCAGCCGGTTGAGGCAGGCGAGCATCGGGCCCGGTTCGGTGCCGGTCATCGCCATGCCGCGCACGGCGCCGAGCAGCATCGCCATGCCGGACGCCGCGCCGACCCCGTGCCCGGTCAGGTCGCCGACGCTGAGCAGCGTGGTGCCGTCGGACAGGGCCAGGGCGTCGTACCAGTCGCCACCGACCGGCGCGGGCGCCGACGGCGGCAGGCCGGCGGCGGCGATGTCCAGGGGCCGCGGCCCGTCGTGCGGGAGCCGCAGGGAGCCGCGCCACGCCGGCAGCACGGCCTCCTGCAGCTCGACCGCGAGCCGGTGCTCGGTCCGCGCGGCGTCATGCCGGTGGTGGTGCAGCGAGTCACGGGTCTCGCTCACCGCCCGCCGGCAGCGGCGCAGTTCGCTGACGTCGCGCAGTACCGCCCACATCGAGGCGGTGCTGCCGTCGGCACCGAGCACCGGTTCGCCCATCATGTGCACGGTCCGTACGCCGTCGTGCGGGCGCAGGACCCGGAACTCCCCGTCGATCGGCCGGCCGTCGACCAGACAGCCGGTGACCATCGCGGTCAGCCCGGACCGGTCCTCGTCCAGCACCAGCGACGGCAGTTCGTCGAGGGTGAGCGGGGGTGCGGCCGGGTCGCGGCCCAGGATGCGGTACAGCTCGCCGGACCAGCTCACCTCGTCCGTGAGCAGGTTCCACTCGGCGCTGCCGACCCGGCTGAGCAGGGAGTCCCGGTGCGGTACGGGCGAGACGGCCGGGTCCGGACCGTACGGATGACCGGGCACGGACAGCGGGTCGTCCCGCAGCTGCGCCAAGTGTTGGTCCAGATCGTCCAGTTGGTGCAGCGCCAGGTCGTACAGCGCGCGCCGCCAGCGCTCCCGCGGGTCCGTCGCGTCGGCCGGTGTGTCGCGCCGCACTGCGTCCACGTCGCCCTTGAGCCGCCGGGTCTGCGAGATGAGCGCGTCGACCGGGCCGCCCGGTGGCGGCTGGGCGGCTGGGCGGTCCGCGGAGAGGTGGGACGGCATGACGCACTCCGATGCGGGACGGTACGGCCTTCGGGCGGACGGAGGGACCGTTACGACTGTTGCACAGCCCGCGACGGCCCGTAAGAGATTCGGCAACACCCGACAAGGCGGTGCCATCGGCATATGCCACCGTCTTCTCGAGGTTACCCGGAGGTATGCGGACGGGGCGCCTCTGGCGCCCCAACTCCCATGGTACGCAAGGAAACTGATGGGTCGTCGGTCATGGAGAACCGGTCACTCACACGTTCGACGTTCGGGTGTTCGTACGCGGAGTGACCGGCGGGTAGCCCCGCACTCAGTACCGCAGGACCGCGGCCATCCCGTCCGCGTCCCCGAGGGCGCCGTCCGGGACGAAGCGGACCTCGGCGCCCGTCTCCAGGCACTGCTCGACGATCTCGTCCACGATGTCCTCGCGGGCGTCCAGGTCGCCGTCCTCGGCGACGACCAGGTGGTCTCCGGTGTCGCGCACCGTGATCCGGTAGTTCTCCTCGACCGCCAGCAGCCGGACCCGGCCCTCCCGGGCGCTCTGCCACAGTTCGTCGACGCCGGCCGCGAACTCCTTGCGCCCGCGGGCCGATCCCAGGGACCTGGCCACGTCCTCGGTGCTCCTGCGCGCCTCCTCCTCGAGGACCGGCAGCACGGCCTGCCACACCGCCTCGGGCGTCCCGTGCGCGAGCCCGCCGTGCGGGACGTGCACGGCGTCCTTCACCGCCGCGCTGCCCGCCTCGCCCAGCAGGGACAGGGCGGCGGGCTCACCGGTGACGTACAGCGGCCGCGGGTGATGGCGCAGGACGTCGCCCATCGCCGCGTCGGCCTCGCGCAGGAACCGGCGGGTGTCCTCGTCCCGGAAGGCGCTCGGCTGGTCGCCGACCCGTTCCTGGCGTTCGGGGTCGAAGTTCCGCTCCTCACGGACGAGCGGGAAGGCGCCGACGCGTTCCTCGACGACACGGTCCGCACCGCCGCTCCACAGGGTGGCCCGGTCGGCGGACACGGACAGGACCCAGAACGGCCGCTCCGCCGTGTGGGCGGAGACCAGGTTGCGGGTCAGGAAGGTGTCCGAGAGGACGACCCGCTCGGGGACGCTGCGGGCGAGCGACCACACCTGGTGCTCGCCGGGAGCGGCGAAGATCACCAGGCCGTCCTCGGTGTGCGACAGGTCGACCTCCGTCAGGGCCCGGTCGAGCTCGCGGGCCACGTCGGCGCGCCGGTCCCTGGTGACGGCGGGGTCGGCCTCGAGCTTCTTCTTGGCCTCGGCCACCATGTTGCGCAGGCGGACGGCGTCCTGGGTGTTGAGGGGATCGCGCCGGTGCGTCGGCGTCAGCACGGACACCGCGGGGTAGGGGCGCGGACGGCGAAGCTCGGCAAGGGTCGCGGGACTCAGATCGTGCTCCATGACAGCACCATAGGGCGGATTGCGTGGTGCGGCATTTGGTGCGGAGTGCCCGGCATGCGCGCACGGCCCGGGACGACTCCGGCCCCGGCCGGTGTCCGGCGGGGAAGCGACCGCCGGTGACTCGTCCGGCCACCCGGGACAAGGCGAGCGGGAGCACCGGGGACGTGGCCGGGCCCCTGGAACCGGCCCGCGGACGCGAGGAGTTCGCGGCCGGCGCCGACGGGCTGCGGCCGAGCGCCCGGACGAGGTGACCGCGGGGGCGCGCCCGGCGCGGAACGCGACTGCCGCCGCGCGACGGGCGACGCGCGGGACCCGCACGGGGAACGCGGGACCGTCCCTGCCGGCGCGGCCGTCCGCAGGGCCGCCGGTGGCGCTCGGCGGGCGGTCACCGGACCGCGCCGGTCCGGGGCCTCGTGGCCGTACGGATCGGCGGCGTGGGGGCGGCGCTGGTTCGCGCACCCGGCGCGGCGGCGCCGGGTGCGCTGCCGGGGGCTCCGGGCAGCCGGTCAGACGCGGTCGTCGTTCTCGGAGCCGCAGGAACTGCCGCTCGGCGGCAGGGAGCCGTGCAGCAGGAAGTCGTCGACCTTGCGGTGGACGCAGTCGGAGGAGCCGTAGCCGGTGTGGCCCTCGTTGCGGTTGTCCAGCACCACGGCCGAGGGACCGAGCCGCTCGGCCGTCTCCACTGTCCAGCGGTACGGCGTGGCGGGGTCGCCGCGGGTGCCGACCAGCAGCATCTCCGGTGTGTCGAGGTCCTTGACCCGCTCCCGGATGTAGTCGGTGCCCTTGGGCCGGCCGTAACAGAGCATCACCTGGGCGAGCCGGTACGGGCCGAAGACCGGTGAGGCGTCCTCGTAGGCGGTCCGCAGCCGGGCCAGGTCCCGGGTCAGCCGTTCGGCGTCCGGGCGGTCGGGGTCGTCCGCGCAGTTCACCGCCATCAGCGCCGCCGGCAGGTTGTCCAGCGGCACGTCCTCCGGGTCCGCCAGGGGTTCGTCGGCGCGGGGTTCGTCGGCGCGCGGAGCGGGCAGCCCCGCACCGCCGGTCGCGAGGGCCTCCACCCCGCTGGTGTCCCCGTCCTCCACGAGCTCGGCCAGCGCCCGTTGCAGCAGGGGCCACATCTCCTTGGTGTAGAGGCCCTGAGCGATGGCGCCCGCCAGGTCCTGGCCGGTGAACTCGTAACCGAAGTCGGTCGGTACCGGGTTCTCGTCGAGTGAGCCGACCAGCTCCACGACCTGGGTGCGGGCGTCGCGCGCGTCCTGCCCGAACGGGCAGGTGAGTTCCGCGGTGCACCACGTGAGGAAGTTCTCCAGCGCCGTCTGCTGCCCCCGCGCGCTCGCCAGCCCCTGCTCGGCCAGCGGCTCGGTCAGCGTGTCCACGCCGTCCAGCGCCATGCGCCCGACCTTCCGCGGGAACCGGGCCGCGTACACCGCTCCCAGCCGGGTCCCGTAGGAGAAGCCCAGGTAGTTGAGCTTCTTGTCGCCGAGCGCCGCGCGCATCACGTCCAGGTCGCGGGCGACGTCCACGGTGCCGATGTGCTCGAGGACGGGACCCGAGTGCTCGGCGCACTCGCCGGCCACCTCGCGCAACTGCCGCAGGGTCTCGCGAGGATCGGTCACCTCCTCGCCGCCGGTCGCCTCCAGCGCCTGACGGGTGGCGTCGGTGCCGCAGCTGACCGGTGCGGAGAGGCCGACGCCGCGGGGGTCGAAGGAGACCACGTCGTAGTCGTCGGTCAGCCCCAGGAAGTCCTTGCGGCCGTGGGCCAGTCCCAGCACCCCGGAACCGCCGGGGCCGCCGAAGTTCAGCACCACCGAGCCGCGGGGGTCGTCGGTCGCCCGGTAGCGGGCGAGGGCCAGTTCGAGGGTGTCCCCGCCGGGATCCGCGTAGTCGAGCGGAACGGTGACCTTCCCGCACTGCATGTCCTCCGGCAGGTCCATGCCCTCGCACGCGGACCAGGTGACCTTCTGGTCGTAGAACCGGTCGAGGTCCGAGTCGGTGCGGCCGGTCGCCGCCAGGCCGGTGCCCAGCAGGGCCAGCCCGACCGCTCCGGCCGTCGCGCAGCGCCGGACCGAGGGGCGCATCGCGCGCCGCCGGAGACGGAGTCGCTCGGACAGCTTGACCAGCATCGATGCCTCCAGGGGCGCTCCGACCGGCGCCCTCGCCCACCATAAGCGGGCGCCGGGGCCTTCGCCTGTCGGCGGACCGGGGGCGCCCGGCGCGTGTGTTCGTCCGCCGGGAGTTCGACGGCTTTGCCCGGAGTTCGAGCGGCGCGGCCCCCGATGGGGTGAACCGGCTGCGGCATACGGATGAGCCATAACCCGGATGCCGCAGTCGCGTTCTATCCGGTGCGGGCGAGCGCTCGCGAGCATGTCGGGAAGGGCAGGGAAGCTATGAGACGGGTTACCCGAAACGGTGTGATCGCCGTCGCCGCCGCGTCGGGCGCGATGGCCATGACGATGCCGGCGTACGCCGACGCCGGGGCGGACGGTGCGGCGGCCGGCTCACCCGGGGTGGTGTCGGGGAACACCGTCCAGCTCCCGGTGCACGTCCCGGTGAACGTGTGCGGGAACACGGTGAGCGTGGTGGGCCTTCTCAACCCCGCCGCGGGCAACACCTGCGTCAACGAGGACAAGGGGGAGCGGGGCGCCTCCGGCTCCTCCTCGGCCAGTGGCTCCGCAAGCGGCGGCTCCTCCACCGGGGCCACGGCCGGGAGCGGGACGCACGGCTCCCCGGGCGTCGTGTCCGGCAACGGGGTGCAGCTGCCCGTGGACCTCCCGGTCAACGTCAGCGGCAACAGCGTGAACGTGGTGGGCGCCGGCAACGCCGCGGCCGGCAACACCTCCACGAACACCGGCGGGGAGCGGCCCGGGAGCCCGGAGCGGCCCGAGCCCGCCGCGCCGCCGCGCACCCTGCCCGCCCCGGCGCCGCACACGGAGGCGCAGGAGCCCGTCGCTCTCGCCGAGACGGGAGCCGACCGGACGCTGCCGGTGCTCGCGACCGGCGCGGCGTTCTTCCTGGGCGGAGTCGCCCTCTACCGCCGCGCCCGGGTGCGGGCGGGAGGCTGAGCGGACCGGAGAAGGGTCCAAGGCCTGCGGGGTCCCGGCGTCATGGTGGAGCGGGGCCCCGCGGCCGCGTTCGCGTGCGGACGGCACGGTGCGCACGCGGGCCCGCGGGTCAGCCCCGCCGGCGGTGGAAGCGCCGGTGCAGCTCCCTGACCTCCTCGGACAGCGCGGGGACGGGCCCGTCCACGGTGACCCCCGGGGCGACCTCGGACACGGGGAGCGTCCGCACCGGCGGGGCGGGCACGCCCAGCTCCGCCAGCCAGGACGCCAGCTGCTCGGAGGAGGCGGCGTACACGATGCGTCCGAGGCCCACCCAGGCGTGGGCGGCGGCGCACATCGGACAGTGCTCGCCGGAGGTGTACACCGTGGCCGCCGCCCGCTCGGCGGGGGAGAGGTGCGCCGCCGCCCAGCGCGCCAGCTCGAACTCCGGGTGCCGGGTGCGGTCCCCGGAGGCCACGCGGTTGTGGTCCTCGGCGAGCACCGTGCCGTCCCCGGCCACCAGGACCGAACCGAACGGCTCGTCCCCGGACGCCAGCGCCTCGTCCGCCAGCTCCACACAGCGCCGCAGATACGGCAGTTCGTCATCCTTCACGACCATGGTGCTGCCTCCTCACGACGGCCTTGATCCACCGCCACCCTAATCCCGTTGCTCCCGGCAGGGGCCCGTGGTGGAGTCGCCGGCATGGACAACGCCGCCGTGCTCGCCCTGTTCGACCGCGACATGCGGGAGGGGGCGCCGCCCGACGGCCCCGGCGCCCGGGTCGAACGCGTCGGCGGCGTGGTGCGCCAGACGGCCCCGGCGCACGGCTGGAACGGCGTCCTCCGGTCCGACCCGGAGGTGAGGGACGCCGACGCGATGATCGCGGAGCAGATCGCGTACTTCACCGGTCTCGGGCGCGAGTTCGAGTGGAAGCTGTACGGCCATGACCTGCCGGCGGACCTCGGGCGGCGGCTCCTGGCGGCCGGGTTCACGCCGGAGCCGGACGAGACGCTGATGGTCGGCGAGACCACGGGAGTCACCTCCGGCGCCCGGCCGCCCGAGGGCGTGCGCATCGTGCCCGTCACCGACCGGGCGGGCGTCGATCTGATGGCGGAGGTGCACGAGAAGGCCTTCGGTGCCGACGCCTCCCGGTTCCGCAGCCGGCTGCTGGAGCGGCTCACCGCCTGCCCCGACACCATCGTCGCCCTGCTCGCCCTGGCCGGGGACGAGCCGGTGAGCGCGGCCCGTATGGAACTGACGCCGGGCACCCGGTTCGCCGGGCTGTGGGGCGGCGGCACCGTACGGGACTGGCGAGGACGGGGCGTCTACCGCGCCCTGGTGGCCCACCGGGCCCGTATCGCCGCCGATCGCGGCTACCGCTACCTCCAGGTGGACGCCTCCGCCGACAGCCGCCCCATTCTCGAACGCCTCGGTTTCGCCGCCCTGACCACGACGACGCCGTACGTGTACACGCCCGGACGGTAACGGGCGGCCCGCCCCCGCGACTGCTTGCGAAGTCCCGTGCTTGCTAGTGGCAGTTCCTCTAGTTATAGTCTCTAACAGTTGCGATGCCCTGTTAGAAGGCCGGTCGCGTCCCCTGCCGAGGAGGCCCTCATGTCCCCTGTCACGTCCGGCTCCCGCCCCTTGCACACCGTCCTCGGATCCGGCCCCGCCGGAACCTCCCTCGCTCTCGAACTCGTCCGCCGGGGCCACCCCGTCCGTCTCGTCGACCGCAAGGGCGAGGGACCCCGGCTCGAGGGGGTCCGGCGGTACGCGGCCGATGTCGGCACCGCCGACGGCGCACGGGCGGCCGTCGAGGGCGCGGCCGTCGTGTACCACTGCGTCAACGTCGCCTATCACCTCCAGGTCGAGGTGATGCCCGCGATCCAGGAGCGGGTGCTCGAAGCCGTCGAGGCGTCCGGCGCCCGGCTCGTCGTCCTCGACAGCCTCTACCCGTACGGCGAGACGGGGGGCGCGGTGATGACCGAGGACACTCCCTGGCGGGCGACCGGCCGCAAGGGCCGGATGCGCGCCGACCTGGACGAGCGCTATCTGGCCGCGCACCGCGAGGGCCGCGCCCGGGTGGTCCTCGGCCGTTCGGCCGACTTCATCGGCCCGGGGGTGCTCAACTCCACCTTCGGCGGGGCCCTGTTCCCGGGCGCCCTCACCGGCGGCGAGGTGCTGGCCCTGGGTGACGTCGACCTGCCGCACAGCTGCACCGCCATCGGGGACGTGGCCGCCGGTCTGGCCACGCTCGGCGAACGGCCCGAAGGGGACGGCCGGGCCTGGCATCTGCCCACGGCGCCCGCCGTGAGCACCCGCGAGATCCACGCCATGATCGAGAAGCGGACCGGCCGCCCGCTGAACGTCGTGGTCCTCGGGGAGCCGCGTGCCTTCGGCCCGTTCGACGAGGTGTTCATGGCCGAGTACGCCGAGATGTTCTACCAGCACACCGAACCGCAGATCGTGGACTCCTCGGCCTTCGAGCGGGCCTTCGGCATGGCGCCGACGCCGCTCGAAGAGACCGTGGACGAGACGGTGGCCTGGTACGGGCAGTGGCTGTCCCGCCTCTGACGGGACGCAGGCGTCAGCGGCCGGACTTCGCCCGGTCCAGCGCGACCACGCCCACCGCGGCGAGGCCGATCTGGATCAGCCACTCCACCCAGTCGACGCCCTTGGTGTCGGCCACCCCGAAGGCCGCGGCGATCGCCGAACCGATGAGCGCGGCGATGATGCCGACGAGGATCGTCCACAGGATCCCGATGCGCTGACGGCCCGGGACCACGAGCCGGCCCAGAATGCCGATGACAATACCGATGACGATGGCACTGATGATGCCGTCGATCTCCATCTCGCCCCTTCCTCAGGTTCTCCGCTGCAGTGCGTCTGCCCCCTCGGCGGACGGACAGTCCGGCACGGGCACGAAAGGGCCGGCCCGCGGCTGACGCGGACCGGCACCCCGCTCTCCTTTCGCCGCGGGCCTACGGCTTGGGCGCCGTCCTGGCTGCCGTCGCGGCGCAGACCGCGCCGAGCACCACGGCGAGGGCGCCGATGACGACGTTGTTCCAGATGACGCCGGCGTCAGGACTGCTGCCGACGATCCACGGCGAGATGATCATCCACACGCCCAGGGCGCACATGGCCCAGCTGAGGCCGTACATGCGGGCCGGGGCCGCGGTGAACCCGAGGGCGAGCAGTCCGATCGCGATGCCCACGATGAGGTTGTGCGTCACGAGGGCGGGCTGGCTCGTCGTGTAGTGGAGGATCCACGGGGACACCGCGCAGTAGAGGCCGAGCAGGAACACCGGACCGTCCACGAGGGCCACATCGCGACCGCCGAGCATGCGGTCGTACCGTGCCCGCATCTCCGGTGCGTCGGGGTGGCTCGTGATGTCGCTGCGCGAGTGCGAGACGTTGGCCATGAGTCGTCTCCTTCGACTGGCGGGCCTGACCGCTTCTTGCGGTGTGCGGTAAATGCCGCGCCCTCCCATTCTGTACTTATTTTCCCCTTATGTGTAGAGCTGGGTGAAGGGGGCGGGGCGCGGGCGGGGGCGGCCACCGGAGCTTCTATAGGGTGATCCCGTGGCCACAGCAGACGACGGGGAGCGGCAGACGGCGGAGCGGGGCGGTTCCCGGGCGCCGGAGAGGGCCGACCTCCAGGACTTCGCCGTCCAGCTGCGGCGGATGAACGGCGAGATCAACCGCATGGTCCACGGCTTCGCGCACCGCAACGGACTGCATGTCACCGACGTCCAGGCGCTCGCGGCGATCCTGGACGCGGACGAGCCGATGACCCCCGGCCGGCTCAGGGAGCACCTCGGGCTCACCTCGGGCGCGGTGACCGCGTGCGTGGACCGGCTGGAGCGCGCCGGGCACGTCACCCGGGTCCGGGAGAGCAGCGACCGCAGGGTGGTCCACCTGTACTACGCGGCCGATGCCAAGGCGGCGGCCCGGACGTACTTCCGCCCGCTCGCGCAGGCAGCCGGTTCCGCCCTGGCCCGGTTCGAGGGTGCCGAACTCGCCGTAGCCCTCAGGTTCCTGACCGCGCTGAACGAGGAACTGGCACTGCGAGGCATTCCCGGGCGGCCCTGACCGCCGGGCTGACGGCGTCGGCGGGCGCGGTGTGGTCTACGATCACCACCGCAATCCATTTCAATCATTGAGATTGTTTTTCATTCAGATGATTACCGCCGCACCTGGAGAGCGATGAACGCCTCAACGCGATGGGCCCGCCGGCTCGTCCCCGTCCTGCTGGTCGTCGTGTGGCTCGGCATCGGCGGGGCCTTCGGTTCCTACGCCGGCAGGCTCGGTGAGGTGGCCACCAACGACCAGGCCGGCTTCCTGCCGCGCAGCGCCGAGTCCACGGAGGTCATCGAGGAGCAGAAGGCCTTCCGGCAGGACGAGACGCTTCCCGCGATCGTGCTGTGGACCGCCGACGGAGGCGGTCCGGTCACGGACCGGCAGGCCGAGGCCACCCGCTCGCTCGCCTCCCTCGCCGACGCCCCGGGTGTCGCCGGCAAGGTCTCCCCGGCGCTCCCCTCCGAGGACGGCGAGGCACTCCAGGCCGTCGTCCAGCTGGAACCCGCCGACGGGGACCAGCTTGCCGAAGCCCTCGAACGCATCCGGACGGCGGCCGGCCAGGTGGACGGCACCACCGTCCAGGTGGCCGGGCCCGCCGCGACCCAGGCCGACCTCTCCGACGCCTTCGCCGGCATCGACGGCCTGCTGCTCGGTGTCGCGCTGGCGGCCGTCCTGGTGATCCTGATCCTCGTGTACCGGAGCGTCCTGCTGCCCCTGGTGATCATCATCTCCGCGGTGCTGGCGCTCGCCCTGGCCTGCGCGGTGGTGTACGCGCTCGCGAAGAACGACATCGTGCGCGTCGACGGTCAGGTGCAGGGCATCCTGTCCATCCTCGTCATCGGCGCCGCCACCGACTACGCCCTGCTGCTCACCGCCCGCTTCCGGGAGGAACTGGCGGAGCACGACCGGTTCACCGCCATGCGGTCCGCGCTGAGGCAGACCTGGGGCGCCGTCGTGGCCAGCGCCGCCACCGTCGTCCTCGGTCTGCTCGCCCTGCTGCTCAGCGACCTCACCAACACCGCCGCGCTCGGACCGGTCGGCGCGATCGGCATCGCCTGCGCCGTACTCGGCACCCTGACCTTTCTGCCCGCCGTGCTGGTCCTGCTCGGCCGCGCCGCCTACTGGCCCGCGAAGCCGCACAGCGCCGATGAACGGCGCACCGGAAACGGTGTGTGGCAGCGGGTCGCCTCCCTCGTCGACCGTGCCCCGCGCAAGGTGTGGGCGCTCACGCTGGCGGGCCTCGTCGTGTTCGCGGCCTTCTCACCGGCCCTCACCTCCAAGGGGGTTCCGCTCGACGAGACCTTCGTCAACGACGCGCCCTCCGTGGCCGCCCAGCGCACCCTCTCCGAGCACTTCCCCGGCGGCTCCGGCAACCCCACCGTGGTCATCGCCGACGCCGGCCGGCTGGAGCAGGTGGTGGCCGTGGCCGAGGACACCGACGGCGTCGCCTCGGCGGCCGGCGTGACGGCCTCCGGACGTCCCGGCGGCGAACCGCTGGTCGTCGACGGGCGGGTCCGCGTCGACGTCACCCTCGACGCCGCCTCCGACAGCGACGCCGCGAAGGACACCGTGGCCCGGCTGCGCACCTCCCTGCACGCCGTCCCCGGCGCCGACGCCCTCGTCGGCGGCTACACCGCCCAGCAGTACGACACCCTGCGGACGGCGGAGCGGGACCGCGGACTCATCGTCCCGGTCGTCCTCGTGGTCATCTTCCTGGTGCTCACCGTGCTGCTGCGCTCGCTGCTGATGCCCGCGCTGCTCGTCGCCACCGTCGCGGTCAACTTCCTCGCCACGCTGGGGGTTTCCGCCCTCGTCTTCCCGCTGTTCGGGTTCACGGGCACCGACCCGTCGGTGCCGCTGTACGGTTTCGTGTTCCTGGTGGCCCTCGGTGTGGACTACAACATCTTCCTCATGTCCCGGGTCAGGGAGGAGTCGCTGCGCCACGGAGCCCGCCAGGGCGTGCTGCGCGGGCTGGTCAGCACCGGCGGGGTGATCACCTCGGCCGGCGTGGTGCTGGCGGCGACCTTCGCGGCGCTCGGGGTGATCCCCCTGGCTTTCCTGGCGCAGGTCGCCTTCATCGTCGCCTTCGGTGTCCTCCTCGACACCCTGGTCGTCCGCTCCCTGCTGGTGCCCGCCCTCGCCCTGGACATCGGCCCGGTCGCCTGGTGGCCGGGGCGGCTCGCCCGGGAACGCGAGGAGGCCCGCGACTGACCGCCGGGGCGGACGGAGTCGGGACCGGTGCGTGTCCTTCCGTACATGTCCGTCGGGATCCGGGGCAGCCGCACCACACGGACGACGAACGGCACCGGAGGGCGCTCCGGGCCGAGGGCCGCCAGGAGGTGTCCACCGACATGACCGCCGTGACGGGAGCGAAGGTGCTGGAGCGTTTCCCCGCGGGATCCCCGCGCGGATCCTGGCCCGCGGAGGAGTGCGCGGCCCGGCACCGGGCCTGCGGCGAACCCGCGACGGTCGTGATGGACCTGGAGTCGGACGCGTTCCTCGTCGTGCTCCGGTCCGAGGAGGACGGCTGACCGCACCCCCTGGCCGGCCCCGTGCCCGGTGACTCCCCGCGGAGTCACCGGGCACGGCCATGATGACTGGTCTAAACCCTTGACTGGTACAGACCAAAGCGGTTGAGTGTGCTCCACACCCCCCACCACGGTCGCCCACGCCGTGACCGGCCCCGCCGGCGCGTGCGGAGCGGGACGTCGCCGAGGCATGTCCTCCCTGGGAACGACCGTGTTCCGCAAAGGAGTTGATCCCTTGTCGAGACGCCGCATCGCCGCCGTGACCGCCGCTCTGGTCCTCGCCGGCAGCGCCCCCGTGCTCCTCCCCGCCGCGACCGCGTCCGCCGCCTCCTCCGCCGCCTGCTCCAGCTATCCCGACTGGGTGGCCGGGAAGTGGTACAACGCCGGTGACATCGTGCGCTACAGCGACGGCCGGGCGTACGTCGCCGAGCACGCCAACCCGGGTTACGACCCGGTCATCAGCACCTGGTACTGGGAGCCGTACGCCTGTGACAACGGCCCCGGTACACCCGTCGGCAAGTTCGTCGTGACCGAGGCGCAGTTCAACCAGATGTTCCCGAACCGGAACGGCTTCTACACCTACAGCGGGCTCGTCGCCGCGCTGAGCGCCTACCCCGGCTTCGCCAACACCGGCAGCGACACGGTGAAGAAGCAGGAGGCCGCCGCCTTCCTGGCCAACGTCCACCACGAGACCGGCGGCCTGGTGCACATCGTGGAGCAGAACACCGCCAACTACCCCCATTACTGCGACTACGGACAGCCGTTCGGCTGCCCGGCCGGCCAGGCCGCGTACTACGGCCGCGGACCGGTCCAGCTGAGCTGGAACTACAACTACAAGGCCGCGGGCGACGCGCTCGGCATCGACCTGCTGAACAACCCCTGGCTGGTGCAGAACGACTCCGCCGTCGCCTGGAAGACGGCCCTGTGGTACTGGAACACCCAGACCGGTCCCGGCTCGATGACCGCCCACAGCGCCATGGTCAACCAGGCGGGATTCGGCCACACGATCCGCGCCATCAACGGCTGGGTGGAGTGCGACGGCAAGAACCCGGCGCAGGTGCAGAGCAGGGTGACCAAGTACCAGCAGTTCACCCAGCTCCTGGGAACGACACCCGGCGGCAACCTGTACTGCTGACGGGGCGCCGCGCTCCGTGGTGTCATGCCCCTGACCATCCGTACGGCCGTGGCGCCCCTCGCGCGCCCGGCCGTGCCCGGACGAAGGGCATCCACCATGCGCACCCCCCACGCCCTCCTCGCCACGACCGTCTCGGCCGCCGCGCTGGCCGCGACGGCCGTGGCACCGGCACCCGTCTCGGCCGCCGACGCCGTCCCGCCGCCCGGCACCTACTACGTCCAGAGCGCCGCCACCGGGCTCAACGCCGCCGACCGCCCGGGCGCGGTCGAGCAGCACCGGCCGCGCGGCGACGAGGACCGCCAGCAGTGGAACCTGCGCGCCGACGGCACCCTGGAGAACACCGACAGCCCCGGCACCTGTCTGGGCCGCACCGGGGACCGGGCCCGGACCGTCGCCTGCGCGAGCCCGGAGGCGCGCTGGCAGATCACCCCGGCCGGCGCCGAGCGGTTCACGCTCACCGTCCCGGGCACCGACCGCCGCCTCACCGTCGCCCCGAAGCCCTCCGGAGCCAACCATCCCGCCCCGCTCGGCATCGGAAGCGGCACCGGTGACCTCGCCACCTGGTACCTCACCCCGGTCGCCCCGGCCACCCGCCCCATGCCGCCGCAGGACCGGCGCACCCTGGACCAGGTCACCTTCCTCACCTCGCACAACGCCTACGCCAACGGCGTCGACGGCGGCTTCGCCCCGCCCTTCGTCGACCTCTTCCCCAACCAGAACCGCGGCATCGAGCGCCAACTCACCGACGGAGTCCGCGGGTTCATGCTGGACATCCACCAGACCCCGGACGGCGCGATCCTCTGCCACAACAGCTGCACCCTCGTCCGCAGGCCCGTCGCCCTGTGGGTCGACCTCCAGCGGATGGTCGACTTCCTGCGCGCCCACCCCGACCAGTTCGTCACCGTCTTCCTGGAGGACTACGTCGACCCGGGCGTCCTGCGCGCCGAACTCGCCCGCGTCCGGGGGCTGTCGGACGTCCTGTACCGGCCGGACCGCACCGGCGTCCGCGAGAAGGGCTGGCCGGCCATGGCGGAGCTGACCGCCGCCGGACACCGCCTGCTGATCTTCACCGACCACAGCCGCGCCGCCGACCAAGCGGCCGGACTGACCCGGGACACCTTCGGCGTGATGTACCAGAGCGAGTGGACCGTCGAGAACCACTGGTCCATGGGGCCGGGCATCGGCACCTCCGACTGGTCCTGCTACAGCCGCTGGTACGACGCCGGCACCAACATCCCGCTGACCCGCACCGAGCCCGGCTTCCGCCCCCTGTTCGTCATGAACCACTTCCGGGACGCGGCCGTCGCCTCCACGGCCGGCACCGACAACGCCAAGCTCGCCGACCGGGCCCGCCGCTTCTGCCGGCCGGCCGCCCGCAAGAAGCCCACCTACCTCGCCGTGGACCGCTACGACCTGGGCGACCCCGCGGCCGCGGTCGCCGCCCTGAACACCTACGTCCTTCCCTAGCCACCACGCCGGTCCCGTTCCGGGAAACCCGCCCCGGAACGGGATTGGCGCTCCCGGCGGTTTTACGTATAACCTCTCCGGTCAATCCCGTCTGTGAGAGGTCACGATGAGACGCATCGCCCTGGTCACCCTCGTCGTGGACGACTACGACGAGGCGATCCGCTTCTTCACCGAGGCGCTCGGATTCCGGCTCGCCGAGGACGCGCCCCGGCCGGACGGCGGCCGCTGGGTGGTCGTCGAACCGGACGCCGGACACTCCGGTGCCGCGCTGCTGCTCGCCCGCGCCGCGGGGGAGCAGCAGCGGGCGAGGACCGGTGACCGGACCGGCGGGCGCGTGGGCTTCTTCCTGCACACCGACGACTTCGCCCGCGACCACGCGCGCATGACCGCCGCCGGCGTGACCTTCCTGGAGGAGCCGCGCCGGGAGCCGTACGGCTCGGTCGCCGTCTTCCAGGACCTGTACGGCAATCGCTGGGACCTCCTCCAGCCCGCCGCCTGACTCCCCGCCGTCCCCTCGAACCGTCCCGCCCAAGGAAGGTCCCGCCATGACCGCTACGCGCGTAGATGCCGCATTGATCCGCCGCCTCCCCAAGGCCGTCCTGCACGACCACCTCGACGGCGGGCTGCGCCCCGCCACCGTCGTGGAACTGGCGGAGGCGGTCGGCCACACGCTGCCCACCACCGACCCCGACGAGCTCGCCGCCTGGTACGTCGAGGCCGCGAACTCCGGCGACCTGGTCCGCTACATAGCCACCTTCGAGCACACCCTCGCCGTGATGCAGACCCGCGAGGGTCTGCTGCGCACCGCCGAGGAGTACGTCCTCGACCTCGCCGCCGACGGCGTCGTCTACGGCGAGGTGCGCTACGCCCCCGAGCTGAACACCAGGGGCGGGCTGACGATGCGCGAGGTCGTGGAGACGGTCCAGGAAGGTCTCGCCGCCGGCATGGCCAAGGCGGCCGCCGCCGGGACGCCCGTCCGGGTGGGCACCCTGCTCTGCGGCATGCGGATGTTCGACCGCGTCCGTGAGGCCGCCGATCTGGCCGTCGCCTTCCGGGACGCCGGCGTCGTCGGCTTCGACATCGCCGGCGCCGAGGACGGCTTCCCGCCCGCCGACCACCTCGCCGCCTTCCGGCACCTGCGCGGCGAGAACGTGCCGTTCACCATCCACGCCGGCGAGGCCCACGGCCTGCCCAGCATCCACCAGGCCGTCCAGGTGTGCGGCGCCCAGCGCATCGGCCACGGGGTGCGGATCACCGAGGACATCGTGGAGGGCAAGCTCGGCCGTCTCGCCGCCTGGGTCCGCGACCGCCGGATCGCCCTGGAGATGTGCCCCACCTCCAACCTCCAGACCGGCGCCGCGACCTCGATCGCCGACCACCCGATCACCGCGCTCAAGGACCTCGGCTTCCGCGTCACCCTCAACACCGACAACCGTCTCGTCTCGGGCACCACCATGACCCGGGAGATGGCCCTGCTCGTCGAGCAGGCCGGCTGGACGGCCGAGGACCTGCGCACGGTCACGGTGAACGCCGTGAAGAGCGCGTTCCTGCCGTTCGACGAGCGCAACGCGCTGATCCGGGACGTGGTCCTGCCCGGCTACGACGCGGCGCTCTGAACCAGCCCGCGCGCGTACGCGGCCTGTCCGACGTGCTGGAGATCGTCGGACAGGACGCTGACCAGCCGTACGCCCAGGGTCACCGGGGGATCCCAGCCCTCGTCGATCACCCGTTCCAGGTCCTTGGCGGCCAGGGTGCGCAGCGCGCCCAGGGTCTGCTCGTGCACCGCGTCGTGATAGCCGGTCAGCAGGTCACCGGAGTCCACCCGCACCTTGGCGACCTGCGCCGAGGTGTGGCCGTACCCGGTGTCGTGGCGGGGCAGGCCGAGCCCGAGGCGCTGCTCCCAGCCCCCGGAGAGCCACACCTGGTCGAGGCCGAAGGCGTCGGCGATGTGGTCGTCCTGGACCCGGGTGAGGTGCCAGACCAGCCAGGCCACGGAGTTGGCGCCGGGCCCGGGCCGGGCGTTCAGCCCTTCGGGGTCCAGGCCCTCCACGGCGGCGTGGACCTCTTCGCGGACGCGGCCGAAGCCGTCGATGAGGATGTCCTTGGCATGCATGCCTCCCACCCTCGCGCATCCGGGCGCCTCACGCGTCCTCGGTGCTGCCGTCCAGCAGCGCCATCAGCGCCCGCGCCGCCGGGCTGGCCGTCCGCGGGGACGGCACCAGGGCGACCGTCTCGTACGCGGCCTCGCCGGTGTCCTTCAGCGGGAGCGCGGTGAGGGTCTCGCGCTTGTGCCGGAAGTGCCGCGGCACGACGGCGACCCCCAGGTCCTCGTCGACCAGGTCGAGCAGGCTGTGCACGTCGTTCACCTCCAGCGCCACCGTGCGCCGTACGCCCGCGGCGGCGAAGGCGGCGTCGGTGGCGCGGCGCGGACCCCAGTCGGGGTGGAAGTCGACGAACACCTCGCCGGCCAGGTCCCGCGGTGTCACCGGCGCCCCGGCCCGTGCCAGCCGGTGGTCCGGATGGCACAGCACGGTCATCGGCTCGCCGGTCAGGGGCAGCGACCGCAGCTGCTCCGGGTCCGTCTCCGTCCGGTAGACGAACGCCAGGTCCAGCCGGCCCGCCGCGACCTCCTCGGCCAGCGCCGCCGAGCCCCACTGCCGCAGCCGGATCTCCACATCGGGGTACCGCCGCCGGAACGCGGCGAGCAGCTGCGCCACGTGCACCCCGGCGATGCACTGCTCGGTGCCCAGCGCGAGGGTGCCGCGCAGAACCCCCTGCACCGCCGCCACCGCCTCGTGCGCCGCCCGCACCTGCGCCAGGATCCGCTCGGCCTCCGCCAGCAGCGCCCGCCCCGCCTCGGTGAGCGTCACCCTGCGGGTCGTCCGGACGAACAGCGGCGCGCGCAGCTCGCGCTCCAGGGAGCGGATGGAGGCGGACAGGCCCGACTGGGAGACCATCAGCCGCTCCGCCGCGCGGGTGAAGTGCCGGTCCTCGGCGACGGCGACGAAATGCCGGAGGTGACGCAGTTCCATGACCGAGAAGCGTATCCGCTGAATACCATCGGATTCTCCTGTTGGACCACTGCCCGCAGGTCACGGCAGAGTGGAGCAGCGGTTCGACGGAACCGCCCCGACAGGTGCCAACCCCTCTGGAGTCGCGTTGTACACCGCACACCCCGACCGCTACGCGGACATGCCCTACCGGCGCACCGGACGCAGCGGCCTGAAGCTCCCCGCGCTCTCGCTCGGCCTGTGGCACAACTTCGGACCCGACCGTCCCGCCGGGACCCAGCGCGCCATCCTGCGCCGCGCCTTCGACCTGGGCGTCACCCACTTCGACCTGGCCAACAACTACGGGCCGCCGCCCGGAGCGGCCGAAACCGCCCTCGGCGAGGCGCTGAGGGCCGACTTCGCGCCGTACCGCGACGAGCTGGTGGTCTCCACCAAGGCCGGCTACCTGATGTGGCCCGGCCCCTACGGCGAATGGGGTTCGCGCAAGTACCTGCTGTCCTCGCTGGACCGGAGCCTGAGCCGCATGGGCCTGGAGTACGTGGACATCTTCTACTCGCACCGCTTCGACCCCGAGACCCCGCTGGAGGAGACCATGGGTGCCCTGCACTCGGCGGTCCAGCAGGGCAAGGCGCTCTACGTCGGCGTGTCCAACTACTCGGCGGAGCAGACCCGCGAGGCCGCCCGCACCCTCGGCGAACTGGGCACCCCGCTGCTGATCAGCCAGCCGCGCTACTCGATGCTCGACCGCCGCCCGGAGGACGAGGGGCTGATGGACGCCCTGGACGAGCTCGGCGTCGGCTCCATCGCCTACTCCCCGCTGGAGCAGGGCCTGCTCACCGCCCGCTACCTCGACGGCATCCCCGAGGACTCCCGGGCCGCGAGCGACAGCCCCTTCCTGAACTCCGACGCCCTCACCGGGGAACTGGTGGGCCGGCTGCGGGAGCTCGACGAGATCGCCGCCTCCCGCGGCCAGACCCTGGCGCAGCTGGCGCTGTCCTGGGTGCTGCGCGGCGGGCGGCTGACCTCCGCGCTGGTCGGCGCGAGCAGCCCGGAGCAGCTCGAGGACAGCGTGGCCGCCACCCGCAACCTCGACTTCGCCGAGGACGAGCTGTCCCGCATCGACGCGGTGGTGAAGCGGTAGTCCCGGCCGGGCGACCGACCGGGCCGGGTGCCCTCGGAGAACACCCGGGGGACCGTGCGCCCCGTCGGTCGTCCGCCGCTGCCGAACCGTTTCGGCCACGCGTCGCCGTGAATATGCCAGGAGACTGGCCGGAAACTCATGGTGACAGTGATTCAGCGGTGAACATACTCGACAACGAGAGCGCTTCACACCGCGCGACGGCGCCCTCACGCACAGCACGCGAGCCCGGGGCGGGCAGCCGGCCCGTACCCGGCAGGCACGCGACGCAGCGGGGGAGGGAACGTGCACGACGAATTCCTGTGCCACGTCACGGCCTACGGCGTCTGCGACGGCCGGCGCATCGGCGTGCCGCTGGGCACCTACCGGGCGCCCACCCTCGCCCTCGCCCTGTGGTGGCTGCGCGACCGTGCCTCCTGGATCGCCGAGCGGCTCGACCCCCGGCCCGACACCGAGCACTTACCGCCGGGCGCGCTCGTCCCCGTCCCCGACGGCGTGCTCGACGTACCCGCCGTGCTGCGCGCCTGGTGCGCCGACGTGGCCCGACAGGAAGAGGTGGCCGAGGCGCTCGCCGCCGGACGCATGGTGCGGCTCGCCACCGGCGACGACACCACCGAGTACGAGCTGCTGGCCGAATCCGTGGACGCCCTGCGCATGCAGCGCGCCGCCCGCGTGCTCGGCGTCCCGGTCGCCTGACCCGGACCGCCCCCGCCGAGCGGGTCAGCGCTGCCGCCCGCCGTCACCCCGCCGGCGCACCGCCCGGGCCGCAGACGCCCCCGCGAACCCGGCGACCAGCCCCCACAGCAGCGCCAGTCCCAGGGCGCTCCCCAGCCGCGGCGTCAGCAGCACCTCGCCGGAGAACCCCTCGCCCAGATCGCCGATGCCGAGCACGGACAGACCGATCCGCGCGGAGATCCGGACCATGAGGCAGATCATCAGCACCGTCAGCGCCAGCGCGACCGCCAGGTGCACGGCGTGCCGCCAGACCCGGACGCCCGGCGGGGACAGGGCCGCCATCACGAACGCGACGGCCAGCAGCAGCACCGCGTCCACCACCAGCAGCCACCACCACTTGCCGCCGTCGTGCTCGACGAGCGTGCCCAGGTTCAGCTCGGAGACGTCAGGAGTGCGCAGCACCTCGTCGAGCACCCGCGGCACGGGCAGCCCGAAGGGCCCCTCCACCCTGCCGTCCCAGGTGGCCCCGAGCCCCACGGTCAGCGCGAGCCAGGCCACGTTGGGCAGCCCGAGCAGCATCACGGCGAACGTCTCCACCGGGTGGCCCCGGGTCGCGGCCACGACCAGCGCGACCACCAGAGCGATGACGACGGAGGCGAGCAGCAGCCGCAGCATCGCCCGCGCCGCGGGACGCGCCGACGTCTGAAAACGCAGCGGCCCGGCCGGCAACGGCGCGCCGCGGGACACCAGCAGCGCCACCAGCAGCACCCCCGCCAGCCACACCAGACCGATCAGGACGGTCAGCGGTACGTCCGCGGCGAAGCCGACCACCGGCCTGAACCCGAACAGCTCACCGAGGTCCCCGAGCGGCCCGTCCCCGAGCGGGATCTCGAAGGTGTGCCGCGCGGCGAGCGCCGGACCGATGAGCGCCGGCAGCCACAGCACGGCGATCCGCGCGGCCCACCCGTACAGTTCGGGCGCCCCCGCGACCGCCCGGTGACGCAGCGGACGCAGGAACCCCCACCCGGCCACCAGCGCCCCGGTGAGCGTGACGGACAGCGGGATCACCGCCAGACCGCCCTCCGTGCCGGCCAGTCCGCCCGCGTCCCCGGAGAGCCGCACCGTGCCGCCGACGGCCGTCACCACGGTCGCCGCGAGCACCTGGGGGAAGGCACCGCCCGGCAGGTCCGCCGCACCGGCCGCCCACAGCCCGAGCGCGGCCACCGCGCCCATGGCGGCCAGCGTGCCGAGGACCGTGGCGAGGGCCTGCGCCCAGCCGTGGCGGGAGACCGCGGGGCCGAAGGAGGTGGGTGCGCTCACGTGGGCACGCTAAGCAGCACCGGGCGGTGCCGCCCGCCGGGAGGTCCGTCCGCGCGCCGCGGACCCGTCGTTCGGGTCAGGTGGCGGACACCCGGTGACCGACCGCCGGGCGTGGCCGGGCGCGGATCACCAGGGCGTGGTCGCCGAGGCCCAGCAGGCGGTCGGGAGACAGCTCGCCGAGCGTCGTCAGGACCGCCTCGACGCGGGCGGTGACCGGATCGAACGCCGCGTCGAGCACCGTGCCGCGCTCCTCACCGCACTCCGTGAGCACCCGGCTGCCCACCAGCTCGTGATGGGGCGGGACCTCGTCCGGGCCGCCGGCGGAGCGGGCCACCAGCATGCCGGGGCCGGCCGTGCCCAGGGCGGCCCAGGCCACCACCGCGTCCCGGCGCAGCCGCCCGCGCGCCATCCGCACGTACGTCACCCGCCAGGGCGCCCCGGCGACGGTCAGCGCCCGCACCACGCCGACACGGCCGGCGCCGCCCGGAAGGAGCACGGGCAGCCCCCGCACCCGGGAGAACAGCATCATCGGGCCGCACCCCTCCCACGGCCGTGGTGGGCGACGGCCCCGGGCAGGTCGTCGGTGACGTACGTCGTCGCGTGCGCCGGGATCACCAGCGTCCGGCCGCTGACGCTCAGCACCTCGCCCCGGGGGATGTACGCCCGGTGCCTGCGGTGCCGGGAGCCGTGCACCAGCTCCCGGTGCGCCGCCAGCCGGAAGGCGACGAGCCGGCCACTGGTGCCGCCCTCGACCAGGACGTCGAGCACCGTCCCCACCGTCTCGCCCTCCTCGGTCAGCACCTGCGCCCCGAGCAGCCGTCCGCGCACCGCCTCGCGGCGCGCCGCCGACAGCGGCAGGTCGCACAGCGCCCCCGCGTCGCGCACCATGACCGCGTGCCGGCCCAGGCAGTGCACCGCCGGCCAGGGCAGATCCCGTGGCAGGGGCCCCGACAGCAGGGTCCGGCCGGTCAGCGTGAAGCCGGCGATCCGCTCGGCCCGGGGGTCGAAGACGGTGTCCTTCACGTGGGCCAGGGCGTCGCCGCCCAGCGTCACCACGGGCAGCGTCGAAAGGCTCCGCACCGCCGTCAGTTCGTTCATGGCACGCCCTTCCGCCGGACCTGGCGAAAGGGCGGGTTCCCCATGGCACCGGGCCGAACACGGATCAGGTGGACTGCGCCGCCGGAGTCGGGGTACCAGGACTGGTGCAGATCACCGGCCGGGCCGGCTTCGCAGAGAGAAAACGCATGACCTATCACTTGGACGGGGCAGTGATACCGACTGGCTTCGACGTGCCCGTGGAACCGCTGCGGCGGGCGGCACACTTCACCGGCGAGCCGGGATGCATCGCCGAGGCGCGGGCCTTCGCCGCGGAATTCCTCCAGCAGCTCAGGACCGAGTGGTGCGCCGGCATCGACGCACGCTCCGACGGCGCGGTGCAGCTGGTGGTGAGCGAACTGGTCACCAACGCGGACCGGCACAGCGAGGGCCCGTACATCCTGGAGCTGGAGGGCACGGACACCTCGATCACCGTGGCCGTCTACGACAGCAGCGCCACCCTTCCCCGCGTCTTCCCCCGTGACCCCGAGCGGGTCGGACGCCACGGTCTGGAGATCGTCCGGGCGCTCGCGCTGGACGTCGGGGTGGAACGCGTGCCGGTCGGCAAGCGCGTACGCGCCGTACTGCCCCTCGACGCGGGCTGACCCCGCGCCGGTCCGCTCCCGCCCCGTCAGGCGCAGCCGAGTTCGCCCAGCATCCCTTCGCGCAGACGGGTGATGATCCGCTTGATCAGACGGGACACGTGCATCTGCGAGCAGCCGAGGCGCTCACCGATCTCCGCCTGGGTGGCCTCCTCCACGAACCGCAGATGGATGATCTCGCGGTCGCGTTCGCTGAGCTCGGCCATGAGCGGCGCGAGCGTGTGGAAGTCCTCGACGAGCCGCATCCCCTCCTCCTCGACCCCGATGAAGTCGGCGAGGACGGCTTCGCCGTGCTCCGGCCCGTCACCGGTGAGCGCGGCGTCCAGCGACGAGGAGTTGTACCCGTTCGCAGCGATCTGGCCCTCGACGACCTGCTGCTCCGTGATGTTCATCAGGGTGGCCAGCTCGGCGACCGTGGGCTCCCGGTCCAGCCTGCTGGCGAGCTCCTCGCGGGCCCTGGCCAGCTCGACCCGCAGCTCCTGGAGCCGCCGCGGCACATGCACGGCCCAGGTGGTGTCGCGGAAGAACCGCTTGATCTCGCCCACGATGTACGGCAGCGCGAAGGAGGTGAACTCCACCTCGCGGGACAGCTCGAACCGGTCGATCGCCTTGATCAGGCCGATCATGCCGGTCTGCACGATGTCGTCCATGTCGTCGCCCCGGCCGCGGAACCGCCCGGCCGCGAACCGCACGAGGGACATGTTCATCTCGATGAGGACGTTGCGCGCGTACTGGTACTCGTGCGTGCCCTCCTGAAGGTCCGCCATACGCCGGAAGAACTGCCGGGACAGCTCCCTCGCGTCGCGCGGAGCGACCGTCCGGGGGTCGATGTCCCACAGGTTCCCGCCACCCGTCCCGGCCTCGGCGCGCTCGTCGACTCCCTGTGCCTGCGACCGGATCACGGCGGTCTTCATTTCCTCTCCCCACGAACGTCACGGCTGCCCATGTGCCTGAGCCTCGCGAGTACCCAGCACGTGCCGACCCATGCACACCGGTTTCCCGATCGGTCCGGAACACGGTGCGCACCGGTCGTCCACGTCCACGTTCCGAGCGTACGCCGAAGCATCGCGCGGGGCAGCGCGACGCGGGGCGCCGGACGTCTTCACTCAGGGCGGAACGCCGCTCCCTTCCCCTCCGGGCCGTGATTCCTAGGCTGGGCGGGTGACCAGTCAAGCGCCGGATCGAGCGCCGAACCAGGCCCGTGTCATCCCCCTGCGACCCGAGGGGGCCCGCCCGGCCCCCGCACCCCCGCCCAGAGAGCCGCTCTGGCGCGACCTCGTCGGCGACGTGCTGCGCAGGGAGCGGCTCGCCCAGGAGCGGACGCTGAAGGACGTCGCCGACGCGGCCCGGATCTCCATGCCCTATCTCTCGGAGGTGGAGCGGGGCCGCAAGGAGGCCTCCTCGGAGGTCCTCGCGGCCGCCGCCCGGGCGCTCGGTCTCGGCCTCGGCGATCTGCTGTCCCGGGCCCACGGCGAACTGCTCCGCGTCACCTCCCGGCGGGCCCCCGCCTCCCGGGCCGTGCCCGGCTCGGGACCGCACGGCGGACTGTGCCTGGCCGCCTGACCCGCACCCGGCGCCTCACACCCCGGTCAGGCGCCGGGCCAGCACCTCGTCGGCCAGGCCGTACGCCACGGCCTCCTCGGCGCTGAACACCTTGTCGCGGTCCATGTCCGCCCGCAGGGTCGCCACGTCGTGACCGGTGTGCCGGGACAGCACCTCCTCCACCTGGGACCGGATCCGCAGCATCTCCTTGGCCCTGAGCGACAGATCGGACGCCGTGCCGCGCGCCCCGCCCGCGGCCGGCTGCCCGAGCAGCACCCGCGCGTGTTCCAGCACGAACCGCCGTCCCGGGTCCCCGCCGGCCAGCAGCACGGCCGCCGTGGAGGCCGCCTGCCCGACACAGAACGTCGACACCGGTGCCTGTACGAACGTCATCGTGTCGTAGATCGCCATGAGCGAGGTGAAGGAGCCGCCGGGGGAGTTGATGTACACCGCGATCTCGCTCTCCGGGGCCGCCGACTCCAAATGGAGCAGCTGGGCGATGACGACATTGGCGACGCCGTCGTCGATCTCCGTCCCGAGGAAGACGATCCGCTCGGAGAGCAGCCTGCTGAACACGTCGTAGGACCGCTCGCCCCGCGGGGTGCGCTCGACGACGTGCGGAATCGTGTACGAACCCCTCACTGCAACCCCGCCCTGCGCCGTGTCGCGGCCGGACGGACGTCGTCCAGCGACTCCACCACCCGGTCGACCATCCCGTACTCCCTGGCCTGTTCGGCGGTGAACCAGCGGTCCCGGTCGCCGTCCCGGGAGATGGTCTCCGGGGTCTGTCCGGTGTGTTCGGCGGTGATCCGTTCGATGGTCCGCTTGGTGAACTCCAGGTTCTCCGCCTGGATCTCGATGTCGGCGGTGGTGCCGCCGATGCCGCCCGACGGCTGGTGCATCATGACGCGCGCGTTCGGCAGGGCGTAGCGCTTGCCCGGCGTCCCGACGCACAGCAGGAACTGGCCCATGCTGGCCGCGAAGCCCATCGCCAGCGTGGAGACGTCGTTGGGGATCAGCCGCATGGTGTCGTAGATGGCCAGCCCCGCGTGCACCGAGCCGCCGGGGCTGTTGATGTACAGGCTGATGTCGGTGCGGCGGTCCTCGGCGGACAGGATCAGCAGCTGCGCGCAGACGCGGTTCGCGGAGACCTCGTCGACCTGGGTGCCCAGCAGCACGATCCGCTGCGCCAGCAACTGGGCGGCGAGATGGTCGTCGTACCGGGTCGGCGGGGTGTCGCCCTCCTCGGCCCGGGGCAGCGGGGCCGGCCGGGGGACGGCGGTGAGTGGAGACATCGGCGCTCCTGGTGGTCGCTGGTTCGCTACGCGGCCGGGAGTGACCGCGTGCCTCCACTGTCGACCGGCGAACGGGCCGGGCGGTGGGATCTCTGCCCGTGGCAGATTCGCCACGGGCAGAGCGCCCGCCCGGTTCCGGGGAAGGCCACCGGAGCGATTTCCCGCCGCGGCGATGAGTTCCGGAGCGCGCGGCGGTCGACACTGATGACCGCGTTCCGCACCCAGGAGGTACTCATGACCATCGACGGATTCACCACGTGTCTCTGGTACGACGGCCAGGCCGAGGAGGCCGCGAACTTCTACGTCTCGGTCTTCGAGAACTCGAGCGTCGGCGACATCGTCCGGAACACGGGCGCCACGCCCGGCACCGAGGGCTCCGTGCTCACCGTCGAGTTCACGGCCAACGGCCAGAAGTTCGTCGCCCTGAACGGCGGCCCCGAGTTCACGTTCAACGAGGCGGTCTCCTTCCAGCTGGACTGCGCCGACCAGGCGGAGATCGACCACTACTGGGAGAAGCTCGTCGAGGGCGGCGGCGAACACGGGCCCTGCGGCTGGCTCAAGGACCGGTTCGGCGTCTCCTGGCAGGTCAACGCGGTGCGGCTGACCGAGATGATCGGCGACCCCGACCGGCGGAAGGCCGACCGCGCCCTGAAGGCGATGATGACGATGAGCAAGCTGGACATCGCGGAGCTGGAGAAGGCGTACGCCGGGGAATGACGGCGTACTCCCCGGTCAGGGCGCTCGGCCCGCGCGGGCGTGGGCGCCGATCGCCCGGGTGATCTCCCGAGCGATGCGCAGGATGCCGGGGGAGGGGACCGGGCACGGCCTGGGCGTGGACGTCGTCGGTGCCAGGCAGAAGTGCAGGGGGTCGTCGTCCCGGTGCAGGGCGGTCCGGTCCTGGCCGGGCCGGGTGCAGTAGTCCGGGTGGGCGCGCTCGTGGGCGTCGCACGGCAGGTACTGCGCCCAGGTGTACCGGGCCCCCGCCGGGCTCACCGCCTTCCCGGCGTCCGCGACGAGGTCGCCGGAGCCGGCGGCCCGCCGCTCGTAGAGCGCGTTCACCTCGCGCACCCGCTCGGGTGCGACCGGGTCCGGGCCCTGCAGCACCCAGACGATCCGCGGTCCGCTGCTCCCGCCCGCCGCGCGGATCTGCTCGGTCAGGCGCCGAGCGTCGGCCGCGTACCGCTCGAGGTACCGCTCCCGCGAGGTGTCGTAGGTGATCCCGTCCATGCACGGTGTGTAGCCCCAGGAGTTGCCCCAGAACTGCAGCACCACGTAGTCCGGCCGCAGCTCGCGCACCAGCGCCGCCGCCTTGTCCGCCGCCGGCACCAGGGAGCGCCCGGCGGACCCCTCCAGGTAGTCGCAGACGGTGGTGCCCGAGTAGGGGGCGCTCGTGTAGTCGGACCGCAGCCGTCCTCGCAGCTCCTCCCCGAGCACCTCCTGGCTCTCCATCGCCAGGGAGTCCCCGAGGTACAGCACCTTCGGCGGGTCCACGGCCGGGGCGGGGTCGGCGGGCGGCCGCCGGTGCGTGGTGGCCGACGGCTCCGGGGAGGCGGCCGGGGGCGGCCCGGCCTCCGGTCCGGACGACGGATCGGCGCACGCGCCGAGCAGCACGGCGGCGAGCACGACGGACACGGTCCACGGTCTGCGCATACGGCGGCCCCCCTGCCGGAAACGGCCACCCAGACAAGCACTGCCGGGGCCCGTGGGGAAGGGACACGCCAGGACCGGCCGTTTCCGGCGCGCGGCCGGGGACCGCGGTGGCTGGCGCTGAGGAAGCGGACCGACCACCCCGTCCGGAGAGGGCCGCAGCCATGGCCGTATCACCCGAAGGGGCCCCGTGCTGGGCCGACGCGATGTTCGACGACATCGAGGGAGCGGAGAGCTTCTACGGCGATGTCCTGGGCTGGCCCTTCGGCGAGACGTCGTCGGAGTTCGGCGACTACACCCAGGCCTACGCCGGCGGCAGGGCGGTCGCCGCCGTCGTACCGCCCATGCCGGGCCAGGAGGGCACCTCGCGGTGGTGCCTCTGCTTCGCCGCCCGGGACGCCGCCGCGACCGCCGCCCGGATCCGCGACAACGGCGGCGAGCTGCTGATGGAGCCGATGCGGGTCGGCGACTTCGGCACCATGTGCCTCGCCCGCGACCCCGGCGGGGTCGTCCTCGGCCTCTGGCAGGCCGGCACCCACGAGGGTTTCGAGGCGATGGCCGAACCCGGCGCGTACTGCTGGGCCGAGGTCTTCACCCGTGAGCCGGAGAAGTCCGACGCGTTCTTCCCCGCCGTCTTCTCCTCCCGCTCCCGGCGGCTCGAGGACGAGACGGACTTCCGGATCTACGACCTGGGGGAGCGCAGCGTGCTCGGCCGGATGCGGATGACGGACGACTTCCCGCCCGACGTGCCGCCGTACATCAACGTCTACTTCACCGTCGCGGACTGCGACGAGGCGGTGACCCGGGCGACCGGGCGCGGCGGCGTGCTGCGGTTCGGCCCGATGGACACGCCGTTCGGGCGGTACGCGGCGCTCGGCGACCCGCAGGGCGCGGACTTCTCGGTGATCGACATCACCGCCACCACGGGCGAGATGCCGGAGATCACCGACGTGGACTGAGCGGCGGCGGGCCGTCCGCCCGGTCATGGCATGATCGGGCGCATGCGTGAACGTGTTGTGGCCGCGTGCGACGGGGCTTCGAAGGGAAACCCGGGGCCCGCCGGCTGGGCCTGGGTGGTCGCCGACGCGTCGGAGACGCCGGTCCGCTGGGAGGCGGGCGCGCTGGGCAGGGCCACCAACAACGTCGCCGAACTCACCGCGCTGGAGCGGCTGCTGGCGGCGACCGACCCTGCCGTGCCGCTCGAGGTCCGGATGGACTCGCAGTACGCCATGAAGGCCGTCACCACCTGGCTGCCCGGCTGGAAGCGCAACGGCTGGCGCACGGCGGCCGGCAAACCGGTCGCCAACCAGGAACTCGTCGTCCGTATCGACGGTCTCCTCCAGGACCGCTCGGTGGAGTTCCGCTACGTGCCCGCCCACCAGGCCGACGGCGACCGGCTGAACGACTTCGCCGACCGCGCGGCCAGTCAGGCGGCCACCGTCCAGGAGGACGCCGGCAGCGAACTGGGCTCCCCCGAGCCGCCGGCCGCCCCCGACCGCCCGGCGGGCGGCGCGGCCGGGCGCGGGTCCGGCGGCTCGAAGCCTCCGCGGCAGCGCGGCGGCGGATCGTCGTCCCGCACGATCAAGGCGAAGTTCCCGGGCCGCTGCCCCTGCGGACGCTCCTACGCGGCCGGCGAGTCCATCGCCAGGAGCGACAAGGGCTGGGGCCACCCCGGGTGCCGGACCGCCGCCGGCGCCTGACCGGGCCCGCTCAGACGTCGAACGTGTAGTGGGGGGTGTGGTCCAGCAGCTCCGCCGGCGTGGTGTCGTGCCAGGGGCGCATGGTCTCGTCCTGGTCGACGACGTCGGGGGTCCCGGCGGCCGGCAGATAGCCGGAACCGGGGTGACGGCGCTGCCACTCGGCCCACAGTTTGTCGATGAAGGCGTGGTGCAGCCAGAACGCCGGGTCGTTGGGGGACACGCCGGTGGCCATGTGCCCGCCGACCCACACATGGACCCGGTTGTGCAGATCGACCCCGCGCCAGCCCTCCAGATGGTTGCGGAAACCGTCCGAGCCGCTGTTCCAGGGCGGCATGTCGTAGACGGGCATCGCCAGTACGGACTCCACCTCCGCGCGCGTCGGCAGGGAGCGGCCGCCCGCGCCGAGCGCGCGCCTGAGATACGTGCGGCCGTCCACCCGCACGGCGATCGGCCAGTCGCCGGTGGAGGCGGCGAACGGCCCGTCCATCACCCGGCCGTCCCGGCCGCGGCCGGTGCCGCCGAGGAAGTCGGGCGCCCACAGCGAGGAACGCGCCCCGTTGCCGTCGTCGCCGGTCCAGTCCCAGTACGGCAGCGCCACCGACGCGTCCACCGACTGCAGCGCCCGCTCGAACTCCAGCAGGAACCTGCGGTGCCAGGGGAGGAAGGACGGTGAGCGGTGCCCCGTCCGCTCGCCGTGGTCGGTGTCGGACACGATGAAGGCGTTGTGTGTGGTGACGAACTCGTCGTAACGGCCGCTGCGTTTGAGTTCCAGCAGCGCGGCGACGAAACGGCGCTTCTCCTCGGCGGTCAGGCTCGCCTGGTTCCTGCGGACGGTCATGGTGCGGGGTGCTCCCGACGTGCTCGCGGTGACGGTCGGTCGGCGGGGAAGGGCAGCAGCGGCGCGCCCTGCAGCTCGTCCACCGCGGCACGGGCGGCGGCGCGCGGGGTGGGGACCGGGTCGTAGTGGCTGACGACGCTGATCCAGCTTCCGTCGGCGTTCCGCATCACGTGCAGTTCCACGTCGTCGACGAACACGGCGTAACCGGGCCCGTGGTGGTGAGGGCCACCGCTTCCGGTCGGGCCGCCCCGGATGCGGCGGCCCCGGTAGACCTCGTCGAAGTCCGCGGGGGAGCCGTGGCGGTGGCCGTCGTCCCCGGCGGCGGAAGCGGGTGGGGCGAGGGCCGGCGGGGCGCCCACGGCGGCGGTGAGGGCGGCCGCCGTGCCGAGCACACGACGGCGGCTGAGTTCCGGCATACGGAGCTCCTGGGGTCGATTCCGGATCATGACCTTGCATGCTTACCGCCGGTGCGGGTAACGGGAGAAATCCCGCCGGGTCGGTTGGCCCCGATCCGGGCAATTCCCTTTATGTCGTACAGTCTTGAACGAAGATGATCTTGCTGTGCGAGGAGGGGGCGGAGTGCCGGAAGGGGAAATTCCGCTCCGTGCGGGACCCCCGCCGGACGATCCTCCACGGGCGGTGTGCGGTGTGTGGTCCGCGTCACGCCGGGAGATTGGCGCGTTCCCGCGGGGCGCGCCCGGACGCGCCGCCGGACCGGCGCCCGCGCCGCCCGCCGGGACGGATGACAGACTGACCCCCATGGACGAGCGCACATTCCACAGGTCGGGTCAGCACGCCTCGGTGATCGGTCTCGGCACCTGGCAACTCGGGGCGGACTGGGGCGACGTCGACGACAAGGAAGCCCTCACGGTCCTGGAGACCGCCGCCGAGTCGGGCGTCACCTTCTTCGACACCGCCGATGTCTACGGCGACGGACGCAGCGAGCAGACCATCGCCTCGTTCCTGAGCGGGCGGCCCGATCTGCACGTACTGGTCGCCACCAAGATGGGCCGCCGCGCCGACCAGATCCCCGAGAACTACGTGCTGGACAACTTCCGCGCCTGGAACGACCGTTCGCGGCGCAACCTCGGGGTCGACCGCATCGACCTGGTGCAGCTGCACTGCCCGCCGACCCCCGTGTACTCCACCGACGAGGTCTTCGACGCCCTCGACACCCTGGTGGAGGAGGAGCGGATCGCCGCCTACGGCGTCAGCGTGGAGACCTGCGCGGAGGCGCTGACCGCTATCGCCCGGCCGAACGTGGCGAGCGTGCAGATCATCCTCAACCCGTTCCGCATGAAGCCGCTGCGCGAGGTGCTCCCCGCCGCCCGCGAGGCCGGCGTCGGCATCATCGCCCGGGTCCCGCTCGCCTCCGGACTGCTCTCCGGCACGTACACCCGGGACACCGTCTTCGCCGAGAACGACCACCGCAGCTTCAACCGGCACGGCGAGGCCTTCGACCAGGGCGAGACCTTCTCCGGCGTCGACTACGCCACCGGTGTCGAGGCGGCCGCCGAGTTCGCCGCGCTCGCCCCCGATGGATACACCCCGGCCCAGCTGGCCCTGCGCTGGATCGTCCAGCAGCCCGGCGTCACCACCGTCATCCCCGGCGCCCGCTCGCCCGAGCAGGCCCGCGCCAACGCGGCCGCCGCCCGGCTGCCGGAGCTGTCCGGGGAGACGCTCACGGCGATCCGGGACCTGTACGACCGGCGGATCAAGGACCAGGTGGAGGCCCGCTGGTAGCGGCGACGGACGTCACGGCTCCAGGAGCAGCTGCCTCTCCTGCTCCTGGTCGCCGGACGCGGCGCCCTCGTCGCGTGCCGAGAAGGACCGCGCGAGGGTGTCGCCCGCCCGCCGCACCGCCTGCGGGGTGCCCTGCACGGTGACCCTCACCGGCGCCGACAGCGTGCCCGCGTCCCCGTGCCCGGTGTCCTCCCGCCCCTCCCCGGTGAACGTGGCCACGCGCACCGTCGCGCGCTCCTCGGAGGGCCGCTGGTCCGCCGTCCCGAACGTGCCCTCCAGGGCCCGGACGACCGCCCGGGCGTCGTCGACGTCCCCGCCGCTGAGCGTCACGGTGAGCTGGGTGTCCGCCATACGTCCCACGACCTCCTGGCCTCGGTGTCATCGCCGTCCGTGTAACCGTGCCCCGCGCGGCCAAACCGCGACCGGGCCGGGGAGGACGGCGGCTTTCGGGGCATCCGAAGAAGGACGGACAGACCGAGGGAGGCACAGTGCCGGACGCGGAGCGGGCCGAGAAGAGACGCCGGGGGCGCAACGAGACCGAGGAGGAACGGGCGGACCGGATGTGGACGGAACTCATCCAGGAGGTCCGGGTCGCCCAGATGGGCGTTCAGATCCTGTTCGGCTTCCTGCTGACCGTCGTGTTCACCCCGAAGTACGCCGAACTCTCCGACACCGACCAGACGATCTACATCGTGACCGTGGTGCTGGGCGCCTGCGCCACCGGCGCGCTCATCGGTCCGGTGTCGCTGCACCGGATCGTCTCCGGACGGCTCATCAAACCGCACGCGGTGCGGTGGGCCTCCCGGCTCACCCTCCTCGGTCTCCTGCTGCTGCTCGCCACCACCAGCTGCTCGCTGCTGCTGATCCTGCGCGTGGCCACCGACGACGACTTCGTGCCGTATCTCGTGGCCGGGGTCGTGTGCTGGTACCTGCTGTGCTGGCTGGGCCTGCCGCTGTGGGCACGGTACCGCCACACGGCGCGGTGACGGCGGGCCGGGACCCGGCTCCCGGCACTCAGCTCCCGGCGAGGACGTCGGCGAGGAAGTCGTCCACCCGGACCTCCTCGCACCCCTCGGGGACCATCCGCCGGGTCTCGTGCAGGAACTCGCCGATGGTCTCGGCCCAGGCGAACACCACCGCGTGATGCCGTCCGCCGTCCGCGTGGACCTCGCCGAGGAACTCCATCCGCAGCTCCCGGCCCACCCCCCGGGCCTCGGGGCACAGCCGCACGTCGCCGATCCCGACCGGCCGGGTGAGGCCTTCGGCGACCATCTCGCGGTCCAGCTGCCAGCGTGCGAGGACCCGGCCGTCGTGGCTGAAGACGATGGTGACGGCGAACGGGTCGGACGGGTCGTAACTGAGGTGGGCGAGCACGGGGAAGCGGTCCGTGACGCCCGCCTGGAGCTCCACCACCAGGGTCTTGTGCACGAACGAGTTCACGACACAGCCTTTCGGAAGTACCGGCGTAGAGCCCTCTAGTACCCCGCATCCCCGCGAGATGCTCAGCCGGGCGGGTGAAAGCCCGCGCACCGGGCGCCGCCGGTGTCAGCCGAAGGCGTCCCGCAGCGCCGGCAGCAGGGTCCGCTCCGACCAGTCCAGGTACCGGGGCTGCGACGCGCCGCCGATCTGCACCAGGGCGATCTCGGTGAAACCCGCCTCGGCGTAAGGGCGTACGGCCTCGACGAAGTCCGCGGGGTCGCTGCCGCACGGGATGGACTCCGCGACGTCCTCCGGGCGGACGAACTGCGTCGCCAGGGCGAAGTTGTCCGGGTGCGGCAGCTCGGAGTTGACCTTCCAGCCGTTGCCGAACCAGCGGAACTCCTCGTGGGCGCGCGCCACGGCCGCGTCCCGGTCGGGGTCGTAGCACACCGGCAGCTGCCCCACCCGGGGTTTGCCCTGCCCGCCGTGCCGGTCGAAGGCGTCGAGCAGCTCCGCCTCCGGCTCCGTGGCGATCACCAGGTCGGCGAGCCGGCCCGCGAGGGCGCACGACCGCTTCCCGGACACCGCGACGCCGATCGGCGGCGGCCGGTCCGGCAGGTCCCACAGCCTGGCCGACTCGACGTCGAAGTGGGTGCCCCGGTGGTTCACATGGCCGCCCTCGAACAGGGCACGGATGATCCCCACCGCCTCCTCGAACATCTCGTGGCGCACGTCCACCGACGGCCAGCCACCGCCCACGACATGCTCGTTGAGGTTCTCGCCGGAGCCGAGCCCCAGCCGGAACCGGCCCTCCGACAGCAGCTGCACCGTCGCCGCCTTCTGCGCCACCACCGCCGGGTGATAGCGGAACGTCGGGCAGGTCACGTACGTCATCAGCGGGATGCGCGAGGTGGCCTGCGCCGCGGCACCGAGCACGCTCCAGGCGTACGGCGAGTGCCCCTGCGAGGACAGCCAGGGGAAGAAGTGGTCCGAGGTCACCGAGAAGTCGAAGCCCACCTCCTCGGCCCGCACGACATGGTCGACCAGCTCACGGGGCCCGGCCTGCTCCGTCATCATCGTGTATCCGATCCGCACCATGCGGCCCGGGTCCCCGGGCACGGCAGGCGGAAACGGTGGATCACCCGGAGACCGGCGGGGCAGGATGGCCCCATGACTGCCCGTCCTCTCCCCACCTCCGACCCCGCCGCCCAGGGCGTCGACGCGTCCGGCGTCCACGCCTTCCTCGACGCGCTCGAGGCCGACCCGGACATCGAGCCGCACAGTCTGATGATCCTGCGCCACGGCCGGCTCGTGGCCGCCGGCTGGTGGGCGCCGTACACCGCGCTCCGCCCGCACCTGCTGTACTCGCTCAGCAAGAGCTTCACCGCGACCGCCGCCGCGCTCGCCGAGGGCGAGGGACTGATCGACTTCGACGCCCCGGTGCTGTCGTACTTCCCGGAGTTCGAGGCCGACATCACCGACCCGCGCAGCCGGGCGATGCTGGTGCGGCACGTGGCGTCCATGGCCGGCGGCCACGGAGGCGAGACGGTCGACGCGGCGTACGGCACCGACCGCGCCGAACCCGTGCGCGGCTTCCTGCTCCAGCCGCCCGAGCACGACCCGGGCACCGTCTTCGCCTACAACCAGCCCTGCACCTACACCCTCGGCGCGATCGTGCAGCGGGTCACGGGGCAGACCCTCACCGACTACCTCCGGCCCCGCCTGTTCGACCCGCTGGGCATCGGCGAGACCGTGTGGCAGCGCGACCGGGCCGGCCGCGAGATCGGCTTCAGCGGACTGCACGCCACGACCGACGCCGTCGCCCGGCTCGGCCAGCTCTACCTGGACGACGGGGTCCGGGAGGGCGAGCGGCTGCTGCCCGAGGGGTGGGTCGCCCGCGCCTCCCGCCCGCACATACCGACCGCCGGGGCCATGGGGGAGGCGGACCGGCAGGACTGGGACCGCGGCTACGGACACCAGTTCTGGATCTCCCGGCACGGCTTCCGGGGCGACGGGGCGTACGGCCAGTTCTGTCTCGTCCTGCCCGAGCACGACGCGGTGATCGCCGCGACGACGGCGACCGAGCGGATGCAGGAGTACCTGGACCTGGTCTGGCGGCACCTGCTGCCCGCCTTCCGTCCCGAGCCGCTGACCGGCCGGGAGGCCGCGGACGCCGACGCCGCCCTGCGCGACCGCCTCGGCCGGCTCGCCCTGCCACCGGTCGCGGGCGAGCCCCTGCCGCCCGAGCCGCACGGGGACTGGCCGGGCGCCGTCCTCACCCCGGCCGGCGGGGTCTGCGCCGACCGGCCGAAACTGACCGCGGCCGAGATCGTGGCGGACGCCGGCGGCGGCTGGACGCTGCGCCTCACGGAGGATGGCGAGCCGTTCGACGCCCGGTTCGACGGACCGGGATGGACCGTCACCGAACGGCCCGCCCCGGCCGCCGTGAGCGGCGGCTGGAGAGCCGACGGCACCCTCACCGTGGACGTGGTGTTCCTGGAGACACCGCACCGGCTCAGGGTCGTCTGCTCCCTCCCCGACCGGACCTTCACCGCCCGCTGGCACACCCGCCCGCTGGGCGACCGGCCCCTGAGCGGGCTGCGCGCCCCGGGCGGCTCACCGCGAACCCGGCCGGAACGTCCGCAGGAACGTCCCTAGCGCCTGGCGGCTCCCGGGTTCCTCCCAGTCGGCGGCCGGGGTCGTCCAGCGCAGCGAGAAGCCCCGGCCGCCGCCCAGCAGGAAGCCCCGGCCGAAGGTGCGCACCCGGGCGCCGCCGTCCACCGCGTACCACTCCATGTCGGCGGCCTCACGCCCCTGGTACGTCCTCGCCTCGATCCCGCCGATCCGCTCGTACGCCCCGGACCGCCGGAGCTGCGGTTCCACGTCGTCCCGCCACACGGCCACGGCGTCCGACCCCACCCGCTCGCTGTAGGTCACGGCGAGGGTGCGCGGATCGCCGTCGGCGCCGAAGGTGACGCGGTAGGCCAGGCCGGCGGTCTCGGAGGTGTCCTGCCGCTCCCAGCCCTCGGGCAGCGCGACGGAGAAGCCCTCCGGTGCCCGGTAGGTCCGGAAGCCGGGCGGCAGACCGCCGGGGCCCGACGGGGACGGGGCGGGCGTGGCGGGCGGCGGGGCCGTGGCCCGGTCGGCGGGGCCGCCGCCGGGCGCCCCGGAACCGCCCGGCACGGACGCCGAGGCCGGCGGCGCCTCCGCCTCGGCGCCGCCGCCCGTGCCCGGCAGCCCCTGCGCCGCGGCGAGCACGGCGACCGCCACGGTGACGACCGCGAGGGCCGTGCCCAGCACCATGGTCCGCCGGCTCCACTCCCGGCCCGCACGGCGCAGGCCCGCGGTGTACACACCGCGCAGCCGGGGACCGGGCACCGTCGCCGCGGCGGCACCGGGGTCCTCGCGGAGCGCACGGGTGAGCGCCTCACGGACCACCGGGCGGGTCAGCCGCTCCCTCGGGTCCTTGCGCAGCAGCCCCTGGACGGCCTGGGTGAGCGGACCGGACCGCACCGGGGTGCGCAGCGGCAGCCGGTCGACCCCCTTCAGCGTTGCCTCGGGCCGTCCGCGGTCCCGGAACGGCGGGCGCCCCTCGAGCATGGTGTAGAGGATCGCGCCCAGTGCCCACAGGTCGGCGGCGGGACCGATCCGCTCGTCGCGGGCCTGCTCGGGAGAGGCGTACGACGGCGCCGTGAGCCGGGGCACCGGCGTCGTACCGGCCAGCCCGTACCCGGTGACGACGACCGGGCCGCCCTCGCGCAGGAACACCACGCCGGGGCTGAGCTCGCCGTGCGTGACGCCCTCGGCGTGCGCGGCGTCCAGGACGTCGAGCAGCTCCAGGCCGATGCGCGCGGCCCGCACATAGTTGAACGTCCCCTGTTCGCGCAGGACTTCGTCGAGGGGCGTGCCGTCGATCCACGCGGTGACGGTCCACAGGACGCCGTCTTCGTCGCCGGCGTCGACGACCGTGGCGATCCGGCCGGGGCACAGCCGGGCCACGCTCTCGGTGGCCCGCAGGACACGGGAGGGGACCCGGCGGGCCGCCTCACCGGCGTCCCGCGGGAGCTCCGTCCGGGTGACCAGACACGGACGGCCGGTCTGCAGGTCGTCGGCGTACCAGCTGACGCGGTTGGTCTCACGATGCGTGATCTCGACCAGCCGGTACCGGCCGGCGACCGGCTGGTCTGTGGAGACGTGCGCCCTGCCCATGGCCATCCCTCGTCGAACCCCTGGATCCCGCTGCCCCCACCAGTACGGCGGAGCGGGTGCGGTCCGTTCAACGAAAGGCTCAGCGAAGCTCGAAGTGCTCCGTCCAGGCGATCATGTCGGCGGTGGTGGCGTTGCCGCCGCACACCACGAGACCGAGCCGGGCCCCCTCACCGACCCGCTCCAGCACCCGCCGCGCGGCGGGCAGCAGACAGCCGGCGGCCGGCTCGGCCCACACCTTGGCGTGGTCCGCGAGTTCGAGCGACCCCCGCACCGCTGCCCGGTCCGGCACCACCAGCACCTCGGTGACCAGCTCCGACACATGGTCGTACGTCAGCGGGGAGACGGCCGGGGCGCTGAGCGTGGAGACGATCGACGTCAGCTCCACCGGCACCGGGCCGCCCGCCGCCAGCGCCATGGACATCGCCTGGGCGCCCTCGGTCTCCACGCCCCAGATCCGCACCCCGGGCCGCCGCGCCCGCAGCGCCGCCGCGACCCCGGCGATCAGTCCGCCGCCGCCGATGCTCACCAGCACGTCCGTGAGGTCCCCGGAGTCCGCGGCCAGCTCCAGTCCCACGGTGCCCTGACCGGCGATCACCACCGGGTCGTCGAAGGGGTGGACGAGGGTCAGTCCCTCCTGCTGGAGGCGCCTCATGAGCCCGAAGGCGCCGTCCATGTCGTCGGTCACCCACACCGAGGCGCCCGCGGACTCCGCGATCTCCACCGCCCGGACGGGCGCCGAACGCGGCATCACCACCGTGGCCTTCACATCGAGGGCGGCGGCCATGACCGCGAGGGCGATCCCGTGGTTGCCGCCGCTCACCGCCACCACCCCGGCGGCCCGCTCGCCCTCGCTCAGCGACAGCAGCTTCGCCGCCGCTCCCCGCACCTTGAACGAACCGGTGCGCTGCAGCAGCTCCAGCTTCGCCGTGACCGGGACACCCAGCAGTTCCGACAACCCGGGGCTCGGCACCGTCGGCGTCCGCACCACATGCCCGGCGATCCGCTCGGCCGCGGTCTCGATGTCGGCGATCCGGATCACGACTGCCACCTCTCCGGCACGGGGGCGGGTGATCCGTGCCGTGACCCACCCTGACCCGCGAGGCCGCCGAGGTCAACGACGTTCAGTGCTGCTGGGCCTTCTGCGGTGTCGCCTCGCTGGGCCGCACCACCACGTACCCCTCGCCCTCCAGCTTCAGCTGTACCGCCTCGCCCGAGCCGCCGCGCAGCATCGAGCCCAGCGACTGCGAACGGTGCAGCAAGGTGTCCAGGCCCGCGGTCCAGCCCACGATCGCGTCGGTGTCCACGAACACCGGGTACTGCGGCGACACCGGGATGACCAGCGGAGTCCCCTCGCACACCAGGCCCAGCCGGCCCTGCCCGGTGAAGACGCTGTTGAACAGCCCGCCACCGGTGATCCCGGCGCCCTTCACGGTGGCGATGCGGTACGACAGCGAGGAGTCGAAACACAGGACGTTGCGGCCGTTGACGGTGAACTCGTCGCCGGGGCCGACCTCGACGATGAAGCAGTTCTGCGCCTCGTGGGCGAACCAGGCCTCACCCTGCCCGCGCACCGCCATCAGCGGCAGCCCCTCGCCGGTGACCGCGCGCTTGAGCATGCCGCCCACGCCCTGGCCCTTGCGCTCGAACCGGAGGTCGCCGCGGTAGGCGACCATCGCTCCCTGACGGGCGTGCATCTCGCCGTCGACCGTGTAGCGGACGCACTTGGCGTTCTCGATCGACATGCCCGCGGCCGTGGCCGGCTGCACCATGTGCTGACTGGAAAACAGGTCACCCTTCATGGGGGCATCCTCTCCCGGACTCCGTCCCTCCGCGAGCACCACCGCGGACCGCGCGGACCGGCGCGTGCGCCGGGACAACGACGGGCGGTGGTGCGGGGGTTCCCGTCCGGGCGGGTTCAGCGGTGCAGCGCCTCCGTCCAGTTCGCCGGCACCCGGCCCGCGGGTCCCGGCGCCGGCTGGTCGGCCGGGTGGCTCACCGGCGGGGCGAGCTCGGGGCCCGACTCGCGGAGCTCGTCGGTGGTGTAGTCCCAGAACCACGCCTCGCCCGGCTCGTAGCTGCGGACGACGGGATGCCCGGTGGCCCTGAAGTGCGCCGTGGCGTGCCGGGCGGGCGAGCTGTCGCAGCAGCCGATGTGACCGCACCTCGCGCAGCGCCGCAGATGGAACCACCACCCGCCCTCCGCGTCGCAGTCGGCGCATCCCGCCCCGCTCGGCGGGACGCTCGGGTCGATGGCGTGCTCGCTGGTCATGCCGGCTCCTCGGGGTTCCCCGGCACGGCGGCCCGGTTCCGTCACCGCACCGGCCCGCCCATCGTAGGTGCGTTCGCGCCGGTCCGCTCGGGAAGGGGCGGGCCTCCTGCCTGCTCCCGGGTCGAGATCGTGGGGGAGGCGTAGGGAAGACTGGACCCCGCGCAGTGGACACGACACCGGGAGGAACGCATGACGCGCCCGATCACGGCAGGGATCGACGGGACCGAGGAGAGCCTCGCCGCGCTCGGCTGGGCGGCCAGGGAGGCGGTCCGCCGGGATCTGCCGCTCAGGGTGGTGCACGCCTGGCGGTTCGAGGCGGGCGGCGCGGTGGACACGGGGGACAGGGCCACCCAGGAGCAGTGGGTGCGCGACGCGGTCGGCGAGGCGGCCCGCGCCGTCCGCGAACGGCACGCGGAACTCGCCGTGACCACGGACGTCCTGGAGGGCGACCCCGTGGAGACGCTGACGGCGGTGGCCGCCGAGGCGGAGATGCTGGTGCTCGGCTCCCGCGGGCACGGCCGGATCATGGGCTTCCTGGTCGGCTCGGTCGGCCAGCAGGTGATCGTCGGCGCGGGCCGGCCGATCGTCTTCGTCCGTGCCGGGGACAAGGCCTCCAGCGAGGTCGCCGGGCACGAGATCGTCGTCGGACAGCAGGGCGACCCGGAGGACAGCGCCGCCGCCCTCGGCTTCGCCTTCGAGACCGCCGCGCGGCGCGGGGCGACCGTGCGGGCCGTGCGGGCCTGGGCCCTGCCTCCGGTGTTCGCCTACAGCCCCGCCTCGCTCCAACTCCTCGACGAGGCCGGGGGACTGGAGCCGTACGAGCAGAAGTCCCTGGCGGCGGCCCTCGCGCCGTGGCGGGAGCGCTACCCGGACGTGCACGTGGTGGAGCACGTGGAGATGGGCAGCGCCGGACAGGTGCTGCTGTCGGTGTCGGGCACCGCCCAGCTGATGGTCGTCGGCCGCCGCGCCCGCCGTACGGCCGTCGGCACCCGGATCGGCTCGGTCGCCTACGGCGTCCTGCACCACGCGGACTGCCCGGTGGCGGTCGTCCCTCCGGCCTGAGTCCGCGGCCGGCTCAGTCGTCCGCCGGCTGCGCGAGGGTCCGGGCCCCGGGCAGGATGTTCTCGATGTAGTCCTCGACGGCCGTACCGAGACCGATGTCGTGCTGGGCCCGCTCGGACAGGTACCAGCGGTGTTCCAGCAGCTCGTGGTAGATCTCCGCGGCGTCCATCGGGCCGCGCAGCTCCGGCGGCACGGACCGCACGGTGGGCCGGAAGACCTCGCGCACCCAGCGGTGGGCGAGGACCTCCGGGCGGGCGCCGAGGGGGTCGCCCGGGGCGTAGTCGTCCTGGGTGGCCATCCAGCTCTCCAGGTCGTTCAGCAGCCGCCTGGCCTGGTTCTCCTCGGCGTCGAGACCGGTCAGCCGCAGCAGCTGGCGCTGGTGGTGGCCGGCGTCGACGACCTTCGGCACGAAGGTGACCGTGTCGCCGTTGGAGGCGTGCTCGATCTGCATCTCGGCCACGTCGAAGCCGAGGTCGTTCAGGCGCCGGATACGGCGCTCGATGTAGTGGTACTTGCCCGCCGGGTAGACGGAGGTGCGGGTCAGTTCCTGCCACAGGCCCTGGTACCGGGCGCATATCTCGGTGCCGAACTCGATCGGGTCGACGGAGGGGTGCAGCGCCCCGGACGCCTCCAGGTCGAGCAGCTCACCGCTGATGTTGACCCGGGCCAGGTCGAGGTCGTACTCGCGCTGCCCGGTGCTCAGTTCCGGGTGCAGCTCGCCGGTCTCGGCGTCCACCAGGTAGGCCGCGTAGGCGCCCGCGTCGCGCCGGAACAGCGTGTTGGACAGCGAGCAGTCGCCCCAGGCGAAACCGGCCAGGTGCAGCCGGACCAGCAGCACGGCGAGCGCGTCCATCAGCCGGTGCATGGTCGCCGGGCGCAGCGTCGTCTCGAACATCGACCGGTACGGCATCGAGCCGCCGAGGTGCCGGGTGACCAGGACGCTCTCCAGCGGCTCCCCGCCGGGCTCGGCGCGGCCGGTGACCACGGCGAGCGGGTCCACGGCCGGGATGCCGATCCGGTCCAGGTCGCGCAGCAGCTCGTACTCCCGCAGGGCGGGCCGCCGGGCGAGCTCCTTCACCGCGATCACCTCGTCGCCGGCGCGCGCGTAGCGCACCACGTGCCGGGAGATGCCGCGCGGCAGCGGCACCAGGTACTCCTCCGGCCAGTCCTCCAGCGGCAGGTGCCACGGCAGTTCCAACAGGAGCGCGGGATGCTCCGGGTTGGTGGCGTTGATCTGCAGTGCCATGGCTGCGGTGTCCTCGTCTCGCGGGTGATCGTCACCTCACCCTATGGGGCGTGCTCCCGCGCCAGCAGGGCGGCGTCCCGTACGGGCCCCTCGTGCAGCGGGCCGTGCCCGGGCAGCAGCAGGTCGCCCTCCAGGCCGGCCAGGACGTCCAGCGAGGCCACGGCCGTGGCGCGCTCGTGGTGGAACATGTCGGTCAGCATCTGCGGCCCCGCGGTCCGCGAGGTGGGGTGACCGCTCACCAGGGCGTCGCCCGACACCACCACCCCGAGGTGCGGAAGGTGGAAGGCGCAGTGCCCGGCGGTGTGGCCCGGCGTGTGCACGGGCACCGGCCGGCCGGGCAGATCGAGCGGTCCCGCCCCCGGGAACGGCTCGGGCGCGGTGACCGCCACGTCCGCCGTGCCGCCGCTGCGCAGGGCGTGCGCCGCCCAGGGCAGCACGCCCGGCCGCCAGCCGTGGCGCAGCACCTGCCCGACGCTGACCTGGTGCAGGAAGTCCCGTCGCGCGTGCGGGACTTCGGCCTTGTGTGTGAGGACCGGAGTGCCGTACGCGGCGCTCAGGTACTCGGCGGAGCCCAGGTGGTCGTTGTGGGCGTGGGTGATCAGTACGGCCGTCACCGCCTCGGGCGAACTCCCCACCTCCGCCAGGGAGGCGAGCAGCCCCTCGCGGTCGCCGGGATAGCCGGTGTCGATCAGTGTGACGGCGTCCCCCTCGGTGAGGATCACCCAGTTGGTGTTCGTGCCGTGCACCAGATGGGTGCCGTCCGCTACCTGCCGCACCGTTGCCCGCATGACCGTCCCACGTCCCAGTCGTCCTGCTCCGGCTCTCTCCGACGCGGGACAAGGAAAGCAGATCACGCCGCGGAGGCGGGCGGCGGGTCCGGCCGCGCGGGCGCCGGCCCGGACGGATCGCGTGGGCGCATCCCGAACAGCAGCCGGGTCACCGCCGTCCTGCGCACGCCGAGTTCGTACAGCAGCAGGACCACCGTCAGCGAAGCGGCCACGATCACCGCGTACTTCACGGCCATCGGCGCGGACCAGCCGACCACGCCGTAGGCGACGGCGACCACGACCGGCTGGTGCAGCACGTACAACGGCAGGACGGCCGGCGACAGGTAGCGCAGGGGCTGGGACCGGCCGCCCCCGCCGGAGCGCACGTGCGCACGCCCGGGCCGGTCCAGCAGGCCCGTGATCGCGACCACCCAGCACCAGCCGGCCGCCCCGAACAGCGCCCGGGTCGCCAGGGCGAACGGCGTCCGCGCGGTGAACGGGTCGTCCCCCGCGACGAAGCCGGGCGCGGCTCCGGCGAACAGCACCACACCGAGTACGCCCACGGGGACCGCGGCACGGCGGGTCGCCTCCCGGACCCGCTCGTCGCCCGCGAGCGCGAAACCGCAGACGAAGAAGAGCAGATAGGCCCAGCGGTTCCAGCCCGCGAAGCCCTCCTCCATGCCGAGCAGCGCGTTGACGGCGGCCGGCGGCAGCGCGGGCAGCAGGAGCAGCGCGGGCCTGCGCGGCAGAGCCGCGACCGCCCGCCCGGCCCCGGCCGCCGGCCGGGCGGCCACCGGCGCGAGCAGCAGACTGAAGGTCAGCAGCAGGACGAGGAACCACAGATGCCCGGTCTCGAAGTGGTCCCCCTCCAGGACGAAGGGGAAGTCCGCGAGGTCCGGACGTACGGTCAGGAAGCGGGCCCAGAACCTGCCGTACGGCTCGTCGTACCCGGGGTCGGCGGCGCGCAGCCGCAGCCACTGGGGGAGGGGGCACAGCACCACCGTCCCGAAGACCAGCGGAACGCCCAGGCGCAGCAGGCGCTCCCGGGCGAACCCGCCCGGCCCCCTGCGGCGGACCGAGTGGCGTGCGCCGAGACCGGCGACCAGGAACAGCATCGGCATGGCCCACACCACGCCGAATCCGGCCAGGACGGTGACGGCGTCCGTCGTCGTCGCGTTCTTGACGTAGAAGTCGTCGTCGGGGGAGAAGACCAGGGCGGTGTGGAAGAGGACCAGACCGAGGACGACCAGGGCGCGCAGCGCATCGAGTTCGCCGCGCCGGGCGTCCCCCGCCGCTCGCCCCGTGTCCGTGCCCATCGGCGCCTCCCCGCCCGGGTGCGGACCAGTGTGGGGGAGCGGACGCGGGGAGGACAGCCTTCCGGCCGGTCAGTTCACGCCGCGCGGGCGGAACTGGACGCTGATGCGCGGTCCGGCGGCGCGGCCGCTCTTGGGGACGGCGTGTTCCCAGGTGCGCTGGCAGGACCCGCCCATCACGACGAGGTCGCCGTGCCCGAGGGGACGGCGGACGGTCTCGCCGCCGCCGAGGGGACGCAGCAGCAGATCGCGCGGCGCGCCCACGGAGAGGATGGCGACCATGGTGTCCTCGCGCGCGCCCCGGCCGATCCGGTCGCCGTGCCAGGCGACGCTGTCCCGCCCGTCGCGGTAGTAGCACAGCCCGGCCGTGACGAAGGGCTCGCCCAGCTCGCCGGCGTAGTGCGCGCTGAGCGCCTCGCGCGCCTCGGTCAGCACCGGGTGCGGCAGCGGGGCGCCCGCGCGGTAGTACGACAGCAGCCGGGGCACGTCCACGACCTGGTCGTACATCTGCCGCCGCTCCGCCCGCCAGGGGACCTCGGCGGCGAGCCGCTCGAAGAGCGCGTCGGACCCGGCGAGCCAGCCCGGCAGGACGTCGATCCAGGCGCCCCGGCCCAGCTCGGTGCGGCGCACCCCGTCGAGCGGGCCCAGCCGCAGCTCGTCGGTCTGGTCGAACAGGGACCCCTGGAGCGCCGGGGGGTGGTGGTGCGTGGTCATGGGTCCAGCGTAACCCCCCGAATCGAAAATACGTTCTAGAAGAAGCGGTGGGGGCTCGGGGTCTGTTCGATACACCGGTGTATCGGATACGTTCCCGTATCGAACGGGAGGGACGACATGGCGGTGGACGGTACGGCGGGGCGCGTCACCAGGCGCCGTCTGCGCACGCGCGCCAACCTCCTGGACGCCGCGTTCACCGTGTTCGCCGCCAAGGGCTTCGGGCACGTCTCGATCGAGGAGATCTGCGAGGCGGCCGGCTACACCCGGGGCGCCTTCTACTCCAACTTCGCCGGCCTGGACGAGCTCTTCTTCGCCCTGTACGCGGAGCGCGCCGAGCTGATCGCCGAGCAGGTCTCCGGGGCCCTCGCGCTGGACGGCCCCGATCTCGACGTGCCCGCCGCCGTGGACCGTGTCACCGACGTCCTGCTCCTCGACCGAGACTGGCTGCTGGTCAAGACCGACTTCCTGGTGCACGCCGCCCGGGACCCGCGGGTGGCGCGCTCCCTGCTGGAGCACCGTGCCCGGCTGCGGCGGGCCATCGCCGACCGGCTGGCCAGGGCCCGCGGCCACACCGAGCTGCCGGCCGTGCTCGGCGACGCCGACGGCGCGGCACACGCCGTGGTCGCCGCCTACGACGGTGTCACCACCCAACTGCTCCTGGACCGGGACGTCGCGCGCGCCCGGACCTGGCTGAAACAACTGCTGACCGCGCTGCTCACCGGATGAAGGAAGGGACGGTCGCCATGGATGCCGACGTCATCGTCGTCGGAGCGGGACTCGCGGGCCTCGTCGCGGCCCACGAGCTGACCAGCCAGGGCCGCAGGGTCGCCCTGGTCGACCAGGAGAACGCCGCCAACCTCGGCGGCCAGGCCTTCTGGTCCTTCGGCGGACTGTTCCTGGTGGGCTCACCGGAGCAGCGGCGCCTGGGCATCAAGGACTCCTTCGACCTGGCCTGGAACGACTGGAGGGGCAGCGCGGGCTTCGACCGCCTCGACGACGAGGACAGCTGGGCGGTGCGCTGGGCGAGGGCCTACGTCGAGTGGGCGGCGGGGGAGAAGCGGTCCTGGCTCGGCGGCCACGGCATCACCTTCCTGCCCACCGTCGGCTGGGCCGAGCGCGGCGACCTCCGCGCGGACGGCCACGGCAACACCGTGCCCCGCTTCCACATCGCCTGGGGCACCGGAACCGGCGTCGTCGAACCCTTCGTCCGCTACGCCCGGCAGGCCGCACGTGACGGGCTGCTCACCTTCCACCACCGCCACCGGGTCGACGAACTCGTCGTCGGGGACGGCGCCGCGCGGGGGGTGCGCGGCACCGTACTGGCGCGGGACGACTCACCGCGCGGGGTCGCCTCCGGCCGCGAGACGATCGGCGAGTTCGAACTCACCGCCCAGGCCGTGATCGTCACCAGCGGCGGCATCGGCGCCGACCACGACATCGTCCGCCGGTACTGGCCGAAGCGGCTGGGCGCCCCGCCCCGCGAGATGGTCACCGGCGTCCCGGCCTACGTCGACGGGCGGATGCTGGACATCAGCGCCCGCGCGGGGGCCCGGCTGGTCAACCGGGACCGCATGTGGCACTACACCGAGGGGATCGGGAACTGGGACCCGATCTGGCCCGGACACGGCATCCGCATCCTGCCCGGACCGTCCTCGATGTGGTTCGACGCCCTCGGCCGCCGGCTGCCCGAACCCTGCCTGCCCGGCTACGACACCCTCGGCACGCTGAAGCACCTGCGCACCACCGAGGACATCGCCGGACACGACCACTCCTGGTTCATCCTCACCCAGCGGATCATCGAGAAGGAGTTCGCCCTGTCGGGCTCCGAGCAGAACCCCGACATCACCGCCAAGGACCGGGCCGGCTTCCTGCGCGAACGCGTGCTGGGCAAGGGTGCCCCCGGGCCGGTCGACGCGTTCCTGCGCAAGGGCGCGGACTTCGTGACCGCGCCCACCGTCGAACAGCTCGTCGAGAAGATGAACGCCCTCACCGACGAGCCCCTGCTCGACGCCGCCGCCGTACGGCGCCAGATCGAGGCCCGCGATCTGCAACTGGCCAACCCGTACAGCAAGGACGCGCAGGTGCAGGGCATCCGCAACGCCCGCCGCTACATCGGCGACCGCCTCGGCCGGGTGGCCACCCCGCACCGCATCCTCGACCCGGCGGCCGGCCCGCTGATCGGGGTCAAGCTGCACATCCTCACCCGCAAGACCCTCGGCGGCATACAGACCGACCTGGACTCCCGCGCGCTCGGCAGCGACGGACGGCCGCTCGACGGGCTGTACGCGGCGGGCGAGGTGGCGGGCTTCGGCGGCGGAGGCGTCCACGGCTACAACGCCCTGGAGGGCACCTTCCTCGGCGGCTGCCTCTTCTCGGGCCGCGCGGCGGGCCGCGCGGCGGCCGAGCAGACGGCTTAGACCGCGGCGGTGCGGCCCGCCCCTCAGTCCTCGAGGAGGCGGGCCAGCACCGCGGCGTGGCTGTGCCCGGTGTCCCTGGACGCGGTCAGCAGGGTCACCGGGCCCTTCCGGGCCAGTTCCCGTACGTGGCCGAGGAGTTCGGCCGCCTCCGGAGCGGCCAGTTCCGCCTCGTACCGCTCGCGGAACTCCTCGTAGGTGCCGCCGTCCGCGTGGTACCAGCGGCGCAGCTCCGTCGATGGCGTCAGCCCCTTGGGCCACTCGTCCACCCGTGCCGCGTCCTTCGTCAGACCGCGCGGCCACAGCCGGTCGACCAGCACCCGCACACCGTCGTCCGGCCCGGGCGCCTCATGGACACGGCGCACCCGCACGCTCATGGTCTGCCCCTTCCACCGCCGTCCCGCGAGCCTACTGCGGCTCCTACCGACGACCGGACGAACGGCGCGCGGCGATGCGCCGCTTCAGCGCACGCCGTTCCGTTTCGCTCGTGCCGCCCCACACCCCGATGGACTGCCCCGTCTCCAGCGCCCACTCCAGGCACTGCTCCCGGACGGGGCAGCGGCGGCACACCGCCTTGGCCTGTTCCGTCTGCATGAGGGCGGGTCCGGAGGTGCCGATCGGGAAGAAGAGGTCGGGATCCTCGGTCCTGCAGGCCGCGCTGCTTCGCCAGTTGTCCATCGAGAGTCACCTGCGATCGGAGTCGGGTACACACCCTTTTCGGATGCCTTACTCCTTTTCGGGTCACCTGTCGATACGCGGTGAAACAGCGGGACGGGCGTGGGCGCGCTCACTGTTCGCGCAGCCCCCACGGCGAGCCGTAGGCCGTCAGCAACTCCAGGAACGGGCCCGCGGGGAACGCCTCGGGGCCGAGGACACCCGTCCCCGTCCAGGCGCCGGTGGCGAGCAGTTCGAGGGCGACGACGGGGTTGACGGCGGTCTGCCACACCACGGCCTGGCAGCCGTACTCGGCCATGGACCACTGGTTGTCGACCACGTGGTAGAGGTACACCTCGCGCGGCGCCCCGTCCTTCACGCCCCGCACCCACGTACCGGCGCAGGTCCTGCCGTGCATCCGCTCGCCCAGCGTCGCCGGGTCGGGCAGACAGGCGGCGACGACGTCGCGGGGGGAGACCCGCACCGGCCCGTCGGGACCGGGCACGGTCACCGGCTCGGTACGGTCCAGGCCCAGCCGGTGGAGCGTCCTGAGGGTGTCGACGAACTCGCGGCCCAGCCCGTACTTGAAGGTGACCCGGCGCGCGTCGACCCGGCGCGGGACCAGGAGCACCTCCTCGTGCTCGACGTTGACGCACTCCACCGGGCCGATGCCCTCGGGGAAGTCGAACACCTCCGGCTCGCTGAAGGGTTCGGTGGTGAACCAGCCGCGGTCCCTCTCGTAGACGACCGGCGGGTTGAGACATTCCTCGATGGTGGTCCAGATGTTGAAGGACGGCGCGAAGTCGTAGCCGTCCACCGTGAGGTTCGCGCCGTCGCGGACGCCGATCTCCTCGATCACGTCGAAGAGTTCGTCGGCGGCGTACCGGGCGAACACGTCCGACAGACCGGGCTCCACGCCCATGCCGACCAGGGCCAGCGCACCGGCCTCCGCCCATGCCCCGGCCTCGGCGAACTGCTCGTCGCCGAGCTTCACCCCGCACTCCTCGTACGGCCGTTCGGCGTGCGGCCGGGACAGGGACATCGCCATGTCGACATAGGTGGCGCCGGCCTCCCGCGCGGCGCGGAACAGCGGCATCACGAACCGCGGATCGGTGGCGTTGAGCAGGACGTCGCAGCCGTGCCGTTCGAGCAGCGCCGTCACCCGCGCCTCGTCACCGGCGTCCACACGCTCGGCGTGGAACCGCGCGCCGTCCCCGCCGAGCGCGGCGACGGCCGCCCGGGCCCGGGCCGGGTCGTGATCGGCCACGACCATGCGGTCGAAGAACGGCCGCCGGGCCGCGATCCGGGTGATGGCGGTCCCCACCCCGCCCGCTCCCACGAGCAGTACACGCATGACGGAACACTCCCTTTCATCCTCATGGATCCCGGACTCACCGCGGGCCCCGGGGGGATACAACGCCTCGCGGCGACATAAGGTCAATGGCGTTGGCATAAGACCGCGGGAGGAACGGCGATGCCCAAACGCGTGGTCCCCGAGGAGCGGCGGCGCCGCCGCAGGCCCACGAAGAGCGGCCGGGTGCTGTCCGGGACGCTGATCGTCGAGACGGCGCTGCGGCTGCTGCGCGAGCACGGCAGCGCCGGACTGACCGCCCGCCGGCTGGGCCTCGCCCTGGACTGCGACCCCAGCACCCTCTACCGCTACTTCCGGGGCATGGACGAGCTGACCCTCGCCATCGGCGACGCGCTGATCGGCCAGGCACTGCGCGGCTGGCACCCGACCGGGCAGTGGCGGGAGGACCTGCGGGCCGTCGGGCTGCGCATCCACGCGGCCTGTCTGGCGCACCCGCAGGCGGCGGTGCTCACGGCGAGCCGGGTCTCCGGCCGGGCGAACGAACTCGCGGCGGACGAGGCGGTGCTGGACGTACTGCGCACCGCGGGCTTCCCGCTGCCGGAGACGGTGCGCGTCTACCACGCCTTCATCGACACCACGCTGGCCTTCGCCGCCCTCGACGCCGCGTCCCTGGCGCTGCCCGGCGCCGCGCGGCGCGCCGACGAGGACAGGTGGAGCTCGACCTACGCCCGGCTCCCCGCCGCCACCCACCCCCGCATCGCGGAGGCCGCCCCGCTCCTGGCCACCCGGATGATCACCAGCGCCTATCCGACGGCCCTGGACATGCTCCTGGCCGGGGCCGCGAGCGGCCTCGCGGCCCCGCCTCAGCGGTAGAGCGCCTCCGCCGCCGCCTCCGTGACGGCGCCGGTGACCGCCGCCAGGGCGGGGGAGTCCAGCTTCCACTGCTGCCAGTACAGCGGCGCGTCGACCTCGTGGCCCGGGGCGAAGACCGTGAGGCGGCCGGAGCGGAGCAGGGGATCGGCCTGCGCCTGGGGCACCATGCCCCAGCCCAGACCGGCGGCGACCGCCTGGACGAAGCCCTCCGAGGTCGGTACGTAGTGGCGCCGTACGCCCGCCTCGGTGCGTCCGCGGGTGAGCCGGCGCACGAAACCGTCCTGGAAGTCGTCCCGCCGGTCGAACACCACCACCGGCGCACCGGGCAGCACCTCCCGCAGCGGCCCCGTGAGGTGCTCTGCGGCGAACTCCGGGCGGGCCACGGGGAGATAACGCATCCGGCCCAGGTGCCGGACGGAGCAGCCCGGCACCGGGTCGGGCGACGAGGTCACCGCGGCCATCACCGCCCCCTCCCGCAGCAGGGCCGCCGTATGGGACTCGTCCTCCCGGCGCAGTTCGAAACAGAGGCCCGCCTCCGGCGGCAGCCGGGTGAGGGCGCCGAGGAACCAGGTCGCCAGTGAGTCCGCGTTCACCGCCACCGAGACCCGCGTCGGCTCCCCGGCCCCGCTCAGCCCCAGCTCCGCGTACGCGTCCCGCTCCAGCCGGGCCACCTGGCGGGCCAGGCGCACCAGTACCTCGCCCGACTCGGTCGGCCGCACCGGCTTGGTCCGCAGCAGCAACACCCGGCCCGTGCGCTGCTCCAGCGCCTTCACCCGCTGGCTCACCGCCGAGGGCGTCACGTGCAGCGCGGCGGCCGCCGCGTCGAACGTCCCCTCGTCCACCACCGCGAGCAGGGTCCGCACCTGGTCCAGCGGAAGATCGCTCATCATCACGACTGCTAAGGGTACGTAAGAATCCTTAGCTGTACTGTACGAGGTCACCGCGCGTAGCGTCCTCGGCATGACCAGCGCCCTGACCACCGCCGCCGCCGGATTCGGCACCGGACTCTCCCTCATCGTCGCCATCGGTGCCCAGAACGCCTTCGTGCTGCGCCAGGGCGTCCGGCGCGACGCCGTGCTCGCCGTCGTCGGCATCTGCGCCCTGTCCGACGCGGCCCTCATCGCCCTGGGCGTCGGCGGGGTCGGCGCGGTGGTCGTGGCATGGCCCGGCGCGCTGACGGCGGTCGGCTGGATCGGCGGCGCGTTCCTGCTCGGCTACGGCGCCCTGGCCGCCCGGCGGGTGGTCCGGCCGGCCGCCGAGGGGCTGCGGACCGAGGGGGAGGCGGCGGGCTCGCGCCGCCGGGCCGTGCTCACCTGCCTCGCCATGACCTGGCTCAACCCGCACGTCTACCTCGACACCGTGTTCCTGCTGGGTTCGGTCGCCGCCGACCACGGCCCGCTGCGCTGGACCTTCGGCCTCGGCGCCGTGCTGGCCAGCCTCTGCTGGTTCGCCGCGCTCGGCTTCGGCGCCCGCCTGCTCAGCCGCTTCCTGGCCCGCCCCGCGGCCTGGCGCGTGCTGGACGCCCTGGTCGCCGCCACCATGATCGTCCTCGGGCTGACGCTCATCGCGGGAGCCTGAGAACAGGGCGGCCGCCGGTGCCTGCCATAGTGAACCCGGCCAGTAGATGTAACCACCAAGCAGGACGGTCGTGGACACCAGCGAGAGCAGCGCCGAACCGCAGGCGAAGGACCCGGATCCCGCACCGCCCGGGCCGCGGGGGTGGCGCCGCTGGGCGATGGACACCCGCCCGCTGCGCCGCCCGGCCTACCGCCGGCTGTGGTCGTCCACCATCGTCACGGCGGTCGGCAGCCAGCTCACCGCCGTCGCCGTGCCCAAGCAGATCTACGACATCACCGGCTCCTCCGCCTGGGTCGGCGCGGCGAGCCTCGCCGGACTGCTCCCGCTGATCGTCTTCGCGCTGTGGGGCGGGGCGATCGCCGACAGCATGGACCGCCGCAGACTGCTGCTGCTCACCAACACCGGAATCGCCGTCACCTCCCTGCTGTTCTGGGCGCAGGCCGTCACCGGCCTGGACTCGGTCGCCGTGCTGATGCTCCTGCTCGCCCTGCAACAGGCGTTCTGGGGACTGAACGCGCCCGCCCGCAGCGCCTCCATCGCCCGGCTGGTCCCCGCGGACGAACTGCCCGCCGCCAACGCCCTCGGCTCCACGGTGATGCAGACCGGCCAGATCGCCGGCCCGCTGCTCGCCGGGGCGCTGATCCCCGTGATCGGCCTGGCGGAGCTGTACCTGATCGACGCGGTGGCGCTGTGCGTCACGGTGTGGGCGGTGTACCGGCTGCCCGCCCTGCCGCCGCTGACGCGGGTGAAGGCCGGGAGCGCGGGACTGCGCGGGATCCTGGAGGGGTTCCGCTACATCTCCGGGCACGCCGTGCTGCTGCTGTCGTTCCTCGCCGACATCGTCGCCATGGTCCTCGGCATGCCCCGCGCCCTGTTCCCGCAGCTCGCCGCCGAGACCTTCGCCGGCCCCCACGGGGAGGGGCTCGCTCTGGGCCTGCTGTTCGCCGCGATCCCCCTCGGCGCGGTGGCGGGCGGCCTCTTCTCCGGCACCTTCTCGCGCGCCCGCCGGCACGGCTGGATGGTCATCGGCTCGGTGGTCGTCTGGGGGGTGGCCATCACCGGGTTCGGGCTCAGCGGCAGCCTGTGGCTCGCGGTGGCCTTCCTCGCCCTCGCCGGGATCGCCGACATGGTCTCGATGGTCTTCCGCGGGGCGATCCTGCTGTCCGCCGCGACCGACGAGATGCGCGGCCGGATGCAGGGCGTCTTCACCGTCGTCGTGGCCGGCGGGCCCCGGCTGGCCGACGTGCTGCACGGCACCGCGGGTTCCGCCTACGGACCCCGTACGGCCGTGGCGGGCGGCGGGATCCTGGTCGTCGTGGTGATGCTGGCGCTCGCCGCCGCGATGCCGGCGCTGCGCCGCTACCGGGTGTGAGGGCCCCCGGGGCGTGAGGGCTACAGGGCCCCGCCGCGCCGGTGCATCGCGTACTGCTCCATCAGCTTGCCGCGCGTCGTCTCCAGCCGGTGGGCGAGGACCTCGGCGACCTTGCGCACCAGCAGCAGCCCGAGCTCCGGGTCCTCCTCGCACAGCCGGAGCACGGCCGCCGCGTCGAACTCGTAGGCGCGCACCGGGCTGAAGGCGACGGCACCGAAGTCCCACTCGTGGGGCGGGAACAGCCAGGACCAGCCGAGCAGATCACCCGCGCCGAGGCCGGCGACCGTCACCCGGTGCAGTTCGTTGACCGGCTGGTCCAGCGAGACGGCGCCGGAGCGGATCACCCAGAAGCGGTCGGCGGTGCCGCCCGACTCGAAGATCCGGGTGTCCTCCGGGAAGGACACCTCCCGCGCCAGAGCCATCAGCCGGCCGCGCTGCGGAGGGGGGAGGGCCGTCAGGAGTTTGATCGCTTTGGTCATGGCGCGGGGCTCCTCGCCGGGCAATCGGTTCGGGTGTCTTCCCTCTGTACATTTCAGCCGCTGCCGCCGTCCGGGGCACCTCGGCGGTCCGCCGGAATGCCTTCCGGGTATGAAAAAGCCCTGGCTGGACGGGGGAAGCCAGCCAGGGCCGTGAGCGGTGGCGTCCGGAGGACAGGACGTCGACTCCGTCACCACGTATGGATGAACGATAAACCATCTGGCCGACGATCCGTTAATCGGGGCGCGTGACCTGCTTCACCGGGCTCAGCCGGCCCGCTCGTCCACCACCCGGACCGTCTCCAGACCCGGATCCGACGGGTCGGGCAGATTCATGCCCGCGTCGAGGCCGGTGCGCAGATACCGGAGCACGGGCGCGGTGAACCGCTCGCCCGGCAGCACGGCCGGGATCCCGGGCGGATACGGAGTGATCATCTCGGCCGCGATCCGCCCGGCCGCGCGCGCCACCGGCACCTCCTCGGCCGGCCCGAAGAACGCGTCCCGCGGCAGCATCGCCTGCTCCATCCGCAGCTCACCGGGTTCCGGCACGGCGACCCGCGGCGCCGCGGGCAGGTGGGGCGCCGCCCGGCCCAGCTCCCGCAGCGCCGACAGCAGCTCGCCGGTGGTCTCCCGGTCGTCGCCGTGGGTGATCTGCGCCCCGATCCGGCGGTGGTCCACCAGATGCGCGTCGATGCTCCGGTGCTCGCGCAGCCAGTCCGCCGCCTGGAAGCCCGTGATGCCGAGACCGTCGAGGTCGATGACGCAGGGCAGCGGGTCGAAGTCGTCCGCCAGCTCCGGGCCGCAGAAGTCGTCCCGGTCGTTGACGTGCATCCCGTCGATCCGCTCGACCGCGTCCCGCACCTCGCCGGCGAGTTCCAGCGCCGACCCCATCAGCTCCTTGCCGTGCAGGGCCATCTGCCGCCGCCAGCCGTCCAGCCCGGCGAAGATCAGCACCGACGGACTGGTCGTCCCCAGCAGATCGGCCCGCATGCCGAGCAGCGCGGGCGGCACCAGCTCGCCCCGCAGATGGAACACCGATCCCTGCTCCAGCCCGCTGCCCATCTTGTGGATGCTGGTCACGCAGATGTCGGCGCCCGCGTCCATCGCCCAGGAGGGCAGATCGGGGTGGAACGGCAGGTGCGCCCCCCACGCCTCGTCCACGATCAGCGGGCGCGAGCGCCGGTGGCACACCTCCGCGATCGCCTGCACCGCCGCGGTGGCGCCGTACGGGGTCGGGCTGGTCACCAGCGCGCCGCGGGCGTCCGGATGCGCCTCGAAGGCCCGGTCGAAGTCGACGGCCGACGGCGGGTGGGCGAGTTTGCGCTCCGCGTCCCACCGCGGCTCCACCCACACCGGCTCGATCCCGGACAGGATCAGCCCCGCCACCACCGACTTGTGGGCGTCCCGCCCGATCAGCAGCTTCTCGTGCGGCCCCGCCACCGACAGCATGGCCGCCTTGACCGACAGGGAGCTCCCGCAGGTGCTGAAGAACGTGTGATCGGCGTGCACCGCGTCCGCCATCAGCTCCTGGGCCCCCTGCAGCACCCGGCCCCGGGTGAGCCGGTCGTCCAGACCGCCCGTCGCCAGCACATCGCTCAGGAACACCGCGTCCCCGAGCACCTCACGCACCGCGGGGTCGGCTCCCCGGGCCTGCTTGTGGCCCGGCGGGGTGAAACTCAGCCGCCCCCGGCGGTGGTAGTCCTCCAGCGCTTCCAGAACCGGCGCCCGGTTGTGATCGACCGTCATGGGCCCCCGGGTTCCCGGGCCGGACGGTGCCAATCCCCGCGCCGGCCGCCGTTCGGCTCCGGCCGCCGTTCAGCCCCGCGCCGCGTGCCTGCCCGGCGTCAGGATCTCGTCCAGCACCCGCAGGACCACCCCGTACGCCACCCCGCGCACCTCGGCGTCCCGCGCGGCGGACGGGTCGCCGGGGCCCTCCCGTCCCAGCTCCTCGCCCCGCGCCCGCCAGGCCCGCTCCTCCTGTGCCGCGCAGGCCCTCGCCCGCTGGATGCGCCGCAGCAGTTCGTCCGAGTCCACCACATCGGTCATACGCACCGCGTACCCGCGTGCGGCGTTCGAATGACAGGAGCCCGGCAAACCGCCGGGAGGTTTGCCGGTACCGGGACAGGTGAGCTGAAAAGGGAGGTCCAAGACATTTCTCATCGGCGGTCGTCAGCGACCGACCCCCAGGGAGCCGCAGTATGAGTGAGGAGTACACGACCGAACCCGTTCTCGAACCGCCCGGCGCGCCCCGGACGGCGCCGGCCCGTCCCGCCGAGGTGCGCGAGGCCGTCGCGCGGGCGGTCTCCGAACGCTGCCGCGCCACCCGCACCGCCTGCGACACCGACGCCCTGGCGGACGTCCTGCTCGTCGCCTCCGAGCTCACCACCAACGCGATCCTGCACGGCGGGGGAGTCACCGACTTCCGGGTCGACGTCAGCGGCCCCGGAGTACGGCTGTCGGTGAGCGACCGCAGCGACGAACTGCCCGTCGTCGTGCCGCGCACCGACCGGCGGGGACGCCGCCGTCCCGGTGGCCACGGCTGGCCCATCGTGTGCCGGCTCTCCCGGGACATCCGGGTGTCCGATCTTCCCGCAGGCGGCAAGTGCATCACCGCCGTCGTGCCCCTGGTCTGAGCCCTCCGCGGATTTCGCGGCGAAGCGGAGTTTGTTCCACCGGGGCGGGGGCAATCGGAGGTTCGTGCTTCGGACCGGAGGCGCGCCAGCGGGAGGTCACGGCCGCTGAGGACCCTCCGGGTGTCCCGGCGGCGGCCCTCCCGCGGTACCCCCCAGAAACCACCGTTCGGGAGCGAAACCGCATGCTCATTGACACGTCCGCCCCTCGTCCCGGCTCCTCCGACACGACGGCCGCGCCGCCCCGCAGGCGGCACGACGACGCCCCCGACACCGCCGCCCTGTTCACCCGGCTGGCCTCACTGGAGGACGGCCCCGAACGGGACGCGGTCCGCGACGAGCTCGCCACCGCCTGGCTGCCCATGGCCCACCGCATCGCCGGCCGCTTCCGCGACCGCGGTGAGTCCATCGAGGACCTGCGCCAGGTCGCCGCCCTCGGGCTGGTCAAGGCCATCGACCGGTTCGACCCGAGCCGCGGAGCCTTCGAGAGCTACGCCGTCCCCACCATCACCGGCGAGGTCAAGCGGCACTTCCGCGACCGGATGTGGGCGCTGCGGGTGCCCCGCCGGGTGCAGGAACTGCGCAACAAGGTGCGGGTGGCACGGCGCGAGCTCACCCAGAACCCCGGCAGCCCCGAGCCGTCCACGGCGGCCGTCGCCGCGCACACCGGGCTGACCGAGGAGGAGGTCGCCGCCGGGATGGAGGCGCTGGAGAGCTTCAGCACCCTCTCGCTGGACGCCGAGCTGTCCTCCGACGACGACGGCTACAGCCTCGCCGACACCCTCGGCGCCTCGGACGCCTCGTACGACGTCGTGATCGACCGCGAGTCCGCCAAGGAAGGGCTGCGCCGGCTGCCCGAGCGCGAGCGCGCCATCCTCTACATGCGCTTCTTCGAGGACATGACCCAGAGCCGTATCGCCGACCGGCTCGGCATCTCCCAGATGCACGTCTCCCGCCTCATCAGCCGCAGCTGCGCCCGGGTGCGCGCCGACGTGATGGAACAGCGCAGGGCGCCGCGCGGCACCGGCGGACACTCGGCCACGGCCTGAACGGAACACAGGAAAGCGAGAGAACGAGACACATGCTGAAGCCCCACCCCGCCGTGCTGCGCAGCCTCGTCGACGAGTACGAGGCCCTGGCGGCCACCGGAACCGTCACCCACGGCCCCGCGGCCGGCCGCGACCCGCGGCTCGGTGACCTGGCGTACACACTGTGCGTGTCGACCGGAACCAGGGACGTACGGCAGGCACTCGCCACCGCGCACCGCTGGCTGGCGGCGGCCGTATGACTCGCCGGGGGCGGGGAACCCGGAGCCGATGAGCGAATCCGAGATTCCCCCGGAAGGCCGGCCCGTGGACGTCTACCTCGACCTCCTGCGTGTGCGGATGGACACCGAGGACTACCGGCTTCTGCTCAGCGTGGTGGAGCCGGTGCTCGAGGCGATCGACGAACACCGCCTGTCGGGCCTGGACCTCGCGCTGGACAGCGGTGACGAGGAACTGCCGCAGGAGGTCCGCGACGAGGCCGCACTGGTCATCGCGACCGCCGTCACCGGCCGCCTGGACAACGAGGTGGTCGAGCTGGAGGTCGACGAGACCGGACCGGTCCGGGTGGTCACCGACGCGGCCACCGCCGCCGACCCGTCCCGCCTCGGCGAGATCGCCGACTTCATCAGGGACCGCCACCGGCAGAACGAGGAACTACGAGGCATCGCCGAGGCCAGCGGCCTCCCGACGGACTTCTGACCCGCACCCCGTCACGAACGAGGCGCGCCCGCACGGTCCCGGCACCCGCCGGACCAGTACCGGCGCCGCCGGGCTCGCGTACCGCGCGGGGACGCTTCCGTCGCCACCCGGACCGGGTGCTGAGGCCAGGCACCAATGTGACGGCCGGCTCCACTCCCGTGGACGCGGAGGCGACGGAACCTCGTGGCCCGCGTGCGGTGCGCACACGCGTCGGGGCATGCCCGCCGTCCCCGTCCGGAGCGGCGGGCCCACCGCCGGCCTGCGCCGGACGGTGCGGGCTGTATCGCAGAGGCCCGTCCGTCGTCACCCTGGCCGCGTGGGACGGGTGGTCTGCCTCTTTGGCCGGCGGGGCGGCGGGGCGGCGGGACCTCGCGGGCTCAGCGCGTGCGGGCGGCGGGGCGTGCTCGCGGTGCGGGGCGCCCGGGGCCCGGTCTACCGGTGGTGTGCGTCGGGCGGTGCGGGGCTGTATCGCAGCGGTCCGTTCCGTCGTCGCCCGGACGGGGTGTGGGGCGTGGTCTGTTCGGTGGGCGGAGGCGGCCGGGGCTCGCGGGTGCGGGCGGCGGGGCCCAGACGCTGTGCGGGGTAGAGCCGGCCCACCGTTGGGGGCCGGGCGGCGTGGGCCGTTGTGCCGGCCCGGGCGGGGAACGCGGGGTGGGTCAGTGGTCGGGGGCTGTGGTGCGTACGTCCAAGGGGCGGGCGAGGCCGACCACGGCCTCGTCGAGGCGTTCCAGGTGGCGCAGGACCCGGCCGGTGATGCGGCCGTAGCGGTCCGTGCCGTCGTCGCCCAGGAGGGAGGCGATGCTCGAGCCCGTTTCGACCGGCGCGGAGACCTCCTCGTCCGCGACACGCGTCGCGATCGTCCTGATGTTGCGCACCGTACGGCCCGCCGCCCCGCGCAGCCGGGGGTCCGCCGCGATCGCGGGATGCGTGGGCAGCAGCTCGGCCGTCGCCGCCAGCGAACGCGCGTGGTACGCGCAGGTCTCCAGGAGTGCCACCACGTAGCGGGCGTTGGTGCGCCGGGCCCGCAGGGGCGTGACCGGATGGGTGAGCGGCTGCGTGGCCGAGCGCAGATCACCCAGCGCCTGGTCCAGCTCGCGCGCCCGGTCCAGCAGGTCCTCGCCGGGAGCGCCGCTGAGCTGTCCCACCGCCGCCTCGGTGACCTCGGCCAGCCGTTCCAGCACGGTGACGAGCAGCTCGTTGGTGCGCCGGTCGGTGTGCACCGGCAGCACCAGCGCCGCCGCGACCACCCCGCAGGCCGCGCCCAGCGCCGTCTCCTCCAGGCGCAGCACCAGCACCTCCCAGCTGTAGGTGTGCAGCAGGGTGTAGAGCAGCCCGAGCATCGCGGTCACGAAGAACGACATCAGCGTGTAGGACAGCGGCGCCGTGTAGAACATCAGGAAGATCAGCACCAGCACCAGCAGGAACGCCGCCAGGGTGTGCCGGCCCACCACCGCCGCCAGCGCCATGCCGGCGACCACGCCGAACACCGTGCCCAGCAGCCGCCGGTAGCCCTTGACCAGGATCTCGCCGGTCGAGGCCGTGTTGATGAAGACGATCCAGCAGGTCAGCACCGCCCAGTACCACCGGTCCGTGGAGAGGAACTCGCCGCCGATGATGGCGAGCGTCGAACCGACGGCCACCTGGACGGCCGCCCGGGTGGTGGGCCGCCGCAGCCCCTTCTGCCGGCCGGCCGCCTCGGCCTCCTCGCCGGCGTCGATGGCGGCGTCCTCGGCGTCCAGCTCCTCCCGGGACCTGGCCGTCGCCGGGCTGTCGTCCGACTCGTCCTGCGGACCGTCCAGGGCGACGCGCAGCCCCATGACGGCGCGGGCGGTCTCGCCGACGGCCCGGAACACGTCCCGCACGGCCGGTGAGGCCCGCGGCAGGTGCTCCTCGTCCCGGTAGGCGAGCAGCCGGTTGCGGACGTGGGCGACGCCCGTCCCCGCGGTGCCCGTCCACAGCACCAGCGCGCGCAGCGCCTCCAGGTCCCGCCGCAACCGGTCGGCGGCCTCGTCCGGTCCGGGCAGCCGCCCGACCTCCGGGGCCGGCGCGCCCGGCAGATGCAGGGTGAGCGTGTCCGCCCGTTCCGCGCTGCGGGCGGACAGCAGCAGCAGACCGAGCCGCTCGGCGGCGATCTCCGCGTCGGCGATCCGGCGCTGCACCAGCCGCGCCGCCGACTCGTCGGGCGTGCCCTCCTCCAGCCGGGTCTGGATCATCAGCGCCGTCTCGTGCAGCCGGGCGGTGCCCTCCCGCACCTCCTCCAGCGCCTTGTCCATCTCCTCCGGTCCGGCGTCGAGCAGCGCCAGGTGCGCGGAGACGAGCCGGCCCAGCCGCGCCCGGAAGGCCTGGCGCAGCCGCAGGAGCAGCCCGGCCGGCGCCACCGGCACGACGGCGAACCGCACCAGCGCGCTGCTCGCGAACGCGATGGTCATGGCGGTCCACAGCTCCGGCAGCTCGGCGGGGGAGGCGCCGACGAACAGGGACACGAAGTAGACCTGGAAGCCGATCAGGCCGAGTGCGGTCCCGCGGTCGCCGAACCGGCGGCCGTAGACCGCGCAGAAGATCAGGACGACGAAGAAGGCGTCCCCGACGACGGGCCGCTCACTGAGCACCGCGCCCAGCGACACGGCGGTCAGCGCGACCGGCAGCCCGCAGGCCAGGGTCACCGCCTGCGCGCCCCGCTGCCGCTCCCGGATGGCGAAGGTGGCGACCATCGCCGTCATCGCCCCCGCCACCAGACGGGTGACACCGAACCCCAGCGAGGCGAGCACGGCCAGCGCCAGCGCGATCGCCCCCACCGTCCGCAGCCCGGCGGTCAGCCGCAGCAGACCGGGATCGGACGCCGCCAGGTGGTCCCGCAGCCGTGTCCACCCCGGCCGTCCCACCGCGTTCACTCCGCCGCACTCTCCCCCGTCGTCACCGGCCCGGACCCCGGCAGCGCACCGGGTGCGCCGCCTGTCGCCAGGCGGATCACCGAGCCGCCCGGCCCGCTTCCTCGACGTGCGCCCGCACCTGCTCCGGCGTCAGATAGGCGTCGAGGTACTCGAAGTCCCGCAGATTGCCCGGCCGGTGCGCCTGGAACCCGGTGCGCACGAAGTCGTCGCCGGCGACGGCGTTCAGCAGCCAGTCGGTCATCACCCGGGTCTTGGCGACATTGGTGCGCAGCGCCGACCAGTGGTAGCCGCGGGCCACCGCCTGGGCCGGCAGACCGTGCAGTTCGAAGCCGAGCGGCTTGGAGACCGCGTCGGTGCCGCCGAGGTCCACCACCAGCCCGAGATCCCTGTGGACGTACGGCCGCGTCGGCCGGCCCCTGAGGGTCGCGATGACGTTCTCGGCGACGTGCCGGCCCTGCCTGAGCGCGTGCTGCGCGGTCGGCGGGCACACCGCCCCGTCGCCCTTGGCCACATCCGGCACCGCGGCCGAGTCGCCGAGCGCGAACACCCCGTCGTGGCCCGGCAGGCACATGTCCGCGTTGACCGCGAGCCGCCCCCGGACGGTCTCCGCGCCGAGCGTGGCGATGAGCGGGCTGGCGACGACTCCGGCGGTCCAGATCAGGGTGCGGGTGGGCACCACCCGGCCGTCGGTGAAGGTGACCTCCTCGGCGCCCGCCTTCTCGATGGAGACCCCCAGCGAGATCTCGATGCCGCGCCGGGTCAGGATCTCGTGCGCGCTGCGCCCGAGCTTCTCGCCCAGCTCCGGCATGAGCTTCGGCGCGATGTCGATCAGGTGCCACTTGACCAGACCCGGGTCGATCCGGGGATAGCGCTTGACGGCCGCGTGCGTCAGCCGCTGGAGGCAGGCCGCGGTCTCGGTGCCCGCGTAGCCGCCGCCGACCACCACGAACTGCAGCCGCGAGGCCCGTTCCGCCGGATCGTGGCACGCGTCGGCCAGGTCGAGCTGGGAGATGACGTGATCGCGCAGGTAGGCGGCCTCGGCCAGGGACTTCAGCCCGAAGGCGTGGTCCGTCAGCCCCGGGATGTCGAAGGTGCGGGTGACGCTGCCGGGGGCCAGCACGATGTAGTCGTACGGCTCGTTGACGATCTCGCCGTTGACGATGCGCACGACACAGACCTTGGAGCGCAGATCCACGCCGATGGCCCCGCCCGGGATGATCCGCGTGCGGTACCGCTCGCTGCGGCGCAGGGACAGCGCGACCGACTGCGGCGCCAGCACACCCGAGGCGACCTGGGGGAGCAGGGGCATGTAGAGCTGGTAGGAGAACGGCGTCACCAGTGTGAGGTCGGCCTCGTCCGGGGCGAGCCTGCGCTCCAGCCGCCGTACGCACTCCACGCCGGCGAAACCCGCGCCCACCACGAGGATCCTGGGTCGTGTCACGGTTCTCATTCCCTTCCTGCGGCTCCAGGCGGTCTGCCTCGGGCATCGATGCCTGACGCGTGCCCCTGTTCAGCACCACGATGCCCGCACCGGCGCGACGGCGCACCGGGAAGCCGCGGCGGACCCGCCCGTCACCCCCGCGTCAGCCGTGCAGATGGCACAGCAGCAGGCACACGTCGTCGTCGCGCTCGGAGTCGCTCAGCAGCGGATGGAGGATCCGGTCCGCGGACTCCTCCAGATCCGCGTCCAGGTCGGCGCCGCCGTACGCCCCGAGGGCCTGCGCGAGCCGCTCGATGCCCGGGTCGATGCCCCGGGCCCGCCGCTCGACCAGCCCGTCCGTGTAGAGCGCCAGCGTCGAACCGGGCGCCAGCTCCTCGGTGTGGTCGGCGATGTCCTGCCGCAGCGGGATGCCGAGCATCGCGCCCGGTTTGGCGTCCAGGATCCGCACCCGTCCGCCGGGCAGCCGCAGCACCGGAGGCGGATGACCCGCCGCCGCCCACGTCAGCGTGTGCTCGTCCGGATGGAACCGCGCGATCACCGCCGTGGCGAACAGGTCCGGCTGGAGCCGGCGCAGATACCCGTGCAGCCGGGTCAGCAGCCGGCCGGGGCCGTCGCCGTCGACGGCGTAGGCCCGCAGCGCGGTGCGCAGCTGGCTCATCATCACCGCCGCGTGCAGCCCGTGCCCGGTCACATCGCCGATGACGGTGACCAGACTGCCGTCCTGCTGCCGGAACGCGTCGTACCAGTCGCCGCCGACGTTCATCCCGTGCGTGGCCGGCAGATAGCGTGCCGCCAGACTCAGGCCCGGCACGGTGGGCAGCTCGGTGAGCAGCGCGCGCTGCAGCGTCTCGGCGATGTCCCGGTTGTGCTCGAACCGGCGGGCGTTGTCCATGGCGGTCGCGGCCCGCCGGGCGAGCTCGATCAGCATCACCGCGTCGTCCGGGTCCCAGCGCTCACCGGGAGGCGACAGGGTCAGCACGCCCAGGGGCGTACGGCGTGCCGTCAGCGGGACGCACAGCAGCGGCCGCTCCGGGCCCAGGGCCGACGGCGGCCGGTCGTCCACGCCGGGCAGGCCCCCGGGATGGCCGGCGGCGTACTGAGGGCGTCCGGTGCGGGCCGCGAGGACCGCCGCACCCGAACGGGCGGCCGACCGGTGCGCGTCGTCCTCCTGGTCGAACACCCATACGTCGACGCTCTCCGCGTACCGCGGCACGAGCAGCGCCGGCAGCCGGCGCACGATCTCATCGTGGTTCAGCGAGGCGTTGAGCACGGCGCTGGAGTCCGCCAGGAACGTCAGCCTGCGCCGGGCGTTCTCCGCCTCCTCGCGGGCCCGCCGCTCGGCGGCGAACGCCTCCTGCTGCGCCCGTCCCGCCGCGTCCAGCTCGGCGTGCAGCGCCACGACGCCCTGGTTGGTCTGGTGCAGCTCCTCCCGGTGGAAGGCGACCAGCTCCTCCTGCTCGGCCAGCTTCTCCAGCACCAGGGCCGTCTCCTCGTCGGCGCCCAGCAGCGCCTCGGACAGGCCTGCCGGGTCCTCCGCCACCGCGCCGGTGCCGGCGGCCGGCTGCCCCGGCTCGGGGCAGGGGACCGACGCCGTCCACGGGGCGCGGCCGGTGACGGGCCCGTCGGGGGAGGGCGTCACCACGGCGTGCAGGGCCGCCTCCCCGGCGGGGGAGTCCGGCCCCTCCAGGGTGAGCACCCAGGTGCCGCCCTTGGTGAGGCACTGCCGCAGATGGCCGCTGAGCGCCGTGGCCAGCCGGGCGCGTTCCACGGTGGGCACCCCGTACGCCGCGGCCAGGCGCGCCACCGCGATACGGGCGCGTGCCGCGTCGGTGACGGTGCCGATCCGCCAGCTCCGCGTCATGGGACCTCCGGGGGGACGGGGGCCAGGACGGCGACGGCGGTGTCGTCCCGCACCGGACGGGCGGAGCTGCCGGCGTCCCGGACGGTCACGGCGGCCGTCACCGCCGGGTCGGCCGGGGGCCGTCCGGTGTCCGGGGGCGGCGTCCAGCGGCTGGGCAGCCCGTCCGTGTGCAGGATCAGCAGACTCCCCGCGGTCCAGGGGACGTCGTCCTCGCGCACCGTGTGGGGCTGGTGCACCCCGACGATGCCCGGCCGGGACAGCAGGGACCGCCAGCGGTCGCCCTCCCGCAGCCGGGCCGACACATTGCCGATCCCGGCGAAGCGCAGTCGGCCCGTCCAGGTGTCCAGCTGCGCCACGGCCACGGCCGCGCCCCGTGTCCCGGTCAGCGCGGGGTGGAGCTTGTGCAGCAGCTCCGCCGGCGGCAGCCGGGCCCAGTGGCGCAGCTCCTCGACGGCGGCGGTCGACGCACGGGCCGCCTCGCTCCCGTGCCCCAGCCCGTCGGCCAGCATCAGCGTCGTACGGTCGCCGGACCTGACCCAGGCCCAGGCGTCCCCCGAGAAGTCCGCGCCGGCGAAGGGCACGTTGACGCCGCCGGCGTGCACACCGAGGCCGCCCGGGGCGTCCTCGCCGTGGCCCGGACGCCCGGCGGCGGTCCCGACGCGGGCCACCGCCACGGTGCCCCGCCCGGGCACGCTGTGCAGGGCGAAGTCGTCGGCGAGGCGCCGGCAGGTGCCGAGCCCCGCGCCGAGCGAGCCGGTGGAGGAGTATCCGTCCCGCAGCGCACGGTCCGGATCGGCGATGCCCGGCCCGTGGTCGATCGCGGCGATCTGCACGGTCCGTGCCGGCCGGCCCTCCCGGGGCGCGGGCGGGTCGACGACGTCGATGAGCACCCCGCCCGCCTGCGCGTGCTTGAGCAGATTGGTGGCGAGCTCGGTGGCGACCAGGGACGCCGCGGCGGTGCGCTGCTCGTCGAGCCCGGCCAGGGCCGCCGCCTCCTCCGCGGCGACCCGTACGTCCCGCACCCGGGTCGGGTCCTGCACCGGTACGTCCCACACGCGCGGCATCAGACGTCCTCGCGCGGCCGCGGCGGGCGGGACACCCACGAGGTCACCCGCACCGTGGTCCCCGAACCGGGGGCGGTCTCGACCTGGAAGTCGTGCACCAGGCGCCGGGCGCCGCCCAGCCCCATGCCCAGCCCTCCGCCGGAGGTGTAGCCGTCGCTGAGCGCCCGGTCCAGGTCGGGGATGCCGGGGCCCGAGTCGCCGAAGGTGAGCCGCAGCCCGTCGGTCCCGCCCGTGGTCACGTGCGACGCCTCCATCTGGCCGCCTCCGCCGTGCACCAGCGTGTTGCGCGCCAGCTCACTGGCGGCGGTCACCAGCTTCGTCTGGTCCACCAGGGAGAAGCCGAGCTTGGCGGCGGCCTGTCGCACATGCTGGCGTACCCACACCAGATCCATGTCCGACCGGATGGGCATGCGGGCCTCCACGCCCGCGGCAGTGTCCATCAACGACTCTCCTCGCGCCCGCCGCCGGCCCGCAGCGGCACGATGGGCTGGGCGAGGAGCTCCATCGCCGCCTCGGTGGTGAGCGCGGTCCGCAGCCCCGGCAGCGTCAGGCCCAGCTCCACCAGGGTGATGGCGACCGCGGGGCGCATACCGGCCACCACGGTCCGCGCGGCCAGCAGCTCGGTCTGGGCCGCGATCTCCGCCAGCACCCTGCCGAGGAAGGAGTCGACCATCTCCACGCCGGAGATGTCGATCACCACCCCCGTGACGCGGCTGCGGACGATGGTCTCGGAAAGATCCTGCTGGAGCTGGTACGCCATGCTGTCGTGCAGATCCCCCTGCAGGGTGACCAGCAGCACGTCCCCGAGCCTGAGCACCGGCACATGTCCCGCTACCGGGCGGGAGACACCCTCGCTCACCGCCGGCCCGCTCCGTCGGGCGTCGCGTTCACGATGTTCGCCCCCAGCTCGTGCAGGCAGTACCCGAGTGCGTCGGCGAGGCTGGCCCGGGTCTTCACCGTGCCGAGGTCCAGGCCGAGGTGGACGATGGTCTGCGCGATCGCCGGACGGATGCCCGACACCACGCACTCCGCGCCCATCAGCCGGGCCGCGGCGACCGTCTTCATCAGGTGCTGCGCCACCAGCGAGTCCACCGTGGGCACACCGGTGATGTCGAGGATCGCGAACCGGGCGTGCTGGTCCACCACCGCGTTCAGCAGGGTCTCCATCACCACCTGGCTGCGGGCGCTGTCCAGCGTCCCGATGAGCGGGACCGCCACGATGCCGTCCCAGAGCTTGATCACCGGTGTCGCCACCTCCAGCAGCTGGAGCCGCTGGCGGTCGATGAGCGCCTGACCCTCGCTGAGCGCGGTCTGCATGGCCACCAGACGCAGTGTGCCCAGCAGCACGCTGAGCGCCGTCGAAGCCTCCCGCAGCCGCTCGGACGGCTCCTGCTCCAGATCGGCGACCAGGAGGTTCTCCACCGGCGGCAGCAGCGCGGCCAGCTCGGACGACACCTGGGTGGCGGACAGCCCGGCGCGGGAGCGGGCGGCCCCCATCCGCGCGAGCTGTTCGCGCACGCCCGTGAAGCCCGCGGCGTCCGGGTCCTCGATCCGGTGCGAGTCGGCGACCTGGGCGAGCGCGTCGACGACCGCCTTGCCGGCCTCCACCGCCTCCTCGCGCGAGACCGTGAACACCGTGCGGAACAGGGGTTCGTCCGCCCACCGCTGGGCGATCTGCTCGCTCCGGCGCAGCAGGAAGTCCCTGACCTCGTGCGCCGGTGTTCCGGGAGTTCCGCCCGTTTCGTGCTGCGGCACCTGTTCGTTCTCCTCGTCGTTGTCGCGCCGCGCCGAGCTCGCCCCGGGCACGGTGATGGGGGTCGGCCGGTCAGGACTCCGGCTCGGCCGGGGGCGTCCCGTCGACCCGCTCCAGCGCCTCCTCGACGCTGGAGGAGACCGGGACGGTGATGCTCACGCCCGTCAGGTCCAGGATGCGGCGCACCGCGGGAGCGGGGGAGATGATGTGCACGCTCCCCGGCAGCCCGCGCGCCTCCTGGTACACGCGCAGGATGATGTTCATGCCGGACGAGTCCATGAAGGGGACCGCCGACAGGTCGAGCAGGAAGTGCCGGCGGCCGTGATGGAGCTGGTTCGCCAGGTGGTGCTGGAACTCGGTCGCCGTGTCGACGTCCAAGTACCCCTCCACCGTGAGCAGGGCCACATCCTCACGCGGAAGGGTCACCTCGACGGACAACGGGTCCTGGGCGATGTGCACGAGTACCTCCAACAAGGTGATCAAGCTCTTCGTCGCGCAGCCGCGCGTACCCCCGAATCGCCGGCTCATGCATCGGGCCCCGTCGCGAATTCCCGCCGCCCGCCCGGGCCGTTCTGCTCACCCCACGCGGATTCCCACGATGCACGTGTCGTCGTCCGTGTCCGACCGGCTGTACGTGAGCAGCCGGTCGAGCCGCTGGTCGAGCGTGCCCGGAGCGGTGGCCGCGGTGGCCAGCAGATGGGTCAGGGACTCCTCCACCGTACGGTCCCGGCGCTCGATCAGGCCGTCCGTGTACATCAGCAGATTGTCCTCGGCGGCCAGCTGCACCTCCGCCTCCTCGTACGACGCCTCCGGTACGGCACCCAGCAGCAGCCCGCGCACCAGCGGCAGCGGGGCGGCCTCGGAGCCCCGCACCAGCACCGGCGGCAGATGACCCGCCCGTGCCCAGCGCAGCCTGCGCGAGGCCGGGTCGTACAGGCCGCAGACCGCGGTGGCGCTGACGCCGCCCGTCAGATGGTGCGCCACGATGTTCAGCCACGACAGCAGCTGCCCGGGGCCCGCGCCGGTGACGGCGAGCCCGCGCAGCGCGTTGCGCAGGACGACCATGCTGGTCGCCGCCTCTATCCCGTGACCGGCGACGTCGCCCACGCACAGCAGCACCAGCCGGGACGGCAGCACCACGGCGTCGTACCAGTCGCCGCCCACCAGCTGCTCGGCCTCGGCGGGCCGGTAGCGCACCGCCACGTCCAGGTCGGGCACCTGCAGCGGTGCCTGGGTGGGCGGCATGATGGCGTGCTGGAGCTGCAGCGCCAGCCGGTCCCGTTCGCTGGCGTGCTGTTCGGTGTGCGCGAGCTGGTCGCGGGTGGCCGCCAGTGCCACCTCCGTCCAGTGCTGGGAGGAGATGTCCTGGTAGGCGCCGCGGATGGTGAGCAGCCGGCCGTCGGTGTCCAGGACCGGTTCGGCGACCACCCGGATGTGCCGGGTCACCCCGTCCGGCCGCTGCAGCCGGAAGGCCGCCGAGGCCGGCCGCCGGTGGTGCAGCAGCGTGCGCAGGAAGCGGCCGATGGTGACGGCGTCGTCCGGATGGGCGTGCGCGGGCAGTTCCTCCAGCGCCACCGGAGGGCTCGACCGCGGCCGCCCGTACAGGTCGAACAGCTGGCCGTTCCAGGTGATCTCCCCGGTCAGCAGGTTCTCCTCGAAACCGCCGATCCGGCCGAGCCGCTGGGCGTGCTGGAGCAGGCTCGCAAGACGCGCCGTCTCGTCCTCGATGCGCCAGATGAACAGGATCCCCGAGCCGTGCCGGCTGACGCTGATGTCCGCGACCGCCGACAGCGGCACCTGGTCGACCAGCGCGGTCAGATGCATGCGCCGGGCCCGGAACGGCTCACCCGTGGCGTACACGCGTTCGATCCGCTGGAACAGGTCGCTGTCCCCGGCGACCATCGGATAGGCCTCCAGCAGCAGCGCGCCGCTGACCATCGCGCGCGGCCGGCCCGCCGGGTCCAGGAAACGGCTGTTGACGTGCTGGATACGGAAGTCCAGCAGGTTCCCGGCGGTGTCCAGGTGCGGCACGAGGACGAGGGCCGGGTCGTACAGCCCGTCGGCCAGGTCCATCAGCTCCGCCGTGTCCGGCAGCACCCGCGGCTGCCGGGCCGGGCCGCTCGGCGGCGTGTACGTCTCCAGGGTGTGCGCGCACAGCTCGGCCAGGGCCTCCACCTGGCGGACGATCTGCGGCGGCTGCTCGGGCAGCGGCGACGGCCAGACGATCTCCAGTACGCCGTACACCCGCCCCCCGGTCCCGGCGGGCACGGCGGCCCTGCCGCCCTCCGGGTAGTGGTGGCGGCCGACGCTGGGCAGGCCCCGGTCGGCCGGCGACGCGATCCACAGGCCGTCGCGTTCCGTCAGGGCGCACCGGGCGACCGTCGCCACGTCCGGCGGTACGTAGTGCCAGCGGGCCGCCTCGGCCGGGGAGAACCCCGCGCTGCCCGCCAGGGTGAGCGACCCGTCGGCGGCGGCCGCCCAGATCGCCACGGCCACCGCGCCCAGCGGGCGCAGCGCCTGCTCCAGCAGGGACTCGGCGACGGCCTGGGTGTCGTCCGCCGCGAGAGCCCCGCTCTCGGCCGCGCGCAGCCGCACGGCGGCCGGCTCCGGACCCGCCTCCTCGGCGGCCCGGGTGGCGGCCAGGAAGGCGTCCGTCACCTCCGACATCCGGTCCCGGGCGGCCTGGTTGATCACCTCGACGGCGAACTCCAGCTGGGTCGTCCCGGCCTGCTCCGTCAGCTCGGCGAGCTGACGGGCGGCCTGCGCGGGACCGCACCCCAGGCGCTCGACCAGGATGCCCTTGGCGAGTTCGATCAGCGCCCGGCCCTCCGCCTCGGCCTGCGCCGCCCGCACCTCACGGCTGAGCCGGTCGACCGTGGCCGCGAGCCTGCCCACGGGCGAGTCGGCGGACACCCCGGCCGGACCCGCCGGCGGGTGGTCGAGCCGCGGCTCGGGCCCCGGCCCGTCCGGATGCTCCCTGATGCTCATGGCGCGCACGCTCCTCGCCGGCCGCGCGGCCCCGCGACGGCGCTCATACCGGCAGCCAGCGGCGGACGCAGGCGATCAGGGCCTGGGTGTCGACCGGTTTGGTGACGTAGTCGCTGGCCCCCGAGGCGAGGCTCTTCTCCCGGTCCCCGGGCATCGCCTTGGCGGTGACGGCGATGATGGGCAGCTCGGCGTACTGCGGCATGGCGCGGATCTCGGCCGTGGCGGCGTAGCCGTCCAGCTCCGGCATCATCACATCCATCAGCACGAGCGCCACGTCGGGGTTGTTCACGAGCCTCTCGATGCCCGTGCGGCCGTTCTCGGCGTGCAGGACACGGAAGCCGTGCAGCTCCAGGATCCCGCTGAGCGCGAAGAGATTGCGCGCGTCGTCGTCGACGACGAGGACCGTCCGGCCGGAGAACGAGCCGTCCACGACCGTCTGTGGGGCGGGCCGGTGCGTGTCGTCGGTGCGCACCAGCGACAGCACGTCCCCGGGCTCCTCGGCCGACAGGTGCAGCGCGATGCGTTCGCGCAGCTCGTCCAGGCTGGAGAGGAACTCCAGCGCCGTCCCCTCGGCCCGGGAGCGCAGCGACTCCTCCACCGCCGCGTCCGCCCGGTGGCCGCTGTGCACCAGTACCGGCACGCTCGCCAGGGCGGAGTCGCCGCGCAGCGCCTCCAGGAACCGGGTGACCTCCTCCTCCATGCCGAGCTCCAGCACCACGCAGTGGCACGGATCGGCGGCCAGCGCGCCGGCCGCCTCCTGGGCGCCGACGGCGGTGATGATGTCGACCGACGGCCGGGAGGTGCCGTCGCCCCGGGTGACGTCCTGCACCACGCTCTCCGCGACCAGGGTCAGCAGCCCCCGGGGCCGCTCCTCCACGACGAGCAGCCGCCGCGGACGCCGCCCGGAGCCCGGCTCGATCGCGGGCAGGGACCGGGACGAGGTGTCCGGCAGCGCCTGTGCCGGTTCGTGGTCCGTGGCCCGGTCGGGCCGCAGCAGCTCCTCGAAGTCCGGCCGGGCCACCGGCAGGAACAGGGTGAACGTACTGCCCTGTCCCGCGACGCTGTCCACCGTGACCGCACCGCCGAGCAGATGCGCGATCTCCCGGGTGATGGACAGCCCGAGCCCCGTGCCCCCGTACTTGCGGCTCGTCGTGCCGTCCGCCTGCTGGAAGGCGCCGAAGATCGACTCCAGGTGCTGCTCCTGGATGCCGACGCCGGTGTCCCGCACCCGGAAGGCCACCACGGGTCCGCCCCGCAGCACCCCGGCCGGCACCTCGTCGTCCGGCGCGGGTTCGATCCGCAGCTCCACCCCGCCCCGTTCGGTGAACTTCACCGCGTTGGACAGCAGGTTGCGCAGCACCTGCCGCAGCCGGGAGTCGTCGGTGAGCAGGTCCGCCGGCGCGCCCGGGGCCGTCGCCACCGTGAAGTCCAGGCTCTTCTGCATCGTCATCGGCCGGAAGGTGACCTCGACGTACTCCACGAGCCGGCGCAGCTCCACCCGCTCGGGGCTGACGTCCATCTTCCCCGCCTCGACCTTGGACAGATCGAGGATGTCGTTGATCAGCTGCAGCAGGTCCGAGCCCGCCGAGTGGATGATCTGCGCGTACTCGACCTGCTTCGGGCTGAGGTTGCGGGAGGGGTTCTGGGCGAGCAACTGGGCCAGGATCAGCAGGCTGTTCAGCGGGGTGCGCAGCTCGTGGCTCATGTTCGCCAGGAACTCCGACTTGTACTTCGAGGCCAGCGACAGCTGCTGGGCCCGCGCCTCCAGCTCCTGCCGGGCGTGCTCGATCTGCAGGTTCTTCGCCTCGATGTCCCGGTTCTGCGCCGCCAGCAGCGCGGCCTTCTCCTCCAGTTCGGCGTTGGAGTGCTGCAGTTCCTCCTGCTGGGACTGCAACTCCGCCGAGCGCTCCTGGAGTTCGGCGGTGAGCCGCTGCGACTCGGTCAGCAGCTCGTCGGTACGGGCGTTGGCCACGATGGTGTTGACGTTGACGCCGATGGTCTCCATCAGCTGCACCAGGAAGTCGTGGTGGATCTGGGTGAACGGGGTCACCGACGCCAGTTCGATGACGCCGAGCACATGGCCCTCGACCACGATCGGCAGCAGCACCAGCGCGGTCGGCACCACCTGGCCGAGACCGGAGGAGATGGCCAGGTAGTCCGGCGGCAGTTCGTCCACGGTGATGGTGCGGCGGCTGCGGGCGGCCTGGCCGACCAGGGTGCGGCCGAAGGCGATACGGGCCGGCCGGCCGTCGTCGTCGGGGTAGCCGTAGGAGCCGACGAGCCGCAGCCCGGGGCCGTCGTCGGCCTCCTCCACGAGGTAGAAGGCGCCGTACTGGGCCGACACCAGCGGCACCAGCTCGTCCATGATCAGCTCGGCGACCACGGGCAGGTCGCGGTGCCCCTGCATCAGGCCGGAGACCCGGGCGAGGTTGGTCTTGAGCCAGTCCTGTTCCTGGTTGGCGCGGGTGGTCTCGCGCAGCGACTCCACCATCGCGTTGATGTTGTCCTTGAGCTCGGCGACCTCGCCCGACGCCTCCACCGTGATCGAGCGCGTCAGATCGCCCTCGGCGACGGCGCTGGTGACCTTCGCGATCGCGCGGACCTGCCGGGTGAGGTTGCCGGCCAGCTCGTTGACGTTCTCGGTGAGCCGCTTCCAGGTGCCGGAGACGCCCTCGACCTCGGCCTGGCCGCCCAGCCGGCCCTCGGTGCCGACCTCGCGGGCCACGCGGGTGACCTCCTGGGCGAAGGCGGAGAGCTGGTCGACCATCGTGTTGATGGTGGTCTTCAGCTCGAGGATCTCCCCGCGCGCGTCGACGTCGATCTTCTTCGACAGATCGCCCCTGGCGACGGCGGTCGTCACCAGCGCGATGTTGCGCACCTGGCCGGTGAGGTTGTTGGCCATGGAGTTGACGTTGTCGGTGAGGTCCCGCCAGGTGCCCGCGACATGGGGCACATGCGCCTGGCCGCCGAGCCGGCCCTCGGTGCCGACCTCGCGGGCGACACGCGTGACCTCGTCGGCGAAGGCCGACAGCGTGTCGACCATCGTGTTGATGACATCGGCCAGCGCCGCGACCTCACCGGCGGCCTCGACCCTGATCCGCTGCGACAGGTCGCCCCGGCCCACGGCGGAGGCGACCTGGGCGATGGAGCGGACCTGACCGGTCAGGTTGGACGCCATCACGTTGACGTTGTCGGTGAGGTCCTTCCAGGTGCCCGAGACGCCCCGTACCTGGGCCTGGCCGCCGAGGCGTCCTTCGGTGCCGACCTCGCGGGCGACGCGGGTGACCTCGTCGGCGAAGGCGGAGAGCTGGTCGACCATCGTGTTGATGGTGTTCTTGAGTTCGAGGATCTCGCCGCGGGCGTCGACGGTGATCTTCTGCGAGAGGTCGCCCTTGGCGACGGCCGTCGCCACCAGCGCGATGTTGCGCACCTGGCCGGTGAGGTTGCCGGCCATGAAGTTCACCGAATGGGTGAGGTCGCGCCAGGTGCCCTTGACGCCCTGCACATCGGCCTGGCCGCCGAGGCGTCCTTCGGTGCCGACCTCGCGGGCGACGCGGGTGACCTCGTCGGCGAAGGCGGAGAGCTGGTCGACCATCGTGTTGATGGTGTTCTTGAGTTCGAGGATCTCGCCGCGGGCGTCGACCGTGATCTTCTGCGAGAGGTCGCCCTTGGCGACGGCCGTCGTCACCTGGGCCACGTTGCGGACCTGAGCGGTGAGGTTGCCCGCCATAGCGTTCACCGAGTCCGTGAGATCCGCCCAGGTGCCCGAAACCCCCGGCACCTGCGCCTGACCGCCCAGCGCCCCCTCGGTGCCGACCTCGCGGGCCACGCGCGTCACCTCGGAGGTGAACACCGACAACTGGTCCACCATGCCGTTGAAGACCTTGGCGATGTCGCCCATCAGGCCGTCCGCGTCGTCCGGCAGCCGGGTGCCGAAGTCCCCGTCGCGGACCGCCGTCAGCCCCGCGAGCAGCCGCCTCAGTTCCTCGTCCCCCGGCGCAGCGTCCGTCCCCTCGCTGCTCTTGCTGGTCATGCGCACCCTCGTTCCGGCAGAGTCAGTGCGCGTTTCCGCAGTTCACGGATCTGCGCGACGATAAATACGCCGAAGGCTAACCCAATTCGAGGGCGCGGAACAAAGCACGGGCCCACCACGGAGAGCGGACCACGACAGTCGCGCCGGGCGTGCATACCTCACGGGAAGACGGGTACTCGGCCGGGTTTTCGCCGGGCGCGCGGCACCGGATCACCGGCGCGCGGTTTCCGGTCCGCCCCTTTCGAATGTACGAGCGCCCGCCGGGTATTTGCTGGAGTGGAGGAGGGCGGGCGGGGACACCGGTCCCGCTCACTTCCGCGGAGCGGACTTCACCGGGGAGGCAACGAGCAGTGCCCATCGACAGCATCTGGTCCTACACGCCGCACCTGAGCCCCATGGCGGAGCGGGATCTGACGGGCTACACCGTCGTCGCGAGCGACGGCACCATCGGCCATGTGGACCGGCAGGCCGACCCTCACGGGATGCGGCACCTCGTCGTCGACACCGGAGTATGGGTGTTCGGCCGCAGCGTGATGGTGCCGGCCGGGGTGGTGGCCGGCGTGGACGCGGGGGAGCGGAGGCTGACGGTCGCCTGCACGCGGGCCGAGGTCAAGGCGGCGCCCCGTTTCCGGACCGACAGCGAGACCAGGGACCCGGCCTACCTCACCGCGGTGGGCGACTACTACCACGGGCTGCCGTCCCGCGAGCGCCCCGCCGGCTGAGCGCCGGCGCCCGGCCCGGGCTCACCACGGCAGGAAGACGTGGATGTCCTTGCCGTGGTCGTCGCCGACGACACTGACCTGATCGCACAGCGTGTGGATCAGGTGCCAGCCGATCCCGCCCCCGCCACTGCTCGGATGGAAGGGGCGGGGAGCCGGTTCGGTGGTGCTGGTGTCGTGCATCACCACGTGCACCCCGTCGAACGTCCTGCGCAGACGCAACTGGAAGGGGCCCGGCGCGTACTGGACCGCGTTGGCGGCCAGTTCCGTCACCACCAGGAGGATGTCGTCCCAGTGCTCGGGAGCCGACGGCGCCGACACACGGGCCAGGTCGAAGAGGAACTCCTCCGCGACCAGACGTGCGTCCGTCACATCGTGCAGCTCCCCGGGGAAGCTGGCGATGCGGTTCGTGATCTCCTCGCCGGCCAGTGTCCTGTCCCTATACGGCTCGGGTGCCATCTCGCCTTCCAGGCCCCGGCGCAGCGGGGCGGTCGTCCGCGTCCTTGTGCGTCCCTTCGCTTCGTGGGTTCCCGTGCGGGCGGAGCCTACGCGCCCGCATGCCCGGGCGCGGACGGTGACAAACCCGCCGGGCCGCCCGCGGCCCCCCGGGCGTTCAGCGGAACACGTTGTCGGAGTCGTCCCAGCCCGCGGACTCGTCCGGCGCCGGCGTCCTCGCCGGACGCGCGCGCGACTGGTACATCGCGTCGATCTCCAGCGCGTGGCGGCGCACGATCTCGTCCCGGCGCAGCTTCATCGACGGCGTCAGCAGACCGTTGGTCACGTCGAACGGCTCGGGCAGCACCCGGAACACCCGGATCGACTCCGCCCGCGACACACTGCTGTTGGCCGCGGCGACCGCCCGCGCGATCTCCTCGCGCAGCGCGTTCTCCTCCCGCGCCTCCCGGGCCGGCGCGTCGCCCGGCAGGGACAGCGCGGCCCGCCAGTCGGCCAGGAAATCCGGGTCCAGGGTGATCAGCGCACCCACACAGGGACGGTTGTCGCCCACGACGACGGCCTGATGGACCAGCGGATGCGTCCGCAGCCGGTGCTCCAGGGCAGCCGGTGCCACGCTCTTGCCGCTGCTGGTGACGACGATGTCCTTCTTGCGGCCGGTGATCGTCAGATAGCCCTCGGTGTCCAGCCGGCCCAGGTCCCCCGTGGCGAGCCAGCCGCCGCCCAGCGCGGCCCGCGTGGCCGCCTCGTCGCCCACGTAGCCCTGGAACACCGACGGTCCGCGCACCAGGATCTCCCCGTCGTCGGCCACCCGGATCTCGGTGCCCGGCAGCGCCTGTCCGACGGTGCCGGACTTCTCCCGCCCGAACGGCTGCATCGTCACCCCGCCGCTGGTCTCGGTGAGCCCGTAGCCGTCGTGGACGTAGACGCCGATGCCCTCGTAGAAGAGGGAGAGGCCGCGGTTGAGCGGCGAACCGCCGGAGGTGGCCCGCACGACCCGGCCGCCCAGCGCCGCCCGCAGCCGGCGGTAGACGGTGCGCTCGTACAGGGCGTGCTGCAACCGCAGGTCGAAGCCCGGCCCGGGGCCCCGGCCCAGCCGCTGCCGCTCCACCGCGGCGGCGAAGTCCCGGGCCGTCCCGGCGGCCCGCTCGAACAGGGCCCCGCGGCCCTGCTGCTGCGCCGTGCGCAGGAAGTTCTTGTAGATCTTCTCCAGCAGCGAGGGCACCGCGTACAGATAGGTGGGCCGGAAGGTGCGCAGGGCCGAGGACAGCGCCTCCTCGCCCAGGTCCGGCTCGTGGCCCATCAGCAGTCCGCCCCGGACGCACAGGCTCTGGATCATCAGCCCGTACACATGGGAGAACGGCAGGAAGGCCAGGACGGCGCCGCGCTCCCCGGCCGGCGCCGTGGTGTGGCCCCACCCCTCCAGCAGGGTGTCGCAGACGAACGCCAGGCCGCGGTGGCTCAGCGCGCAGCCCATGGCACGCCCGGAGGTGCCCGAGGTGTAGGCGATCACGGCCGTGGAGTCCGGCAGCACGATGCGGCGCATCGAGTCCACCGTGGCCGGCGGGATGAACTCGCCGCGCGCCGCCAGCTGCTCCAGCGCGCCCCCGTCCAGCTGCCACACGTGCCGCAGCCGCGGCAGGGCGGCACACACCGATCCGACGGTCATCACGCTCTGCTCGTCCTCCACCAGGACGGCCACACAGCCGGCGTCCCTGAGGATCCACTCGACCTGCTCGCGCGAGGAGGTCGGATAGACCGGCACGACCTCCGCGCCCACCGTCCACAGGGCGTGGCACAGCGCCGTCCACTCGTAACGGGTGCGCGCCATGATCGCCACCCGCGCGCCCGGTGAGATCCCGGACGCGATCAGGCCCTTGGCCAGCGCGACGACCTCGTCCCGGAACTCCACCGCGGTGATCTCCTCCCAGGTGGAGGAGTCCGGGCCGGTGCGGCGGGCGAGCACGGGCAGGGTCGGGCTCTCGTCCGCCCTCGCGAAGAGGCTGTCGGCGAGACCGCCGGTCAGGGGCGTGGCGGACGGGGGAGCGAGAGCGAGGTCGCGCATGCACTGCTCCTGACATGTACGGGGTGTGACGCGGCCGGTGAGGACGGTCATCGGCGGTGCCTGAATGTAGTCGAGCGGGCCCGCCCCCGCGCCGGGATCGCGACAAGTGTGTCCGCACTGATGATCTCGGCGGTTTCGGGGGACCCGGACCCCATGACCTACGTCAACCCAGATCCCGACCCGGAACGCACCACCGGCCTCGAGCCGGGCGGCGGCGTGCCCCCCGGCGAGACCCCGCCCGCGGAGAGCAGCATGCCCGAAGCGGGCCCCCAGGAGACCCACAATCCGACCAAGGGCTGGGCCAAGGGCCCGCTGACCGCGATCCTCGCCGTGGTGATCCTGGTCGCGGGCTTCTTCCTGGTCTCCGCCCTGGTCCTGATGCTCTGACCCGCCCGGCGCACCGGCCCCTACGCCTGGGTGTGCCGCACGCACTCCGTGACGACGTCCCGCAGGCTCTCCGTGCGCCGCATCAGGTCCCGCTGCACCTGGGCGCCGTTGCCGTCGCGCAGCAGCCGGGCGCACTCCTCGCGGGCGCGCTCGAGGTCGCCGTCGGCCTCCAGGGCCTCGGTGACGTGATCGAGGAGGGCGCGTACGACGGCCTCGGCGGGCATGCGCCGCATGGTCGCGGGGTGGAGCAGTTCGCCGGCCAGTCCCGAGCGGGCGGCCTGCCAGGCGGCCAGCCGCAGCAGGCTGACGCCCGGGTCCGGCGGCTCCTCGCCCGCCCGCCACTCGCGTGCCGCGGTCTCCACCAGCCCCCGGGCGAGGGTGGCGATCAGTCCCGCGGTCCCGGCGTGCAGGCAGACGTCGGAGACCCGGATCTCCACGGTCGGATACCGCTGGGACAGCCGGGCGTCGAAGTACACCATCCCCTCGTCGAGGATCACGCCGGTCGCCACCATGCCGGCGACCCGCCGGTGGTACCGCTCGGCCGAGCCGAAGATCTCCGTGGGACCGGCGGACGGCCAGCGCTGCCAGACCCGGCCGCGGTAGCTCTGGTATCCCGTGTCACTGCCCTGCCAGAACGGCGAGTTCGCACTCAGCGCCGCCAGCACCGACAGCCAGGGCCGCAGCCGGTCGACGACCGCGGTGCCCTCCTCGTCGGACTCGACGGAGACATGCACATGGCAGCCCATGACGAGCTGTTCCCGGGTGGCGATCCCGTACTGCTCCTCCATCCACCGGTAGCGCCGGTTGACTCCGACGGACGGGCTGACCGGCAGCGGTGACGTGGCGAGCGCGGCCACGGCGCAGCCGATCTCCCCGGCGTGCTGGGCCGCCTCCCCGCGGCAGCGCACGATCTCCTCGCGCAGGCTCTCCATGGACGACTGCGGATGGGTGGCGAACTCCAGCATCTGCTCGTGGAGTTCCTTCTCGAACACGTCCTGCCCGGCGTCGTCCCGCTCGGCCCGGGCGAGCACCGCGGCGGACATCGCCCGCGGTTCTCCCGTCTCCGGATCGACCAGGAGGAGCTCCTCCTCCACTCCCACGGTGCGCACCTGTGCCCGCCCTTCCGCGACCTGCCGCGACGACGCCGGGACGCCCCCGGCCGTACGGTGCCGAATGCCCCGCCGGAGCCGGAGGACACCTGGCGTCGTCGCCGGGCCTCACAGGGGGACGGGTGCCAGCCACACGGTCGCGAGCGGCGGAAGGGTGAGCCGGAGGCGGCCGTCCTCGGGCTTGAGCGGACCGGGGTTCGTGACGTCCCCGCCGCCGTAGCGCGCGGCGTCGGTGTTGAGGACCTCCTGCCAGGCGACCACCTCGTCGCCGGTGGTGAGGAGGTGGTCGTGCCGGACCACGGGCGAGAAGTTCGACACCGCGAGCAGCGGGGCGCCCTCGGCGTCGTACCGCAGGAACGCGAAGACGTTGTCGTCGGCGGCGTCGACCGACACCCACCGGAAACCGGACGGGTCGGTGTCGCGCTGCCACAGCGCCGGGGTCGCCCGGTAGCGGGCGTTGAGGTCGCGCACCAGGTCCTGCACCCCGCGGTGGTCACCGGCCGAGTGGTACCCCTCGTCGAGCAGCCACCACTCCGGCCCCTGCTTCTCGCACCACTCGGCCCCCTGGGCGAACTCCTGCCCCATGAACAGCAGTTGCTTACCGGGATGGGCCCACATGAAGGCGAGGTAGGCGCGGACGTTGGCGCGCCGCTGCCACCAGTCGCCCGGCATCTTCGACACCAGCGCCTGCTTGCCGTGCACCACCTCGTCGTGCGAGATGGGCAGACAGTAGTTCTCGCTGTAGGCGTACACCATCGCGAAGGTCATCTCGTGGTGGTGGTACTTGCGGTGCACCGGCTCGTGGGAGACGTACTCCAGGGAGTCGTGCATCCAGCCCATGTTCCACTTCAGCCCGAAACCGAGACCGCCGGTGTCCGTCGGCCGGGTCACCCCGCCCCACGCCGTCGACTCCTCCGCGATGGTCACCACACCGGGGCAGCGCCGGTAGACGGTCGCGTTCATCTCCTGCAGGAACGCCATCGCCGCCAGGTCCTCCCGGCCGCCGTACGCGTTCGGCTCCCAGCCGCCGTCCTCGCGCGAGTAGTCGAGGTAGAGCATGGAGGCGACGGCGTCCACCCGCAGCCCGTCGATGTGGAACTCCTGGCACCAGTAGACGGCGTTCGCGACCAGGAAGTTGCGCACCTCGGTACGGGCGAAGTCGAAGGTGTACGTCCCCCAGTCGGGGTGCTCCGCGCGCCGGGAGTCCCCGGGCTCGTACAGCGGTTCCCCGTCGAACCGGGCCAGCGCCCAGTCGTCCTTCGGGAAGTGCGCCGGCACCCAGTCCATGATCACGCCGATCCCGGCCCGGTGCAGGGCGTCGACCAGGTACCGGAAGTCGTCCGGGGTGCCGAGGCGGGCCGTGGGCGCGTAGAACCCCGTGACCTGGTAACCCCAGGACGGGCCGTAGGGGTGCTCGGCCACCGGCATCAGCTCGACGTGGGTGAAGCCCAGGTCCGTGACGTACGCGGGCAGCACCTCGGCGAGTTCGCGGTACGTCAGCCCCGGCCGCCACGACGGCAGGTGCACCTCGTACACCGAGAACGGCGCCTCGTGCACCGGCACTTCGGCCCGCCGCGCGAACCACTCGGCGTCACCCCACTCGTAGTGCGAGGCCGTCACCACGGACGCCGTGTTCGGCGGGGCCTCCGTACGGCGCGCCATCGGGTCGGCCTTGAGGAACCGGTGGCCGTGACGGGAGTGGATCTCGAACTTGTAGCGGGTCCCCTCGCCGACGCCCGGCAGGAACAGCTCCCACACCCCGGACGAGCCGAGCGAGCGCATCGGGAAGGCCGTGCCGTCCCAGTGGGTGAAGTCGGCGGCGACCCGCACCCCTTGCGCGTTGGGCGCCCACACCGTGAAACGGGTGCCGGTGACGCCCTGATGGGTCATGGGGTGCGCGCCGAGCGCCGTCCACAGCTCCTCGTGCCGGCCCTCACCGATCAGATGCAGGTCGAAGGTGCCGAGGGCCGGCAGGAACCGGTACGGGTCGTGCGTCTCGGCCGCCTCGTCGTCCTCGTAGGCCACCGCCAGGGTGTACGCGGGGATCGCGTCGAGCGGCAGGACGACGGAGAACAGTCCGTCGCCCTCCGAGACGAGCGGGGTGCGCTCGCCGTCGACGATCACGCCCACCTCGCGGGCGAAGGGGCGCAGCGCCCGGAAGGCGATCCCGCCGGGCACCGGGTGCGCGCCGAGCAGCGCGTGCGGATCGTGGTGGGCGCCCGCCAGCAGGCGCCCCCGGTCGGCCGGGTCGAGGGCCGGCGCGGCCCCCGGGGCCGCGGGCGCGGACGGGACGGGCCCGGCCGACTCGGGAAGCGGGGTCTCATGCAGGGCCACGGCTTCAGTCTCCTCTCACGGCGAGGCGCTCGATCGCCGCCATGGGTACGGGCAGCCAGTCGGGTCGGTGCCGGGCCTCGTACAGCACCTCGTACACGGCACGGTCCGTCTCGTAGGCGCGGAGCAGGCCGTGCTTCTTGCGGGGGTCCCAGCCGGCGCGGGCCGCGTAGCCCGCGCAGTAGGCCTCGCGACAGCGGCGCGCCCACTCCGGCCGCCAGGGGCGGCGCTGGCGGGCGGCGTAGTCGAAGGAGCGCAGCATCCCGGCGATGTCCCGCACGGGGGAGTGGGCGCTGCGCCGTTCGGAGAGCGGCCGCGACGGCTCGCCCTCGAAGTCGATGACGAACCACTCGCGCCCGGCCCGCAGCACCTGCCCCAGGTGCAGGTCGCCGTGGATGCGCTGGGCGGGCGGTCCGGCGTCGCAGGTGGCCAGTGCGGCGAAGGCGGCCCGCAGGCCGGGGACGAACGGCTGGAGCGCGGGCACGGCGTGCGCCGCGGCGGTCAGCCGTTCCGTCATCGCCGCCGCCGTCCGCCCGTTCTCCCCGGGGGCGCCGATGGGGAACGCCGAGGAGAGCGCCAGATGGACGTCCGCCGTGGCCCGGCCCAGCGCGTGCGCCTGCGCGGTGAAGTCGTCACCGGAGGCGAGCGCGTCCAGGGCCAGCGTCCAGCCGTCGGAGGCGTTGCGCAGATACGGCTGGAGCACCCCGAGGGTGGCCTTGAACGGATGCGTGGTGCGCAGCCAGGCCACCGGCGCCGGGACCCGGTGGCAGCCCTGGCGGGCGAGCGCCCCCGGCACCTCCAGGTCCGGGTTGACCCCGGGCTGGATGCGCCGGAACACCTTCAGGATGTACTCGTCGCCGTACACCAGCGAGGAGTTGGACTGCTCGGCGGTCATCAGCCGGGGCACCAGTCCGGCGGGCACCTGCCGGCTCCCGTCGCACTCGAAGTGGAGCGGGCCCGCGGTGCCGGGGCGGCGCAGCCGGTCCAGGAGGAGCTGGGCGGCGCGCGGGTCGTGGAGGGCGTCGTAGACGGTCAGTCCGGCCAGCCGGCCGGCCGGCACCCTGCCGATGAGCGCCTTGCCGAGCCGCGGCGAGGGGTGCTCCCGCACACCGAGGAGCAGCTGGTAGCAGTCACCGGCCGGGGTGGTGCCCCCGGGAGCGGGCACGCCGCCGTGCGCGGCGTGCACCAGTACGTGCAGACAGCCCGGGAACAGTTCCGTCATCGACAGCACACCGAGGTCGGTGACGGGCCGGTCCTTGCCGGCGAACCAGCGCTGCAGCGGCAGCCACTCGCGCAGCAGCCCGGTGAGCGACTCCATGGGCTCGGCGGGCGCGCTCCGCGGGCGCAGGAATGCGGTCTTCGTCATGGTGACGCCTCCTTACGCCGGCACACGCTCACAGTCGTCGGCCGATGCGGGATGCGACTCGGGTGAGCCGGAACCAGTAGAAGCCGTGGCCCCCGAGGGTCAGCAGGTACGGCAGTTCGCCGATGGCGGGGAAGCGCACCCCGCCGAACAGCTCGACCGGATGGCGTCCGTCGAACTCGCGCAGGTCGAGCTCGGTCGGCTGGGAGAAGCGGGAGAAGTTGTTGACGCAGAGCACCAGGTCGTCCTCGTACTCGCGCAGGTAGGCGAGGACGGCGGGGTTGGAGGAGGGCAGCTCGGTGTAGGTGCCGAGGCCGAAGGCGGGGTTCTGCTTGCGGATCTCGATCATCCGGCGGGTCCAGTGCAGCAGCGAGGACGGGGACGCCATGGAGGCCTCGACGTTGGTGACCTGGTAGCCGTAGACCGGGTCCATGATGGTCGGCAGGAAGAGCCGGCCCGGGTCGGAGGAGGAGAAGCCCGCGTTGCGGTCCGGGGTCCACTGCATCGGCGTGCGCACCGCGTCACGGTCGCCGAGCCAGATGTTGTCGCCCATGCCGATCTCGTCGCCGTAGTAGAGGATCGGTGAGCCCGGGAGGGACAGCAGCAGGGCGTTGAACAGCTCGATCTGGTTGCGGTCGTTGTCCAGCAGGGGGGCGAGCCGGCGGCGGATGCCGATGTTGGCGCGCATGCGGGGGTCCTTGGCGTACTCGGCCCACATGTAGTCGCGTTCGTCGTCGGTGACCATCTCCAGGGTCAGCTCGTCGTGGTTGCGCAGGAAGATCCCCCACTGGCAGCCCGAGGGGATCGCCGGGGTCTTGGCGAGGATCTCGGAGACGGGGTAGCGGGACTCACGGCGTACGGCCATGAAGATCCGGGGCATGACGGGGAAGTGGAACGCCATGTGGCACTCGTCGCCGCCGGCCGCGTAGTCGCCGAAGTAGTCGACGACGTCCTCCGGCCACTGGTTGGCCTCCGCCAGCAGCACGGTGTCCGGGTACTGGGTGTCGATCTCCTTGCGCACCCGCTTCAGGAACGCGTGCGAGGCGGGCAGGTTCTCGCAGTTGGTGCCCTCGGCCGCGTACAGATACGGCACCGCGTCCAGCCGGAACCCGTCGATGCCCAGGTCCAGCCAGAAACGCAGGGCCGCCAGGATCTCCTCCTGCACGCGCGGGTTCTCGTAGTTGAGGTCCGGCTGGTGCGAGAAGAAGCGGTGGAAGTAGTACTGCTTGCGTACGGGGTCGTACGTCCAGTTGGAGGCCTCGGTGTCGACGAAGATGATCCGCGCGTCCGGATAGCCGGTGTCGTCGTCGGCCCACACGTAGAAGTCGCCGTAGGGGCCGTCGGGGTCCTTGCGCGACTCCTGGAACCACGGGTGTTCGTCGCTGGTGTGGTTCATGACGAAGTCGATGATCACGCGCATCCCGCGCTGGTGCGCGGAGTCCGCGAACTCCACGAAGTCGGCGAGGTCGCCGAAGTCGGGCAGCACGGCGGTGTAGTCGGCGACGTCGTAACCCCCGTCGCGCAACGGGGACTTGAAGAAGGGCGGCAGCCACAGGCAGTCGACGCCCAGCCATTGCAGATAGTCCAGCTTCGCGGTCAGACCCTTCAGGTCGCCGATGCCGTCGCCGTTGCTGTCCTGGAAGGAGCGGACCAGGACCTCGTAGAAGACGGCTCGTTTGAACCACTCCGGGTCCCGGTCCCTGACCGGTGTGTCCTCGAACATGTCCGGCACCGGCTGGTTCACGGTCATGACGTTCCTCACCCTCCGTTTCGCTGTGCGGCGGGCGGTCGCTGGACGTGCAGGACATGCGCGGGAGCCCGCCCCGGCTCCAGCCGCACGTAGTTGGCGCTGCCCCAGTGGTAGGTCTCGCCGGTGAGCTCGTCGCGCACCGGTACCGACTCGTGCCGGTCCAGGCCGAGTTGCGGCATGTCCAACGAGACCGTGGCCTCCTGGGGGTGATGCGGGTCGAGGTTGACGACCACGAGCACGACGTCCGGGCCGCTGCGCTTGCTGTACGCGATGACGGCGTCGTTGTCGGTCCGGTGGAAGCGGAGGTTCCTGAGCCGGTGGAGCGCGGGGTGTGCGCGCCGGATGGTGTTGAGCCGGGTGATGAGGGGGGTGATGGTGCGGCCCTCGCGTTCGGCGGTGTCCCGGTCGCGGGTGCGGAGTTGGTACTTCTC